>CAZTZX010000086.1:0-8072 GCA_964618175.1 uncultured Syntrophomonas sp. | reverse complement strand
CGATTAGCTCCAGGGGTACAGCGCCAATTCGCATCCGTGCTCAGAGGCGCTCTCGCGGCATCCGTGCCGCTCGCCCCCTTCCGCCAATCGCCTTCGCAGGATGTTGTGCCCATGCTCCGCCAACGGTCGCTAGTATATTTATACATACCCTTCCGATAGTTTTGGGACTTTGAACCGTCCCCGTGCCTCGCCTGCTGATTATCCTTTATTAAACAGGTTGCGGTGCTCCACCATGATACAGGCATTGTCTATCAAGGTCATGTCGCTGTCCTGAGCTAGTTGCTGGCTTTCGTCATCACAATGGACACCCAACTGGGTCCAAACTACGGGAACCCCTTTTTCCTGGGCAGCCTTGACGATGTCGTAAACTTCTTCACTGCGGCGAAAGACATCAACCAAGTCTATGGCTACAGGAATGGACTGCAAATCAGGATAACACTTTTCTCCCAATACTTCAGTGAGGTTAGGATTGACCGGTACTACTTGGTAGCCCTGCTGTTGCAGATACCTACCAATACGGTTACTGGCCCGTTCAGGGTTATCTGACAGACCGACTACGGCTACAATTTTGGCTTGATCTAGAATAGCTTTTCGCTGGGTGGCATTATCAGGCATCTTGTCACTCCTTTAAAACTTATACTTAAAATTATAACCTGTCACATTATCTCCAAATTATTCGAGCTGGTTCACGTTGTGGGATACGCTGGTATTTATGAACCGGATAGCCTAACATTAAAGCCCCGTGAGGAACATGACCGTCAGGCAGGCCTAAGGCCTCCTGCAGGGGGGGGTGGTAAGTGGCGGCTGTATTAAGAAAGCCGGCCCAACATGCCCCTAATCCTCTGGAATAAACGGCTAATTCCAGATAGGCCAGGCTAATCACGCAATCAGTCCCCGCCCCGAACACGTCGCCCGGAGAATGGGCCATGATCACATGGGGAGCGCGGCGCAGGATTCGATCTATCCCCTTGTCCCAGGCTTCTATCAATCGGCCATAGCGCATGTTCAACGCTTCATCCTGACTCTGCGCCAGCAGCATACGCATCCAGTCTATTACCAGACCAGCGAGATGCTGCATCTTGGCTTGGTCTTCGATGACCAGCCAATAAACCTGTTGCTTGTTGCTGCCGGTAGGAGCATAACGAGCTATATCGATCAATTCCTCCAGCTGTTGACGGCTCAAGGCCTTTTTCTTAAAGGTGCGGGTAGAACGACGGGTCCTCAAAAAGTGATCTATCTGGTTTTGGTCGGGGAGGATATCAGGGTTTACGGCCGCAAGGCTTTCGGGATCGGTGCCCTCCCAACGCAAAGCTCCATGAGGACAAACGGCTACACAGTGACCACAGTGGATGCAAAATTCGTCAGCACGCTCTACTGCCGTTGGATAACTGTCTTTCTCGGAAAAAACAATCAGCTTACCTGGGCATTCGAGACCACAAATACGGTCGCGCTGACATTTGTCAGTATCAATTTCAATGAAGCTCATTTATAAAGTCCTTTCCTCATGTTTATAATCATTATAGTCTTAATTTTTAATAAGCAGGAATAATAACAATGCAACTAGGAAGGATTCCCGTTAGGGAAACCGAAAGGGTGAAAATACGCACTACAATGTCATTGGCTAGGGGGATCTGCATGGAAAAAATAGTTATCCGACAGTTAGTTCGGGATATGTCCCGTTATATTGACCAGTTGGTAGAGGTCAGCGGCTGGGTGCGCAGCAACCGCGACCAGAAGGCGTTCGGCTTTATTGCCCTTAATGATGGCACTCACTTTAACAGCATACAGGTGGTCTACGAGAAAGAAACCCTCGCTAATTTTGCCGAAGCCACTCGTTATCGGGCGGGTTCAGCCATCACGGTGCGGGGCGTAGTAGTGGCTACTCCCGAGGCTAAACAGCCTTTCGAAATAAAGGCCCAGCAGATTGTTCTGGAAGGAGATGCTCCCGAAGATTATCCTCTTCAACCCAAACGGCATAGCCGCGAATTCTTAAGAGAAGTAGCCCATTTGCGGCCACGTACCAATTTGTTTGCGGCGGTGTTTCGGGTGCGCTCGCTGGCGGCCTATGCGGTACACCAGTTTTTTCAGGAGCAGGGCTTTGTTTATGTGCACACTCCGCTGATAACGGCCAGTGATGCAGAAGGGGCCGGGGAAATGTTTCGGGTGACCACTCTAGATCATGCTCATCCCCCTCTGGATGAGAAGGGCGAAGTTGATTTCGGACAGGACTTCTTTGGTCGCCGCACCAATCTGACGGTCAGCGGTCAGTTGGAAGCTGAAGCCTATGCTCTGGCTTTTCGGGATGTCTATACATTCGGCCCCACCTTTCGGTCAGAGAATTCCAACACAGCCCGGCATGCGGCAGAGTTCTGGATGATCGAACCGGAGATCGCCTTTGCAGATTTGCAGGATGATATGCGCCTGGCGGAAGCTATGGTCAAGTATGTCATCAACTATGTGTTGGAAAATGCAGGGGAGGAAATAAATTTCTGCAGCCAATTCGTGGATAAGGGCCTCTTAGATAGGCTGCAGTCGATTGTTAGCCAGGAATTTGCACAGGTCACTTATGGGGAAGCGGTCAAGCTCTTGCAAGCATCGGCACAACCGTTCGAATATTCGGTGGAATGGGGCAGCGACTTACAGACGGAGCATGAGCGTTATTTAACTGAAAATGTGTATAAGCGGCCGGTTTTTGTGACGGACTATCCCCGTGATATTAAGGCATTCTACATGCGGCAGAATGATGACGGCCAAACGGTAGCGGCCATGGATTTACTGGTTCCTGGAGTAGGGGAACTGATTGGGGGCAGCCAACGTGAAGAGAGGCTGGATCGCCTGGAAGCCCGTATGGCGGAACTGGGTATGGCTAAAGATGATCTGTGGTGGTATCTGGAACTGCGCCAATACGGCGGAGTTAAGCATGCCGGGTTTGGCTTGGGCTTTGAGCGATTGATCATGTATTTGACCGGAGTTAGCAATATCCGCGATGTCATCCCTTTCCCCCGCACGGTCAAGTCGTGTGAGTTCTAATTCCAGATCTGGGTGGAGGATTACTCTGCTACTGCTCTTACACCACCTCTCCGGCTCCATTTGAAATCCTTTCGCCCGCCAGTGGGTACAATTAACCGCAGGATCATATATCTTCCGGGCGCATGATTGACCTTTCTTACCTGGCCCGTTGACCTCATCCAGATTAAACCCTCGAAATTTGTAGTTTTTTGATGAGTTAAGCGGTAGATAGGTCTATAATGTTAAGAATGATCTTTAAACTGAGGTGCTGAGATGATCGGACAGGGGCGGGGAATTTACCGCTACTATTTAGTAATTGTTCTGGCCATAACGTGGATGATAATTTATCTGCAGCGCACTAATATCGGCATGTTGCTGGTGGATAGCCGCTTTTTGGAGGACATGAATTTGCTGGGCCAGCCAGCCCAGCAAGGTCTTTTAATGACTGTTTTTCTATTGGCATATTCACTGGCCAATATATTATTGGTGCCGATAAGTAACCGTCTGGGTCCAAGGCGTACGATGATGTGGGGGATTGCAGCCGGCTCTATAGTAGTGATGCTGGGAGGCTGGGCCGCTACTTTTGCGGCTATCATTGTAGTTCGTATACTTTTGGGTATCACCCATGGTATTCAATATCCCAACCTTAGTGTCCTGGTAAAAAACTGGTTTCCCCCCAGTGAACGAGGTACGGCCAATTCTATATATGGAATGGGCGGATGCATAGGTCCTGCTCTGGCCTTACCTTTATATGGTTGGCTTATTCAGTCCTGGGGATGGGAATACAGCTTCTTTGTTCCCGCTGCTCTGGGACTGGTCTGTGTTATTCCTTTCCTGTTATACTGGGTTTCCGACCAGCCTGATAGTAATCCCCATACGTCTGATGCGGAAGTCAGATACATTAAATCAAATCAATGCAGTTCTGCGGATGCACAGGACAGTGACGATAAATCTGCAGGAATCAGCCAGGTATTGAAAAATCAGTCTTTTTGGTGGTTGTGTATAGCTTACGCGGCATTTAATTGCAGTTGGTGGGGATTAATCACCTGGATACCTCAATATTTGGTACAAGCCCGTAATTTTGATATGTCCGGTATGACCAGTTATGTCACCATTGCTTATATAGTTGCCGTAGTCGGCGTTTTCACCGGCGGCAGACTTGTGGATCATGTACGTCGTAAAAGTATAGTGGGATTAGTGGCCTTGATAGGTGTGGCTCTGGCTACCTTTGGCATATCGGCCATCCCTTCCTCGATGGGGGCAGTGATCTGTATTGTTCTGGCGGTAGGGATCAATGAGTTTGTTTTTCCAACAGTATGGGCTATTTTACAAGGGTTAACCCCCGGCAGACTAATGGCGGCCGGGGCAGGGGTCATTAGCGGCGCTGCCAATTTGTTTTCGGCAGCAACTCCATTCATAATGGGATTATTAATTCAGATTACGGGAATATATACTAGTGGACTGATGTTTCTGGTAGTCATGGCTGTTCTGGGAGCATTGAGCTGTTTCGCTTTACTACGCCAAGGTCACTAGCCCAGAGATTATTTAAGAACATGCCTTTTGGTTTGTAATTAGTTACCAAGAACTAATGGCAGTAGTATAGTGTTTTGCGTGGAACCATTGGCCTGCACCCCTAAAAGAATTTACAGAAAATACAGAGTAAATCCACATTTTCCGCCTTGTTGACACCAGCCATTGGATTGACCAATAATGTAAGTAACCAAATGTTACGAAACGGAAAAGTCGGATTCGAAGTAAAGGAGCGATGTAAATTATGGCGTACGAGATGAGAATTGAGGACAATATCGTAATTTTCCAGTTTAAGAGCAACAAAGTCAACTCTATTCAATTGGAAACCTTGAAAGGCCTCGACCAAGCAATTGATCGGGTCAACAATGAAGAAGAACTGAAGGGTTTAATTATGGTAGGCACCGATCGCTATTTCTCGGGCGGTTTTGACCTCAACGAATTTGTAAGTTTCCAGGGATCTCAGGAGATCATTGATTGGTTTAAGGTAGAAGAAGAAGTTCTTTACAAACTATTTGTTTGCAGTAAGCCGGTTATTGCTGCTGTAAACGGTGCTGCTACTGCTGCCGGTATGATCGTAGCCTGTGCTGCTGATTACCGGATCGCCATGAATCATCCTAAGATCAAAGTCGGCATGACGGAGATCAAGCTGGGCATGTCGCTTACCCCGGCGGAAGCAGGATTGATGCGTTGGGGCTTGGATACGGAGAAGAACTACCGTGATATTATTTTCAAAGGCGAATTGATTCCCATTACCGAGGCAGTGGATAGGGGCATATTTGATGAACTGGCGGACACTCCTGAAGAGCTTATGGAAAAGGCCCAGGCTAAAGTAGTAGCCCTCATCGATACCCCGGGCCGGCCATTTATCGCGTTAAAGCAGGTTCATCGTGAGCATCATGCCAGCATCATTCGCAAGGGCATCGATGAAATGGATTGGAACAGTCTGGTGAAAGTCTTTACGGATGAAAAGGTCCTCGGCACCTTGAATATGGTCAAAGGAGCGCTGGGTATTTAAGTTAAGCCAAGCAAATCAACGGGTCTGGTCTTATGACCAGACCTGTTTTTATGGCTATTTTTAAGGGAGCACAAATTTGGGATAATTCCGGGCAGTCGACTTTTTTCGGCAGAGCAAAAATTTAACATGGTATTAGCTGTCGAAATAGAGGAAAATAGAAGCGAAACGCGAAACTATTGTCTCGATTAGGATGGTTTTGATTCTATATAAAAGGAGAATGTACCGGATGATAATGAGATCCATTTCTAAACTTTATTTCCGGCTTAGCGGGTGGAAGCTGGAAGGGGGCCTTGATCCCAAAATTAGGAAGTGCATTATGGTTGGTGCACCTCATACCAGTAATTTTGATTTTGGTTATTCCCGGGCCGCCTTGTACATGATGAAGCGCCGGATGAAATATTTGGTGAAGCAGGAACTGATGAAGATGCCTTGGGGATTATTATTCATGGCTACCGGGGGAATCAGCGTCAAGCGCGATAAATCAGATAATTTGGTAAGCCAGATGGTGGAATTGTTTAATCGATCCGAGGAATTGGTGATTTTATTAGCACCCGAGGGAAGTCGTAAACTGAAAGGTAAATGGAAGACTGGCTTTTATCATGCAGCGCTAGAGGCTAAAGTCCCCATCGTATTGAGTTCGCTGGATTATAAGAAGAAGATAGCTCATGTGGGACCGGCTTTTCACCCCAGCGGAGATTATCTGCGAGATATGCAACAGGTAATCGAGTATTATAAGAACATTACGCCTCGCTTCCCGGAAAAGTTTGCACTAAATATTATTTAATCAGTTGAAACCGGTTCTCTTCGGAGGACCGGTTTTTTTGACTGGAGAAGCCTGAAGTGGTAGAATATTTTGATGTGTTACCGAAAGCGTTATCTCCCTGGCATTTAAAAACATGATGTAAATAGCTGCTAAATGGTAATGATAAAATCAAACAGGAAAAAGGAGAAACAATTATTTGACCACTTTTCAAGAATTATGTTTATCTGCAGCAATTTCGCGTGCGGTAAGCCAAATGGGGTTTGAAGAACCAACACCCATTCAGGCTATGACCATACCTCTGGTAATGCAGGGGCGGGATGTGATTGGAAGAGCCCAAACGGGTACGGGTAAGACAGCGGCCTTTGGTATTCCTCTGGCTGAACAGTGTGATCCTGAGCTAGAATCGATCCAAGCACTGGTAGTTACCCCCACCCGCGAACTGGCCATGCAGGTGGCAGAGGAATTGAACCGCATTGGACAATATAAACGCATTCGCAGCCTGCCTCTCTACGGTGGCCAGGAAATCACCAGACAGATCAAGGCCCTGAAACAAAGACCGGCCATCATTGTCGGAACACCGGGAAGGCTGCTGGATCATATACGCCGCCGCACTATTCGTCTGGAACAAGTTCAGATGGTGGTTTTAGACGAAGCTGACGAGATGCTGAATATGGGCTTCAAAGAAGACATTGAAGCTATTCTGGCCAAGACTCCGACTTCCCGGCAAAATTTGTTGTTCTCAGCGACCATGCCAGTTAATATTCAAAATTTGGCCCGTTCATTCATGCATGATCCGCAGCTAGTCCAAACCAATCCTCGGGAAGTTACCGTAGCTAGCATTGAGCAGGAATATATTGAAGTTGATGAGAATCAAAAAATGGATGTGCTGTGCCGTTTGCTGGATGTACAAAGCCCGGAAGCGGCTATCGTATTTGCCCGGACTAAACGTCGAGTTGATGAAGTCACAGAAGCACTAAGCTCCCGAGGATATTCAGCCGATGGGATCCACGGAGATATGACCCAGAGCAATCGGGATATGGTTATGAACAAATTCAAATCAGGCGTGAGCGAGGTTCTGGTAGCCACTGATGTAGCCAGCCGGGGCCTTGATATTACTGGAGTTACCCATATCTTTAATCTGGATATACCTCAGGACGCCGAGAGTTATGTACATCGTATCGGCAGAACCGGACGTGCTGGAGAAAAAGGTCGGGCGGTGACTCTGGTAACCCCTCGCGAATTAAGGCATCTGGGTTATATCCAGGAGCGCACCCGGCAAGAGGTGACACGCCTACCCATTCCCAGTGTTGATGATGTCAAAATTGGTTTACGGAAAGCGGCCATAGAGAATTTGCTGGCGGCTGCCTCCCTGGAGAATATTGCAGCTTATCGAAGTCTGGCCGAAAACCTGCTGGAGGAACACGATCCAGTTACCTTAGTGGCTGCTGCCCTGAAGGTAATGACTCGGGAACCAGACCAAACGCCTCTGCATAATCTCACCATGGCACCGCCCATTATTGTTAAGGGAAATTATACCGCCCGCCCGAAAAGGAATTCTCCCAAAGGAAGACCAAATCAACCCAGGAACGACCACAAGCATCGGCGTCCTAAGGCTTACTAAGTAAACCAAAACTTTCATAATTGTCGATTAACGCAAATAACGGAGCGGGCTTTAAGGCCCGCTCAGGGTGTCGAAAAAGTCGACACCCTGCCAGAGCGAGCAAAAAAGGATAAGAGCAAGGCAACTGGAAAGCC
>CAZTZX010000085.1:3556-8211 GCA_964618175.1 uncultured Syntrophomonas sp. | reverse complement strand
CTTCCACGCTTTTTATGCCCATCATTTCCAGCACCGCTTTGTTAATCATCCTCGCTGTCCCGTCAAGGGAGAAAATCTGGATTGGATAGGGGAAGAACTCGATAACCCTAGCAAGCAGTTCTTCTTTACTAAAGAGCGATTGAAACGACTCTATAATATCATTTTGCCTGTTTTCCATATTATATCCCATTTTTTATCACCCTTTTATACCAGCATGGTATCCCCCATATTGTTTTTTAATATACTACAGACCTCAGTATTTTTCCATGTTTAGAAATATACTGAGGTCGGAAATGCCTGAACGCACAGGGGGATCGTCCCCTTGTGTTCGTTCTTTAATTCCGAGAGGAGAAACAGGTCAATTATAGAATAATAACATTAATTTATTACTATCATTTACTACATTCTGTAACATTTTTGTGTGTTTCTGACAAGATTCGTTATATAAGGAGGAATTAATTTTGTTGCGTAAAACGTTACTGGTAACATGGCTGCTGGTTACCGCCATGACCTTGGTTTTCGTGGGGGCAGTCCCAGCGGAAACAGCATTAAACGATTTTAAAGGACACTGGGCAGCTTCCACTATTTCAAAGTGGATAGACCAAGGTTTAATCAAGGGATATGAAGATAACACTGTACGACCAGACAGCCCGGTTAATAGAGCTGAATTTGTCAGCATGGTCAATCGAGCCTGGGGAATCTCCAATGATGGATATAGTTCGGTATTTCAAGATGTTGCCAAAGATCAATGGTATTACTCTGATATTGCCGCAGCCTATAACTTAGGTTATATCAGCGGATCCAGCCCGAAGACATTCGAACCCGACAGCACCATCACCCGCGAACAAGCTGCGGTTATGATTGCCCAGCTGTTGACTTTGGAGGCAAACAGCCAAGATAGCGTTTTATCTGAACTAAAAGATTATGAGCAACTGGCTGATTGGTCCAAGCCTTATGTGGAAACGGTTTTTGCCCAGGGCATCTTGAAGGGTTATCCTGACAATACCTTCCGGCCCACCAGATCAGTAACTCGCGCTGAGGCTATGGTAATCATCGACCAGGCGGTAAGAAATACCGGCACGGTAGTGGTTTATGGCCAAGCTGGAACCTATGGGCCTGAATCGGGGAGCAAAACTATTGATGGTAATGTGGTCATCAGTAATGCCGGTATAACACTGCAAAATACTACTATTAATGGGAATCTCCTGCTGGCGGTCGGAATTGGCGAAGGTGATGTAAAACTTAAAAATGTATCAGTACAAGGAAATACCATCATAAAGGGCGGCGGCCCCAACAGCATTACGCTGGAAGACAGCAGCCTGCCCAATCTTACCATAAACAAGGATGGGGTACGGATCGTAGCTACCGGCAATACCAGTGTTCAAGTTATTCAGCTGGCCTCAGGTGCTGCCCTGGTTGAAATTGAAACGACCGGGCCGGGCTTTGAGACGATAAACATAACTCAGGAGATCCCGCCTGGAGCCACGCTCAGGCTGGAAGGTGATTTCAGCACGCTGACTATGCAAGCCAACATTAATCTGGAACTGTATGGAACCATTGACGAATTAAACATTAGCCAGGATGTTGATGATGCGGTAGTCTACCTGGAGGCGACATCACGGGTCGTTACCTTAAACATTGACGGAAGTGCCCAGATCAATGGCGAGGGTAAGATTGAGACGGCCAATATAAACGCCGATAACGTGGTGATTGAACCAGTTCCGACTACCACCGTAGTGGCGCCCGGGGTAACAGCCAGTGTAGGCGGTAAAGAACTCCAGGAGGGTACTACTGTTACCGATCCGCCAAAAACGGAAGAAAGCGGAAGCGGTGATTCAGGCGGAGGTGGAAGTGGTGATTCAGGTGGCAGCGATGATCCCCGCTGGGCAGTGGGCTTTTAGGAGAAGGAGCTAATATCGAACCTTATCTGACCTATACCGTAGCTGACGGGCAAGCCAGGATTACCGCTTATAGTAAGAATGGGCCTCAGTATTTATACATTCCGGATACTTTAGGGGGCTATCCGGTAACCAGTATTGGGAATTTTGCTTTTAACCAGAAAAACCTGAAGGTATTGGAACTGCCCTCCAGTGTGACCAGTATTGGCTCCTACGCTTTTTCAGGCAATCAGCTGACTATACTGGATCTCCCAGAAGGGGTTAAAATTATTGAAAGCTACGCTTTTTCAGGTAACCAACTGCAGTCGCTATCCCTACCATCCACTGTGACCAGCATGGGTACCAGTGCTTTTGCGGGCAATCAGCTGACTTCACTGGTTATTCCGGAAGGCATTACCAGTATTGGAAACTATGCTTTCGATGCTAATAAGCTGCAATCTGTAGTCCTTCCCTCCACTTTGACCAGTATTGGCCCCGGTGTTTTTTCACGCAATCAGCTGACTTCACTGGTTATTCCGGAAGGCATTACCAGTATTGGACAGGGTGCTTTCGATGCTAATAACCTGCAGTCTATAGTGCTTCCCTCCACCTTGACCAGTATTAGCCCCAGTTCATTTGGTCGCAATCAGCTGGCTTCACTGGTTATCCCGGATAAGGTTGAAAGTGTTGGCAACTTTGCCTTTAATACTAATAAGCTGGAGGTTATATTCTTTCCATCCAGTGTGACTAGCATTGGAAGCTGGGCTTTTACTGATAATCCGCTTAATGCAGCAGTTATTCCGGCCAGTGTGACCAACATCGGCGATGGTGCATTCACAAGTCAGAGCAACCCAGCTGACTTAACCATTTACGGAGCATCAGGCTCGAAAGCCCAGGCTTATGCTAACAGCAATAAACACACATTCCGCGAAATGGCTGATCTTAAGATACTGACCGTTAATGTTCAGGGTCAGGGTACGGTTCAAGCTGCAGTTTATGGTCAGAGTACAATTCAGCCTGTAGCAGGAAAGCATGTTTATGAAGTGGGTACTAAATTACAACTGACCCAGACTCCTTTGGATCGAAATTGGGAATTTGTAAAATGGGAAGTGGATGGCGGTGAGGTTGCTGATACCGAAATTACGATTGACATGAACCAGGACATCACGGTGAATGCTTATTTCCAACGCAAGGAACCCGTCTATTTATGGGGTTCGGTAACTCCTAAGGTTTCCCTTCCGGTTCCGATCCTCGACAGTTGGCTCGAAGGTTATATTGACGTAATAATTGACGGTCAGATCAAAGTTACCAAAAAGTTTACTGCTGGCAAATTTGGTTATGATGGGGATTATCTCGTGATTGAGTGGACTGATATTGAAGATGCCTTGAGGAATGGAAAGGAGATCCGGTTAAAGGTCAACGACTCTTTTGCCATTCACGATCCAATTAACTGGTCTACGGTCAGCAGAGGACAGATCATTAAATTAGATCTTAAATCCGACTCATTTTATACTCCTGAACGCTATTTTGAGTATTGGGTACCATCCTGGGGGGGTAGTGCACAAATTGATAGATACAGTTCAAATGGACCCAAAGATGTGAGGATTCCGAAAAGACTGGGAGGATATCCAGTTACCAGCATCTCTATATATCATGATGTAACTGGGAGGAACCCCATTGGATCCTTCCAAGGTAGGGGATTAACCTCAGTGGAGATCCCTGACACAGTGACCCGGATTGAGGACAATGCTTTCTCCTGGAACAAGCTTAAAGAGGTAACCATACCTGCGAGTGTAACTTATGTTGGTAGGGCTGCTTTTTGGGGTAACCAGGGCACCTCGGTAGCAGATGGAGATCAAAAACCTAAAGAGTTCATTATACGTGGGGTACGCGGCTCAGCAGCTGAGGCATATGCCAAAAGTTATGGTCATACATTTATAGCCATACCATAAGCAATTGATCTGAAATTTACCCAAAGACGATGATTAACTGGAACAGCCAGGGCAAAATAGTTCTGCCCTGGCTGTTATTTTTACCATGTACCTTTAAATATAGGGTAAAAACCAAAGGGTAAAACTTGGGTTTTATTGTAATGCCGCTGGATCAACTAAAGAGAAAGATAACCCAACTCCTCAGGCGGGTATGCTGGTGCATTGGTTTCGTTTAAGGTCAGAGGGTTGGCATTACAAAGCAACGATAAACGGGTTGGGAGCTCTAACTACCTCAATACTGGCTACGTCTCCAAGAAAAATGGGCTCGGTATACTCATGTCATATAAGCAGTTATAATAAAACTGGGTTAAATAAGTTTTAATCTGATTTTAATGTAGGACTAATTTCCCTTTAAGTTTTGGCCGTTAGTATTTATACATAGTCAAATGTTATCAAGACTCACCAAACAACTGTTGATAATACTGACGAAAATAGGGAGGAATTAGTATGACAACCTTAGAAAATGTGGAAAAAATCTGTGCCATGGCCAATATCAGCTACGAAGAAGCCAAGGCTGTTCTAGATGCGGCCAATGGAGATTTACTGGAGGCTGTTATTAGTCTGGAGAAACAGGGCAAGATACAGGCCCCCAACGGAGGCGGTTATTTCAACAGCGAAAAGACTACCGATTCAAAAGAAATCCCGCCACATTCAAATGCCAACGAAAGTCATCATAACAACAATAAATCCGAAAACTCTTTCGGGGCTTCTGTTAAAAAGGCTGGGCAGTTTTTGCTGAAAGTTATTCACAAAGGCAACATCAATTCTTTTGAAGTGTATAAAGGTA
>CAZTZX010000085.1:0-3456 GCA_964618175.1 uncultured Syntrophomonas sp. | reverse complement strand
GGCAGGTTGCTATGAGCTTGAAAATACTGATTATTGAAGATGAAGAGAAAATCGCCCGCTTTATTGAACTGGAACTTGGCTACGAAGGTTATTCAACCAGCAAAGCTTTCGATGGCAGAACCGGTCTCGAACTCGCTGAAACAGGCGAGTTCGACCTTATTCTGCTGGATGTCATGCTGCCAAAGATGAGCGGCATGGAAGTACTGCGCAGGATCCGCCGTGTTTCCTCCGTTCCAGTAATTTTGCTGACAGCCCGAGACAGTGTGATAGATAAGGTTTCTGGCTTAGACAGCGGGGCTAATGATTACATCACCAAACCTTTTGCCATTGAAGAACTCCTGGCACGCATCCGCACCACTTTGAGACTAGCTAATAAATCAGAACAATCCGAGGTACTGTCTGCATCCGGGCTGCAGTTGGATACCAGCCGCCATACCGTGAATTATATGGATACGGCCATTGAACTTACTAAACGCGAATTCGACCTGCTGTACTTTCTGTTGAAAAACAAGGATTTGGTAGTGTCGCGGGAAACCCTGCTGGAAAATGTTTGGGGTTATGACTATGCTGGAGATACCAATGTAGTTGATGTCTATGTACGCTTTTTGCGGGGAAAAATTGATGAGGTATTTAGTATTAAACTGATTCATACCGTAAGAGGAGTAGGATATGTGATCAAAGATGAGTAACAACCATGCTGCTGACAACAATCATATCCGGTTCAGTGACAAGATCAGGTTCTCTATAGTATGGAAACTCAATTTCAGATTGTTTTTCCGTATGTTGGGCGTTTTTCTTGCCCTTGATTTAATGCTGATACTGCTCTTGCTTGCCGGATTAATTATACGGGCGGAACAAACGGCAGCTATATCAGCTGAAATATTTAACCAGACCAGCCCGTCTTCTCCCGAAGCTGAAAACTGGTTGGCATTAACTGAATACAGTCTTTCACCAAATGCCGAATTAGAAGGGCAATTCCAGATACCCAAATTCCTGCAAAAGCATTTCCCTCCCCAAACTGCTGAAAACCCCAGGAGTTTTCAACTGTCCCATTCTGGGGATATGAGCGCCCAGGAACTGCTTAAGAATATTTCCTATAACATAACAGTTAAAGCTGACAATAATCTTTTTGTGCTTTCTTACCATCCGCAGAGAACCCTACAGATAGTCTTATTTATACTTGCTGTGCTGTTGGTTATGGAACTATTGATGCTGTTAAAAAACATCTCCTCCGGTGCCCAATTGATACGCCATACCTTAAGACCAATTCAGGAATTAACAGAAGCAGCCCAAAACCTCAGTACGGATGCTGCCTTTTCACCGGAACAGCTTAAAGCTCTGGCCGGCAAACTTGATAATATAAATGCCGCTAAGCTGGATACCCGTATTTCAGTGGGTGAAACGCAAAGTGAGTTGCAGAGTCTGGCTGCAGCAATTAACGCCATGCTGGATCGTATCAATGAATCCTACCGTTCCCAGGTTCGGTTCGTTTCCGATGCCTCGCATGAACTCAGGACACCGATCTCTGTTATTCAGGGATATGCCAATCTGCTGGATCGCTGGGGTAAAAAAGACGAGAAAGCCTTGCAGGAATCAATTGATGCCATAAAAGATGAAACCGCTAATATGAAAGAAATGGTGGAACAGCTTTTATTCCTGGCCCGTGGTGATAACAATACCATGGCTCTTAACATTGAACGCTTTGATCTGGCTTCCCTGGCTGAAGAAGTACTGCGAGAAACCCAGATGATTGACAGCGGACATGAATACATAGATAATTTGAATTCGGTTCTCATCGAAGCCGATAAGAGCCTGATCAAACAAGCAATGCGGATACTGGTTGATAATGCTGTAAAATACACTCCTCCCGGCCAAAGGATAACCGTTTCAGTTTCCTCGCCCCAAGGAAATGCTTGCCTGACTGTACAGGATGAAGGTATTGGAATTGCTCCTGAATCGGTGCCCCGGGTCTTGGATCGATTCTACCGGGCTGATGAATCCCGGGCCAGGGCCACCGGCGGTACCGGTCTGGGGTTGTCTATCGCCAAATGGATTACTGAACGGCATGACGGTCATATTGAGATTTTAAGCCGGGAGAATATAGGTACCAGAATTACTCTCATGCTACCCGCCGCGCCGGAAGAAGGGTGACGGTTGGAGAAAGGTTTTTTACTCAATGAAAATTCCCAACGGTAGGGGATGCAGTGTGAAATAAGCAAAAGCTGCCATTATTAACAGAATAAACAGAGCAGGAATGAACCAAATACTCCGGCCGGGACCGGCAGTTTTGTGCAAAATCTTATAGCCGATCAACTGCGAAGCAGCGACCGCTACGGCAAAGATAAGGATATCCAGAAATAGTTTGTTATCCCCTAACACTGCTGTATAACCGTAAAAGAGCAGCACCAGGAAGATTGGGATCAGATACATCTGCAGCGCCCGCACTGACCAATAGAAGCGCTGGTGTTTACCGATATAAAAATAGGCAATCAGGGCAAACAACAGGGTAGGATAACCGAGCTTTAAATGCTCCCATACACTGTCATTGACCGGAGACATCAGGCTTATTAAAAATATTCCGGTCCAGTCATAGAGAAAATGCCAGGCAGAACCCATTAAGAATATAAAAAAGAAACCTGACAATTCCCAGTAATAAAGCTTTTTATCCATCCGCAATCAACTCTCTCCCCCGAAGGGCCTTACTGTCAGGGAGTGACAATAGTGAGCCCGTTTTGGGCTTTTACTATAACAGATAGTCACCAAATATAACATCACCCCATATCTTATTATGAGGTGATAATATTGAAAAAGTCGATACCTTTTAACACTATGGTACTTACGGAAGAGATGAAATACCAGGGTGTCACTGTTTTAAACTATCGAATAGAGTATCCTGAGTTTGTTTCAGATAACTACCAAAAAACTATTAAGGCTGTAAACCAGTTCTACAAAGGCAACGCCCTGGCACTGCAAAACAATTTCCGCACCAAGCTTTACCAAATGGCAGTTGACCAGTATTTGGATGATATCAAAAATGGATTTCCGGTACGGGTATTTGAAGCCCTGCAGACCTTTGCAATAACTTACAACCAAGCCTGCATAATCAGTTTATATTTTGACAATTACCAGTATACCGGAGGAGCCCACGGTTTAACAAATAGGACTTCTCAGACCTGGAACCTAAGAACCGGGCAGATGATAAAACTCAGGGAATTGTATAAGTGTTCCGCTAATTATAAATCGTATATAAAAAAGAAAATCATTGAGCAGATAAAAGAAAACCCCGACATCTATTTTGAAAATTATGAAGAGTTGGTAGAACAGACCTTTAATGTAAATAACTTTTACTGCACCCCACAAGGAGTGGTAGTTTATTTTCAGCAATACGATATTGCCCCATATGCCAGCGGTATAAGGGAGTTTTTATTGCCCTACAACAAATGCATAATAGATCCC
>CAZTZX010000084.1:0-8726 GCA_964618175.1 uncultured Syntrophomonas sp. | reverse complement strand
TCCTAGCAGGTTTTTTGATCTATTTCAAAAATAAGCTGTAAAATTAAACCCACTATCTGGGTTCAATAATGAGTTTAATGGCGGTGCGTTCTTCACCGTCAATCATTATGTCTGTAAATGCCGGGATACAAATCAAATCCATACCACTGGGAGCTACAAAACCTCGGGCAATGGCAATCGCTTTGACTGCCTGATTAATGGCACCTGCTCCAATTGCTTGAATCTCTGCCGCACCCTTTTCTCGTAATACCCCAGCCAATGCGCCTGCAACTGAATTTGGACTGGATTTGGCTGAAACCTTTAATACCTCCATCAGTTTAACCCTCCCTCAATTGTGTTCAAAAGATAGGTGCTCTCCTATAATTTATATTCGCAGTGGAAGGAGTAATTCCTTCTTTTTACAGCCATGAAATGGAAATATTCCTTTTTAATCTGCACTCTTATAGGAAATTCTCCTTATTTGAGCAACTCTTCGGGAGTGTTCATCGAGTTCCAGTATTACACCCTGCAACTGGTAGGCTCCTTTGGCAACTTCAAAGCGCACTGGTCTTTGTGACAAAAATTTATTAATTACCAGGTGACGATCCATACCCAAGACTGAGTCAGTTGGACCTGTCATACCTAGATCAGTAATATAGGCGGTTCCTTCCGGTAAAATACGCTCATCGGCTGTCTGAATGTGAGTGTGAGTGCCTAGCACCGCGCTTACTTTACCATCAAAATAATAGCCAAAAGCTAGTTTTTCCGAGGTTGCTTCGGCATGAATATCAATAATAATATAATCTACTTCAGGAAGATTGGCGATTATCTGCTCGGTAGTGCGAAATGGGCAGTCTAACGCGGGCATGAATACTCTTCCAGAAACGTTAATAACGGCAATCTTTTGGTTAAAACCGCCCTGATAAACATGATATCCTTGACCTGGACAGGGCGAAGGATAATTAGCGGGACGAATAAGTCGAGTTTCATCATCAATAAAGCTAAGTATTTCCTTATTGTCCCAAACATGATTACCCATCGTCAGTACATCAATACCGGCACCCAATAATTCATGCATTACTTCACGACTCAGCCCACGACCTCCGGAAGCGTTTTCAGCATTGGCTATGGTGAACTCTATATTGTTCTCGCGCACAATGTCAGGCAGTAAATTCCGTATCGCCTGCCGTCCTGGTCGACCTACTATATCTCCCATAACCAGCACATTCAATTCATATACCCCCAAGAAGGTTTATTTCTGAAAGACCAACACCCTCCCTTTTTTACGAAAGGCAAGGAAGTGGTGTTTATCCTCGTTCTTACTGATATTTCTTAGTAAATTCTGTTTTACTCTATGTTTGAAAGGCTCTTCAGTTATACTGTCTCCTCGATCAAATATGATCCGGTTGGGAAAATTATCTCGAATCAAGTTGATTACTAACTCCATTTCCCCTTCAGACATAGTGCCCATATCACGTTCATAATGCAACAGGGAAAGCTCATTTAATCTTCGCAGATAAACCTTAGCCACCTCAGCATTAATAATCCGGCGATGGTGGTATAGATCCAGGCTTCGATAAATACAGTGCAGGAAGGATATCTCTTCTTCAGCTGATATTTCACCCTGCACCGCCACTTCCAAGCCTATAATGTTGTGGTCCGCATCATAGCGAACTGCATTCAGTTCCGGGTATGTTAAAGAAATTGAAATAAACATATCAAGGCCATTTCCAGAATTCATTGAAAATCTTCCCCTTATAAGCAATAATATAAACCTTTCGATAAGGGGGGGTAAACTCCTTCAAAACAGCCTTATGTAAAATAATACAGAAATACCAAAACAGGGCTATATCTAGCCCTGTTTGATTTCTGATTTGGATCTATTTGGCAAACTCTACTGAACGAGTCTCACGAATCACTACTACTTTGATCTGTCCTGGATAGTCGAGGTCATTTTCGACCCGGCGGGCAATATCTTGGGAAAGGGTAATGGCAGCCAAATCATCTATATCATCCGGCTTTACAATTATGCGGACTTCACGACCAGCTTGTATAGCAAAAGATCGTTCAACCCCCGCGAATGAATCAGCCAAATTCTCCAGTTTCTCAAGACGTTTGATATAGGCCTCCAGCGTCTCCCGCCGCGCGCCCGGACGTGATGCCGATATGGCATCACCCGCTTGTACTAAAACTGCCTCTATTGATTCGGGATCTACATCACCATGATGAGCCGCTATAGCATGAATAACATCTTTGCTCTCACGGTATTTCTTAGCCAGATCAACACCTATCTCGATATGAGGTCCACTTACCTCGTGATCCACTGCTTTGCCAATATCATGAAGCAGCCCCGATCGTTTGGCTAAAGCTATATCAACACCTAATTCAGCAGCCATAATTCCTGCCAGATGCGACACTTCGATGGAGTGTTTCAAAACATTTTGTCCATAACTGGTTCTATATTTTAGCCTTCCCAATAACTTAAGCAATTCGGGATGCAGATTGTGCACTCCTACCTCAAAGGCCGCTTCTTCTCCGACATCACGAATTTCTTGATCGATTTCGTTCTGCGCCTTTTCCACCATTTCCTCGATACGAGCCGGGTGAATACGTCCATCGGAAATAAGATTTTGCAATGCAACTCGAGCGACTTCCCGTCGAATCGGATCAAATGACGATAGGATTACAGCTTCCGGAGTATCATCAATAATTAAATCAACTCCAGTAAGACTCTCAAATGTTCTAATATTTCTTCCTTCGCGTCCAATTATTCTACCCTTCATTTCATCATTGGGCAACGCCACCACCGAAACGGTAGCTTCTGAAACAACATCTGCAGCACATTTCTGAATAGCCAGAGATACAATGTTTTTGGCTTTTTTATCAGCATCTTCCCGCGCTTCGTGCTCCAGAGTTTTGATCAAAACCGCCGTTTCCTGGCGAATCTGCTGTTCTACATTGGAGAGCAGCAAGGCCTTGGCCTCTTCAGAAGTCAACCCGGATAGACGTTCCAGTTCTTTCAACTGCTGAGTTAGAATCAGCTGTAGATCCTGCTGTGTTTTTTCGAGGTTCTTTTCATGCTCCCGCAGAGCCTGATCCTTTTTCTCGATACTATCCGTCTTTTTATCCAGCTGTTCTTCTTTTTGCAGGATTCTTCTTTCCATACGATCCAGCTCCCGCCGACGATCGCGAATATCCTTTTCGGCTTCCTGCCGATTGCGATGAATCTCCTCTTTGCCTTCTAGTAATGTCTCTTTCTTTTTGGCCTCGGCTTCTTTACTTGCTTCTCCCAATATTCTGGTGGCTTCTTCTTCTGCTCCTCTGATACGGCTTTCTGCTATCAATCTTCTGCCATAATAGCCTGCCACCGCTCCAACAGCCAGAGATAATAGAATTACGATAAAGGTTCCCAGCGTATTCATCTGGTTCACCTCCTTATTTAATAATGATGATTTAATAAATAGGATCTTTCCATAATATAACCACAAAAAAACCGAGCTCTTTCCGCTCGGTTTTTAACCAGAAGACTCACTTTTAGTAAGGTAACATATAACCTGATTTTGTAAAAACGCCTATATGCCAGTATTTCAACCAGCCCACTATGCGCACGCTTACTTAATTACAGGTAAATAAACTGACCTACTACAACCTGAACTGTGAATCTATGACAACCTCGGCACTCAGCGAGGTTAACTTGTAAACGATAGACACGATTCTATATGTTCAAGTCTTTTTGAGACTTCTTAACTGAGCTATCTAAATTTTAGTAATAACCTGGCTTGATTGTCAAGCTAAGTCACTATTGAGGTCGGCCTTCTTTTGTAAAACCGCTGCGCGAACCTGCTGGTCAATTTGGGTAAAAAACTCTGGATTATTCCTAAAATACTCTTTCACGTTTTCTCTACCCTGCCCCAGTCTCTCGCCCTGATAAGAAAACCAGGAACCACTTTTCTGAATAATTTCCATATCGGCGGCTATATCTAACAGGTCGCCTTCTCGAGAAATTCCGGAGCCAAACATGAGATCAAATTCAGCGGTCCTAAAGGGCGGGGCAACTTTGTTCTTAACAATCTTGGCCCTGGTGCGATTTCCCATGGCTTCCGTACCCTGCTTAATTTGTTCACCTTTGCGCACTTCGATGCGTACCGTAGAATAGAATTTCAGTGCACGGCCCCCGGTAGTAACTTCATTACTACCATATATCACTCCGACCTTCTCGCGAATCTGATTTATAAATATGGCACAAGCTCTGGATTTACTGATATGAGCTGTTAATTTGCGCAAGGCCTGGGACATCAAGCGGGCCTGCAACCCCACATGAATGTCGCCCATTTCTCCATCGAGTTCCGCTTTGGGAACTAATGCAGCTACGGAGTCAATAACTACTATGTCAATCGCTCCACTTCTTACCAAAGCCTCGCCAATTTCCAGTGCCTGTTCTCCTGAGTCAGGCTGTGACACTAATAAATTATTAATATCAACACCTAGGTTCTTAGCATAAAGAGGATCTAAAGCGTGTTCCGCGTCAATAAAAGCTGCCATTCCGCCCTCTTTTTGGGCCTGAGCAATACAGCATAAAGCAACTGTAGTCTTACCAGAGGATTCCGGACCAAATATTTCAATTACTCTTCCTCTGGGAATTCCGCCCACCCCAAGGGCCATGTCCAATGACAGACAACCGGTAGAAATAACCTCTACGTTCATAGCTGCCGCTTCGCCCAATTTCATGATCGAGCCTTTGCCGAATTGCTTTTCAATATTTTTTATAGCATTATTAACTGCTTCTTGTTTACCCTGATTTTCGATAACTTCCACGGACTCCCCTCCTCAAACATATGTTCGCCTTGAGTAAATTATACGAGTACCTGATCTATTATGTCAACTCCCCTTCATTAATCCAAGCTAAATTTTCTTTTTATGGTATAGATCGGCCCACTAGAGGTGAGCTGGCTTTCCATAAGATAGAATTCTGTCACCGAGAAAAAACTGGATTGAATCTCGTTTTCTCTGGTTAGAACCGTATTTACCAGGTCATCGACATTTCGCTCCGATCGAATCCTGCCCATGGTCAAGTGATAATCACGCCGTTTTTCCACCTCAAATCCCAAAGAACCTAAGTATGCATCAACTCTATCTCCCAGAAATAAAGCCTTTTCTAGCTCCCCGGCCATCCCGATCCATATTACCCGAGGGCGTCTGCGGTGGGGATAGAATCCCATTCCCTGCAGCCGCAGCTTAAAGGAGGGGCTGGATACAGCCGCTCTTTCCAAAAAGTCATTGAGCTGCTCCAGTACATCAGGAGATACATCGCCTAAAAACTTAAGAGTGAGGTGATAATTTTCCTCTTCTACCCATTTAACATCGGGACAAGTATTCTCCATCTCTTTTCTAATAGTACCGGCATATTGTTTGATTTGGTCAGGAACCGTTATCGCTGTAAAAAGCCGCATATCTATTTACTCCTTAAACTAATTGTAGCCGCAGTAAATCAAGGGCTGATTTGGCTGACAGCATTCTGATCGCATCACGGCTGCCTACAAAATGCATTTCACGCACTTGTTCCAGGTTGTCACCAACCACAGCTATATATACTAACCCAACCGGTTTTTCAATGCTCCCCCCATCAGGTCCGGCTATTCCGGTTATGGAAACACCCAGGTCAGTACCTGCCAAGCGTTTTACCCCCTGAGCCATTTCCAGAGCGGTGGCGCGGCTCACTGCCCCATGATTGTTTAGGGTGACAGAACTTACTCCTAGCACTTCCTGTTTGGCCTGATTAGAATAACTAATAACACCACCCCAGAAATATCTGGAGCTGCCAGAGATATCGGTGATCATTTTGCCGAGCAATCCCCCGGTACATGACTCAGCTACTGCCAGAGTCATATTATGGCTGCTTAATAATTGGGCTACTACCCCAACTAAAGTATCCTCATCATAGCCAAAAACACTTTTACCCATCTTCTGATTTATTTGTTCGGTTATTTGGTTTAGAATCAGCAGACTGTCATCATAATCTTTACCTTCAGCAGTCAAGCGAATATCGATTTCTCCATCCCGAGCCAACAGTGTCAAATTATAGTTCTCGGCCTGATCGATAACCTCAGCTAGCATATCCTCGACCTGCGACTCGCCAGGACCCAACACTTTTATTATGCGGCTAGCCGAGCTCTGGCTGACTAGATTATAGGCTTGGCTGAGCAGGTCTTGGACGTAACTTTCATACATGGGTTCAGCTTCCCGAGGAGGGCCCGGCATACAGATAATGATCTTATTATTATCAAGCGGCAGGTACATACCTGGAGCAGTACCATTGGTATTGCTGATTATAACCGCCTGCTCAGGGAACATAGCCTGTTTTAAGTTAGTTTCCGGCATAGGGCGATGACGGCGCTCAAAGTATTCCCGCAGCCTTTCTTCTTCGGCGGCTATCAATTTCAATTCGACCCCCGCCACACTGCAGGCAATCTCTTTAGTCAAATCATCCCGTGTCGGGCCTAATCCTCCAGTAGTTATGACCACATCTGCACTCGAAAGGCCTAACTTCATGGCAGCTTCAATGGCCTCCTGATTATCACCAACTACACTTTTACCTATTACCTTGATACCGATTTCCGCTAGTTTTCTTGATAAAAAGATGGAGTTGGTGTCAAGGGTTGAACCTAAGAGCAGTTCCGTTCCGGTCGATATCAGATATGCTTTTTTCAATTACTTCAACCCCTCTTTATCACTAGTCTATCTTATTATAAACAATTTACGGTTCTCTCATATCTTTCCCACAAAAAAACACCGACCCAAAGCCAAAGGGTCAGTGTATTCACTGTCTATTACAAATTTGCCATTAATTTGTCTATAAACGAGTTAATGCTACACAAAACAACACAATCAATTTAAATTACTCCTCTATGTTGTATAATTATCTCATACATTTATTACTATAATCGGTCCGAAACAGACGGCTTTTTATGCCCAAAAACATAAATCCGGATGGCTAGTGATTATCTGGGCGTGAAGTGCTACACGATCATGCGTTGGATCGAGCAGCGCGGAATGCCGGCCTTCTCAAGGTGGGAAAATCTGGCGTTTCAAAACTGCGGATATCAACGAATGGAATTAAAGGGATAGCGCCTCTGATGAGTGGGAGAATATAAAATGGACGGACTCAAAACTGTAAACGCTCGCAGGCTTTCCATTGCAGCGTTTTCTTTTTCTTTTGCGTATGTGCTCTCTTTTCAGTTTGAGGGAGCGGTGCTTTATAGTCTGTTGAATATGCACCAAGCAGACCCCTCCGGTTACATTTTAGCTGCGATTATCGCACATTTCACAGGACTTTTCACCTGCAGGCTGTTTGTCAGATCGCAGGCGACCGCCAAAAGCATGATGCTCGGTAGCATGGGTCTATGCTCAGTTACCGCTGTCCTCTTCTTCTCTGCTCCTTCCACTCTACTATGGATCGGGGGGCTGATTGTCAGTGGGTATGCCAGCGGCTGTGCAGTGGCGGCATGGGGATATTTCCTCAGAGCCTATACGCCTAAGAACGAGCGCATTAAATCCTGCGCCGACGTTCTGATTTATTCCAATCTAATAATGATTGCAGTCAACGTGGTTGCCCTGAACCAGTCACCGTTTATCGGCCTTGGCCTTTCTATATTTTGTCTGGTAATCGGACTGGCTTTTACTTGGATGCTACCAGTAGGGTCGGATAATGGGTCGAACCAAGTGCTAAGAGACAATGCGAGTGGTGACATTAAAAAACCGCTGCTACTTTTGTGCCTTTTTATCTTCATTATCACAATTAATTCTGGACTGATGTACCAGGTGATAAACCCTGCTTTTGATCGCTTGACAGGACTAGTAAGCTGGTATTGGGCCGTGCCTTATATCGTCGCCCTTGCTATTATGCGCAACTTGTCGACGAAGATGAAGCGTTCCAGAATTTTGTATATCGGTATGATAATGATTATGGGGGCGTTCATTAGCTTTATGCTGCTAGGGCGGAGCACTTCCGATTATCTGATGGTGGATACCCTGATGCTTGGCGCCTGCGGTATTTTTGATCTGTTTTGGTGGAGCATTCTTGGAGAAATGTTGGATTACACCGACAATCCTGCCAAAGTATTCGGTATCGGACTTTCGGCCAATGTGTTCGGCGTCCTTTGCGGAGGTGTATTGGGGATGGCGGTGACCTCTATTGGTCTTCCTAGTGCGGAGGTGACAGTTATTGCCCTCACAGTTGTATGTTTTACATTGGTTATGCTCCCCCCTTTGAACCATCAGTTGGTTTTGTTGCTGAAAAGCCATGTCTACCTTAATGTCTATGATAATATGAGCCAGTCCCAGCAAACGGATATTATACGGCAGATTAAGACTCTCGCCCCGCTGACTGTCCGTGAGCAGGAAGTATTGCAACTGATCCTTTCCGGCAAATCCAATGGCGACATTGCTGAGGCTTTGTTTATTAGTGAGAGTACTGTAAAAACACATGCACGGAACATTTTTTCAAAATACGATGTAAGTAGCCGCGCAGAACTCATCAGTACCCTGCTGAAGAATCAAACGGCCCAATGATAAATAGAACCCTATAAATACTTGGTTTAACCAGCCTCTCATACTAAAGTATGAGAGGCCTTTTCTGTCATTTCATCCTTTAGGAGGATGATCTTTTTTCATCTTTCACCAAAAATTACGATAGAGGAGGCATGCCGCCAATGAAAGAAATCCGCAAACAACGTAATTGTTATGCCTTG
>CAZTZX010000083.1:0-8728 GCA_964618175.1 uncultured Syntrophomonas sp. | reverse complement strand
CAGTAGAGACCGGCGACAGCGGAATCGAACCTTTCATAAAGCGCCCTCCACCCAGCTTACGCCGTTGAAGTGACCCTGTTTAAATCCTGGCCGGCCAAAACCTTTGTTACTGCGTGGGCCGTAGCCGCAAGAGCCGCAAAAAACTCGGGATCTTGATCCACCCCACGCCCCATAGTGGTAAATTTCAGTTTACAGCTGCGAAAGCGCTCCAAAGCCCCGCTCTCTTCTTCAATACATATATCATGCAGACCAAACAAACCTTCCCGTTCAGCCTGCTCCAAGACCAACCCCATCTTGTCTTCCTTAAGGCGCGGCAGAGGTAGTAAACAGCCTATCTTACATACCCGGGACAACACCGTGAGGGTATGGTGGCTGAGACCTTGATGACGGGGGCGAGCATCCGCAAAACTGATACGCGGTACTGCTACCGGAAATCCCTGTAGAGTTTCGACCGCATTGAGAACGATCCCCTGCTCCACACCGCTGAATCCCCATCTGGTGCCAGTCCCCACTATGCCCGGACCCATGCTGACAATGATAACATCCGGCCGAAAAGCCGCCCGGGCAGCCAGCAGACCCGAATAAATATTAACAGCCTCCACATCCCCGCCAAAAGCGTGGCCAATAGTAACCGTTCCCTGTAGGATACCCTCCTGGATAAGCCAGTCTACCGTTTGGCTAAACTTTAGCGGTAAGGCCGCCCCATCCGTCATTATGTAAGCAACTTTAAGACCGGCCCGATGTAATTCCATAGCCAGAGGGCCCAGCATGGAATGCAGGGTAGCAGCCAGCACCGGTGTCCCTGCCAGACTATCAGCATCTTTCAGGTCCTGATGCAAAGGGCTATCTTCTTCCTCAGCGCTCAATACCTTTATCTGCATGGGAGTATAGCGCAGCTTCATAATGTGCCCGCCGGCCGGCAGATCTTTTTCCGCCCCATTCAGCCCGGCAATGACATAATGGTATCCCCCGCTGCCCAGCCTGAGGCTTTGGGCAGTAGTATTAAGAAGCACCTGATCGCCACTGTGCACACTTCCCACCAGATCAGTGTAGACCAGGCACTTTTCTTCTTGCCCATTTACCAGTACCTTATATTCCTGGATACCGGGCCGCTCCGAGAGCAGCTCTTTCAATATCCCCAGCTTTGTTTCCAGCATAAAACCTCACCTCTAAACAGGCTCAGCCGCCTGGGCTATTATCTCCAAAACCAACTCGGCATTCTTGACCAGGTCATCAATGAGAATAAATTCGCTGGTGGTGTGCACCTGTTGCATACCAATGCCCAGATTAACACAGGGGATGCCCTGGCCATTTATTATACTGGCATCGCTGCCGCCACCGGTACTGGTCAATACCGGCTGCAAGCCGGCCTTTCGGGCCGCTTTGACCGCCGTTTGCACCACCGGATGATTCTCATCTATTTTTAATTCCGGATAGAGAAAAGTAACCTTTGTTTCGGCTCGTCCGCCCCTTTTCTCCACTTCATCCCGAAAGGTGTTGACCAGTTGATCGGTCAAGTTGTCTAGCTTGTCACGCAGCAGGCTGCGAGACTCCCCTTTTATTCGGCACACATCGGGCACGATATTGCGGGCGGTGCCCCCGGCAATGATACCAAAGTTACAGGTAGTTTCCTCATCGATCCGCCCGCAGGGCATTACTGCCAGGGCCTGACTAATTAGCTGGATAGCATTCATCCCGTCTTCCGGATTGATGCCAGCGTGGGCCGACTTACCGTAAGCCACATATTCGATTTCATTCTGGCAGGGAGACTGAACAATAATATCACCCGGAGAACCGCCGCCATCCAGCACAAAGGCCATAGTTGCTTGCAGAGACCGATAGTCAAAGAATTTGGAACCCTGCAGGCCCTGCTCCTCTCCTACGGTGAATAGTATTTCCACATCGGGATGGGGTCGGTTTTGCTCCCGAATGCAGTCGATCGCTTCCAGCACAGCGGCAATACCAGCTTTGTCATCCGCCCCCAGAATGGTGTCACCCGCACTCTTTATGCAGGTATCATCTACTACCGATTTTATACCAATACCCGGTTGCACCGTATCCATATGGGCGCAGAGCAACACCGTTGAACCACCCGTTGAACCCGGCCAGGTGGCCAATAAGTTGCCGGCATCGCCGCCCAGGGCTTCACCGGCCCGATCCTCCACTACATGCAAGCCTCGCTGACTCAAAGCCTCCTGCAAATAGTCCCTAAAACGACCTTCGCAGCCAGAGACAGAGCTGATTTCTACCATCTGCACAAACCGTTCTATTAATCTGTTGCGGTCAACCATGATATCTAATTCCTCCCTAATTGGTCAATAGCCCGTAATACTTTTACCTTTTCGATGGTTTCCGTCAAAGAATAGCGCTCCGTATACCAGTGGAATGCACCTAATAAAACTAGCATAATTATGCGCGGCAGCAGCGGTAAATAGGTAGCCGCCCAGAACCCCAATGCCAGCCCTAGTACATTGGAACCGGCATCCCCCATCATGACCCGCGCTTTTAAGTCACTGGGAAAGTAAAAAATGACTGCTCCCAGCAAAGGCAGTACCAAGGCCCAATTCATGGATGGGAAAGCCAAAGCCGCTATGATAGCCCCTGCCAGCAGAGTCCCCTTGACCGCCCGTCCGGGCCGCAAGTCCAGCAGATTTATAAAATTGGTGGTCAAGGCGATCAGCAACGTATTGAGAATAATATTGCCCCAGTCCGCCGATATAAACAAAGCCAGATAGAAAGCGATCACTCCGCCACCCAGAGCTTTCAGTCCCCCGGTAGTCAACCGGCCCTGGCGGAGAGCTCCCAAATGGCCCCTAAATCCGGTGGCATCCCGCCTGCCCAACATATCATCGATAAATCCCAAAAAGGAAATAGCCATAATGCCCAGCATAAATATCTGGGCGCCCGGCACATCGTGGCCGGCCAGCTGATACAGCAAATAAACCAACAAGAGAGCCATGGCAAAAGAAATACCCACACTTACCGGGATTTGCTCCTCCCGATAATTGCTGCGAACCGCTCCTGAACTCACTAACATTGGTATGAGCAAATACAGTACCAGTCCTTCAAGAACAAAGGCAGCCAGGAAACCCCCGACCGCCCAGTACAGTTCATTCACAGCAGATTCCTCCACTCTCTGATCACTACTTTGAGTACATCCCACAGCTGACGACCACGATGCATAAAACCCTGCAGATCACGGCCCGTTTCGTGGTGACTCATGGTGGTATGCACTTCCACAACTCTAAAACCCCGGCGTAAAGCCCGGATAGTCATGCCCAATTCAACTCCATAGGACTCATTAAAAGGCAGTACCGCCTGTAGCACCTCGCGAGTCATGGCCCGCTGTCCGCTTAAAGGAGCCGTTGATTGCAGATTCCCAGAGCGGCGAATGGCCCAGGCTGCCGTCTTTTTGACCAGACCGAATCCTCCCTTGCGTTGGGGAGGTGGAAAAGATGCAATAGCTAGATCGGCTTGACCTTGCAGTATCGGTTCCAAGATAAACCCGGCCTGGGAGGCGGAATCGGTTAGATCAGCATCCAAGAAAAGAATAATGTCAGCCGTATCCAATGTAGCCACCGCCCGGTTCATAGCGCCGCCTTTACCCACATTGTCAGGCAGATCCAGCAGGCGAACTCCGGTTTTCCTAACTTCCTCGGCAGTCGAGTCAGTGGAACCATCATTGACAACCAGTATATGCTCAATCTCCGGCACCATCTGCACCGCCTGAATAGTCTGCGCAATGCGCTCGGCCTCGTTATAAGCGGGTATGATGGCCCAAATGGTTTTCATCAAGACTGTCCTCCCAGGGATTCAAACGGCACACTGGGCATGAACCGCTTAGCAGTAGGCTTGATACCATAATGACCCGGCTCGCCTTCCAGTGCATAAACCAGAGCAATTTGGCCGAGACTCAAATCAATGTTGTCCACCGTACTGATGTTATTTTTCTGATATTCCTCCATGTATGATAAGGAGGTCTGTGATGTTTCTACTCCGAAAACTTTTAAGTCCTTCTCCTGACAATGAGTAATCAGACCCTGATCAAAACTGGAAGCCAGAAACATATTCGGATCCTCAGTTCCGCCTACTAATATTACCGCCTGGATCGGGATCTCATTGGTACCACTTAGTTTAACCAGTCCCTTATCTTGCAAAAAGGCTGCCACGTTCGCATCCGCCTGGTTGTTTATTAGGGCAGCCACACTGGTAGCCACTTGATAGCGAAGGGCATTCGCATCACTGGCAGGATCCAGCTGATAGTAGTCGATTAATTCCGAGCGCAAATCAGCATTTTTAAGGGTAGCCTCCTCCAACACCACCGTTTTGGAGACGATATTAGCACCGGCTATGGTGAGTGAATTCAGCATGCCCGCTGGGATATCGCTGCCACCCGATACTACCACCGCCACGTTCATGCCTTTAAGTCGATTCTTCACCAAAACCGGCAACATAGCTTGGTTATAATTCTCATAGTTGGCCAGCATATTAGTTTGAAAGATATTAGCTTCTGATAAGACCTTTTCCTGTTCTCGTAAGCTTAAGAATTGTTCCTCCAGGCGATCGATCGATTTCTTTTGCTGCTCTACTAACAGATCGTCACCCACAATGGTACTGCCTATCAATATGCCTGCAGCCAGAGCTAAAAACAAAGCCACAATCGTTGCAATATGATATCTTAAATCAATCATTTACTATTCACTCCCCTTTACATACTGAACAGCAGTTTGAGCTGCAGGGAAATTATCCGGAAAAACGGCTGGGTGGCAGGAGATATCATTAAAACAGTTATAATAGGAACCAAGGCGGCAATGAAAAGCTGTAGTAGATATTTGCTGGGCAGACTCTGCTTGTACAACTGACTGACGCCCCGAGCATCAACCAGTATGGAGCCCACCTTCATACGCACCAGGAAGGTACTTCCCATGCCGGGGCGGCCCTTTTCCAAAAAATCTATCATATTAGAATGTGTACCTACAGCCACCAGCAAGCTGGCGCCATATTCCCAGGCCAGGATCATGGCCACATCCTCACTGGTCCCCGGCATAGGGCAAATCAAAGCCGACATTCCCATTTCTTCCACCCGTTGCAGGCCGGGAGCATTGCCATCAGCATAGGCATGCACCACTATTTCGGCGCCACTTTGCAAGGCTTCGTCGGAAACACTGTCCATATCACCCACAATAATATCTGGTTTAAGGCCAAATTCCAGTAGAGCATCAGCCCCACCGTCTACCCCAATCAGTACCGGATCTTCTTCTTGAATATAGGAATTGATAGTGCGCAGATCTTCTTTATAACTGCTGCCGCGTACCACTATCAATACATGCCGGCCCAATATGGGCGTCTGCAAGGGAGGAACCTCCAAATTGCCCAGTAATATGTCTTTTTCCTTCTTAGCATATTCCAAAGTGTTTTCCACGAAGTGATCCAGTTCTGCTTTGGCATTCTCATTAGCTTCCTTCCACTTGTGGTCAACATCTTCCAGGGTCAACGGCCGCCCCTCAGTGATCTTACGATTACCGGAGTATACGTCGGCATCACGAACACTGAGAAAGCTGCCTTCGCGCACCTCATCAAAGATTTCTTCTCCTACCTCGTCTAGGATAGGAATGCCAGCCTTCAATATTTTGTAGGCACCTTTAGCTGGGTATTTACCAGTTATTGAAGGTTGGGTATTAATAATAATTTGAGGTCGTATGTCGATCAGTGAGTTGGCAGCTACTTCATCTATATCATCATGATCAATGATAGCAATATCATTTTTACGCAGACGCTTGACCAGGTTCTTAGTGCGTCGGTCAAGACGTGCTCGCCCTTTAATAAACATGGTTCACCTCTTTACGTCTTCTGAGCACCGCATTTATATTAACACAATGAACACCAAATAAAAACACGGCTGGAAACCATTGCTAGCAGGCTCTGGCCAACAAAAAAGCCTCTCCTTCATTGGCGAACCAACAAAAAAGAGGCTAACTGTACCGATACCTAGCTAACTTTGTTTTCCAAGCGAAGTCGGTCAGCAATGATAGCAATAAATTCAGAGTTAGTTGGTTTTCCCTTTTCGCCGCTAATGGTATAGCCGAAGAATTTGTTTATTTTATCCAAATCTCCTCTATCCCAGGCCAGTTCAATAGCATGACGTATAGCCCGTTCTACACGGCTGGGAGTGGTATCATATTTCTGGGCTATAGTAGGATACAATTCTTTAGTAACAGCTCCCAGATAATTGATTTCGTCTACCACCAGCATAATAGCGTCACGCAGGTATTGGTACCCTTTGACATGAGCCGGTACCCCGATTTCATGAATCACCTTAGTCACTTCTACTTCCAAATTCTTAGAAGTCGGCATCTGGACGGTCAGACTTGATACTGTACCTCTGCTTTCACTGCGAGGTCTGATATCGTAAGCCACCTGCTTGACCCGGTCACCCAGGACCTGCAGGTTGAACGGCTTAAGGATATAATAGTCTGCGCCCAGTTGAACTGCTTTCTGAGTAATATTTTCCTGACCGAAAGCAGTTAAAATAATAATTTTGGGTCTCTTAGTGAGGTTGGTCTGATTGAGCTTCTCCAAGACACCTATGCCATCCATGTACGGCATGATCAAGTCCAGAATCAGAACATCTACCTCGTTTTTCTCTACCACTTCAATTACTTCCATGCCATTGTTACATACTTCGATGATTTCAAAATCGCTTTCATTGTTAAAATAATCCTTGAGAATTCCACAAAACTCCCGATTGTCATCGGCGATCAGAACCTTTATGCTGCTCGCTTCATTGAACATGGACCAAATTCCTCCCTATTCCTGATTAAGTCTGATTTTTTGGATTTATATTGACTTTTCGACGATACACCAAGTATTTCCTGCTTTATTTTTCAACCAAATTGAGTCATAATGCTGCAAGCAATCCCATAAATAAACACATATAGCCTCTGACCTGACGACAAACTATAAGCAGATATCTGCTATCTAATACCAACTTTTCTCCGCTTACGCCACGAAGACCAGCCTAGTTTTTTGTCGAAACATTCGGAGATTTAATTTGCTCATCGGAAGTTTCTGACAACATATTATCCATAAAAACACCATAGCCTCGCTGGGGATCGTTTAAAAACACATGAGTGATAGCGCCAATTATCCTATTATCCTGAATGATCGGGCTGCCACTCATACCCTGGATTATTCCCCCGGTAACGTTCAGGAGACGCTGATCAGCTATGCGCACGACCATCCCTTTCCCATTACGCCTCTCCGGATATACCTTTTCAATTACAACATCAAAAGCTTCAATGTCATCACCATTAATAACCGTATAAATTTGAGCAGGGCCTTTTTTCACCTGATGAGCGTAGCCTACTTCCATACTGTAGCGCTGTAATGGATTTGATATGTCTTCATCAGTACTGCCAAATATGCCAAAACCCGTATTCTTGGCAATATTGCCTTGAATATTACCTTCGCTGTTGAATATCCCGATCTTTTCTCCAGGTCGCCCAGGTCGGCCGGGTTTGACCGACTGTACCGAAGCACTGACAATTTTGCCGCTTAAGACTTCAATGTTCTGGCGCGTATCTGCATCAATGATCACATGCCCCAAGGCAGCATAGGCGTGCGTGTGTGGATCCCAGAAAGTCAGGGTCCCCACGCCCACTACTCCATCTCTTACATAAAGACCTATTCGATAGCGTTGGGTCTCCGGACAATAGTACCCTGCCACGGGAACTTCCAAAACCTCTTCACGGCGCTGCACTGTCAAAACCATTTTTTCGTCATGATGAGCATCGATCAATCTGGCCAGGTCATTTTCAGTGCTAACCCCTTGGCCGTCTATCTTTAAAATGCGATCTCCGATCTGCATCCCTTTATCCCTCGCCGGGTAAGCCTTTTCGCCGCTATTGTCTACCACCGGAGCAAAACCAACCACCATTACTCCCTTAGACTGTAGCATCACGCCTATAGAGTGCCCCCCCGCTACTACCCGGTAGGGAGCAATAGCCTCTACTGCCATGGATTTGACAGGGATATAACCCAGTAGCTTTACTGCCACGTCCACCTGTCCTGGTTTTAAGGCCACTATCTCATAACCGTTAGACTGACGGTTTACAGTCACCGGCGAATCATCTGGAGCCGTAAAAACGCTGCTGGAGCCGCCTACCACCTGCATCTGGACATAGTTTTGCAGTATCTCAGGCATTTCCAGGATAATTTTGCTGCTTTCTCCTACTATCATTTTTTGATTTTCCGGCAAAGCTAGAACTATCCTGGCCTGAGGAGAAAAACAGATAGCCAAGAAAAGCAAAACCAGAATGATGCCAATGACCGGCCGAATTTTGCGCATAGTATGAATTCACTCCCGAGACTTGATGCTTTCTATTCTCTCCTCGGGAGCAGCAAACTATACTGTCTTGGCTTCCTTCTTCTCGTTTGGCGTGTCAATTGTGTTACACATTTTCTTAAGGAAAACCTTGATTGTCAAACCAAGTCGTTAGGATAAACCCCAATTTTTGTATATAATATTAGGTAATGGTATTAGCTTGAAGGAAAAGCTGTTTTCGCGAAGAATTTCACGTATAGGATGTGATATCTATGCTTGATAAAATCACTCTCGAAAGAAAGCTAAAGGAACATAAACCGATACTTGAAGAACGTTACTCAGTTAAGAGGATAGGCGTATTCGGTTCGTATGTACGTGATGAACAGAACGAAAAGAGTGATGTTG
>CAZTZX010000082.1:0-8792 GCA_964618175.1 uncultured Syntrophomonas sp. | reverse complement strand
CGGGTATCGAAACCGATTCGATATACCGGTAATGAATTAAATATTATCAAGAAAGACTGGGAGAGCAGTCGAGTGAAAATGGTGTTTGCTTTCCCGGATGTATATGAGGTCGGGATGTCGCACATCGGTGGCCGGATACTATATGGGGTGATCAATGAGACTACCGATCATCTGCTGGAGAGGTCTTTTGCGCCCTGGCCGGATATGGAAAAGCTGATGCGGGAGGAAGGGATACCTCTGTACGCCCTGGAATCCTACCGTCCCTTGACTGATTTTGAGGTAGTGGGTTTTTCTCTGCAGTATGAGCTGTCAGTTACCAATATTCTGAACATGCTGGATCTGGCTGGGATACCGATATTCAGCCGGGATCGCACCGATGAGGATCCGCTCATACTGGCCGGGGGGCCGGTAGCTTTTAATCCGGAGCCTTTTAGTGATTTCTTCGATCTGTTTATGATCGGGGACGGGGAAGAGGCTTTGCCGGCACTCCTTGATGAAGTTGAACAGGTGCGGGATCTGCCCCGTCATGAAAAACTATTGCGCTTAGCGAAAATTGAAGGGATGTATGTGCCTTCTCTATATAATGTTACTTATAATAGTGATGGCTCTCTGGCTGGCATGGAACCTCTTGACCCTGAGGTGCCCGGGCAGGTGCGAAAAGCGATCGTGGCCAATCTTGATGAGGCCTACTATCCGGACAATCCTATTCTTCCCTATATGGCGGTGGTGCATGACCGAGCCGTGTTGGAGGTAATGCGGGGATGTCAGCGGGGCTGCCGTTTTTGTCATGCCGGTATGGTCTATCGCCCGGTGCGGGAGAAAAGTGTGGCGACCTTGCAGCGTCAAGCCCGGGCGCAGTTGGAGAACACCGGTTACGAGGAGATCTCCCTGGCTTCTCTGAGTACCCTGGACTATACCGGGGTCAACCAATTGGTAAAGGGATTGGTGGCGGAACACGGTTCTAAAGGAGTGGGGGTAGCTCTGCCGTCTCTGCGGGTGGATGCTTTTTCTATCGATTTGGCTAATGAGGTACAGAAGGTACGCAAGACTACTTTGACTCTGGCTCCGGAGGCGGGAACGCAGCGATTACGTGATGTTATTAATAAAAATGTTACCCAGGAGCAGTTGTATAATGCGGTGGAAGCGGCCTTCAAATCGGGTTGGCTGGCGGTGAAACTATACTTTATGATCGGGCTGCCCACTGAAACCGAAGAAGACCTGGACGGTATACTGCAGCTTTTAGAAGAGGTCAAACGTATCGGCAATCAATACTCGCGCCGCCCGGTGGAAATCAGGGCCAGTATGGCCTGTTTTGTGCCCAAGGCCCATACTCCTTTCCAGTGGCAACCTCAGGACAGTATCGAGAAATTGCAGGAAAAAATCAGCTATATGACCCGCTTCCGCCGCCGGGGGATAAAATTAAGCTTCCATGACAGTCGGGTAAGCTACCTGGAAGGTATCATAGCCCGGGGTGATAGAAGGTTGGGGCAGATGATCTACCAGGCCTGGAAAAATGGCGCCGTATTCGATGGATGGTCGGAATACTTTCACTTTGAACACTGGCAAAAGGCTCTGGAAGAGTCCCAGCTAGATCCCCAATTCTATGTTTCCCGGGTGCGTTCCTATGATGAACTGCTGCCCTGGGATTTTGTCGATAGTGGAGTAACCAAGGAATACTTACGTCAAGAAAATGAGAAAGCTCTGCAGGGTGAGGCGACCTTGGATTGTCGCCAGGAGGACTGCATGGGCTGTGGTGTTTGCCCCAGCTTCGAAGTGGAAATTGACCTGAGAGGGGGAGATGAGGGTGCGCATTAGGGCTGAGTATCGCATAGGGCCGGAACTGCGTTTTCTATCGAATCTGGAGACTATGCACATGATGGAGCGTACCTTGCGTCGCGCCCGAATTCCTTTTGCTCTCAGTGAAGGGTTTAACCCGCATATACGCTTGTCCATGGGAACGGTTTTGCCGGTGGGGCTGTGGGGCGAAAAAGAGTATTTCGATCTGGAACTGGATCAGGAGATGGCACTGGATGAGCTGTGTAGGGCTTTAAATATGGTTTTGCCAGAGGGCGCCCACATCATACAGGCTAAAGAGCTGGCCGCAACTGCTCCCTCACTTATGAAAGCGGTCAACTGTGCCGCCTATGGTTTTATTTTACAGATGATGCAGCAGGAAATTGGCAACATAAGTCAAAATATTCTTAAAGCTGATCAGCTTCTTATCCGGAGTCGGGGTAAGAAAAAAGGTGTTGACAAGGATCTCAGAAAAGGTATTTATAGAATAGATACCCAGCCCGCTGAGGCAGGTCTTTGTCTGATGTTCTGGGTTGGAGCCGGAGAACCGCTCAACATTCGCTATGATGAACTGATGGATCTTTTGCAGCAGCAAGGGGTTCCGCCTCAGGCGATTTTGGATGTGTTCCGGGAAGGTAATTACATAAGAATAAATGAAGGGCTGTACAGTCCGTTGGAAAGGTAAGTAATGAGCCGAGAAATAATTGCGGAGATCTACCCCTGGGAATCCCGGGTGGCTATTGTTGAAGAGGGCCGTCTGGTGGAAGTCTTCTGGGCTGATCTTAACGAAAATGTAGGCAAAATATATAAGGGTAAGGTCAAAGACGTTATTCCCGGGCTGTCTTGCGCCTTTATTGATATTGGCCTAGCCAAAAATGCCTTTTTGTACGCGGGTGATATTGTCGCTCCCGGTTTGAAAAAAAGCCGCCATATTTTTGATCTGGTGAAAAGCGGGCAGGATATTATGGTGCAGGTCAAAAAAGAAGCTTTTTCCGAAAAAGGCGCTCGGGTCACGGGTGACTTGACCATACCCGGACATTTTCTGGTTCTGCTGGCCTATCAAAATGAAGTCTCGATCTCGCGTAAAATAACTGGTGATAACCATCGTGACCATCTGCGCAGTCTGGTTGAAGCCAACAAGCCGGAGGGCGTGGGCGTGATACTCCGCACTGCCTGTCTGGAAGCTGAAGACCAGGAGATACTGGGTGAACTCCAGGAACTATTGCAGGTTTGGGAAGAAGTACAGCGCCGTTTTGCCAACAATAAAGCCCCCAGTTTGCTATATGAGGATATTGATGTTCTGGAAAGGACTCTGCGGGATTATTTGGACAGCGATATCGGGCGGGTAGTAATTAATAATGTCAAATTGAAGGAACGCATCAATAATTTTATTCGGGAGAAAAAGGGCGGAGCTCATTTTAGGGTCCAGTTTGAGGAAGGCGATCTATTTGAGAAATATGGCCTGGAAAAGGATATACGCCGGGCTTTGCGTCGTAAGGTGTGGCTGAAGAGCGGTGGCTACCTGATTTTTGATGAGACCGAAGCCATGACTGTCATTGATGTAAACAGCGGCAAGTATACAGGAAAAGATGATTTTGAAGACACGGTATATAAGCTGAACATGGAAGCTGCTGCAGAGATTCCTCGCCAGCTGCGTTTGCGAAGTATTGGGGGCATTATCCTCATAGACTTTATTGATATGAAAACCAAGGATCATCAGGAGGAAGTAGTGGCGATCCTACGCACTGAATTGCAGAAGGATAAAGCCCATACCCGTATTATTGGTATGACTGGACTGGGCTTTTTAGAAATGACTCGCAAGAAATCGCGTTATGGAGTATCGGAATTCTTTACGGATGAATGCCCGGTCTGCAACGGGCGAGGACGTACCTTTAATCTATTTGCGCTCTCCTGTGAGGTAAAGCGCAAGCTAGCCAACATGTCTTATACTGATAATCCGGATCTGGTCTGCGAAGCTAATCCTGAACTTTTGCAGTACATTGAAAATGATGCTAAGAATATCGACTACATAAAGAGGCGCACCGGCAAAGGACTGAAGCTGGTAGCTAATCCTGAATTGGCTATAAACGACTATCGGATCAATACCGGTGAAAGGTCCTGAAGTGCCGCTTGACTTTGCGGTTCTTAGTATGGTAACTTTTATGAGGGTTGCTCGTTTTTGCAACCGCTCAGTACAGGTTTTTTAAAATGGCCGGTGGGTCTGCCTGTAGCTGGCGAGTCTAAAAAATGTGGAGGTGTCTGTCTAATGTATGCAATCATCCAGACAGGCGGTAAACAGTACAAAGTTACTGAAGGCAGCGTTCTCAAAATTGAAAAACTGAACGTGGAGCCGGGAGACCGTCTTACTCTGGACCAAGTGCTCATGGTGAGTGACGATAATGAGGTGCGGGTAGGAAACCCTCTGGTTGCCAACGCCCAGGTTATTGCCACTGTCCTGGAGCAAGGTCGGAACAAGAAAGTGATAGTATATAAGTTTAAGAAGCGTAAAAACTATCGCCGGAAACAAGGCCATCGCCAACCTTATACTAAGATCAAGGTGGAAAAAATCGAAGGCTGATGATACTTATTACATTTACCTGTCGAGGTAGTGAGATTCAAGCTTTTAGCGTGGCAGGACACGCATCATTTGCTCCGGAGGGGCAGGACATTTACTGTGCCGGAGTTTCAGCCCTGACCCAGACCACGTTATTGGGACTGATCAAGCACTTATCCCGGGAACCGGTGTATGAGATCCAAAAGGGCTGGTTGAGCTGTGAGCTCCCCAGCGACTTGGATGATACTGATCAGCTAAAAGCTCAGGTTTTACTTAGTACCCTGGAAGCCGGATTGAATTCCATGATGCAAGCCTACCAGGGATTTGTACAGGTTGAGTACAGGAGGTGTTAAATATGTTCGTATTCGATCTTCAATTATTTGCTCATAAAAAGGGTGTTGGTAGTTCCAGAAACGGCCGCGACAGCGAGTCCAAACGCTTGGGAGTTAAGCGTTACGATGGGCAGGTAGTGCGGGCCGGCAATATCCTGGTTCGCCAGAGAGGAACTAAGATCCACCCCGGTAACAATGTTATGATCGGTGGAGATGACACTTTATTTGCCGTTGTCGATGGAAAGGTTAAGTTCGAGCGGCTGGGGAGAGATCGCAAACAGGTGAGCGTATATCCCTTGCAAGAAACGGTTACAATGTAGTGGAATTAGACTTCGAAACCCCTGGAGCGATTCAGGGGTTTTTTGCTACAAACCACATTAAGGAGATGCTCGTCTATGACTGATGAACAGATAGTTCAACTGTTGCGCCAGGTGCGCCATGAATGGGGCAATCATCTACAGGTTATCAGTGGTTTTTTGGATCTGGAGCGCGCTGATGATGTACGCAGATACATCAAATCCCTGGCTCAGGATCTGGCCGAGGAGGTCATTATCTTTGAAAAATCTTCTCCCAGGGTGGCCTTCTATTTCTATCAGCAGCTATTACTGGCCCGGGAAAAAGGCATCAAGATGAGTTACCAGGATTTAAGCGTCTCCTCTATTGATAATTTGGAAAAAAACCAGGAACCGCTGCAGAGCGTAGTAAAGGCATTGGGCTCGGCTAAAGACAGTCAAGTGGCCGTGGCCGTGCACCAGAGTGAAAAGGACGGTATTGTTATCTACATAAGTATAGATGGAGAACCGGAACCAGTGGTAGTATCAGTGATGGAGTGAACACAATGTTTGTTGATTATGCCAAAATATATTTAAAAGGCGGGGATGGCGGTAACGGCATCGTTGCCTTTCGGCGGGAAAAATATGTTCCCATGGGCGGCCCATCCGGTGGGGACGGAGGCCGCGGCGGCAATGTGATATTTGTCGCTGATGAAGGTCTGAGCACCCTGATGGATTTCAAGTATCATAAACACTTTAAGGCTAAACGAGGTTCTCACGGCATGGGGAAAAACATGCACGGTGCCGGGGGAGAGGATCTGGTGATTCGTGTCCCGGTCGGAACGGTTATTTTCGATGATGATAATGATGCGGTAATTGCCGATTTGACCCAGGCTGATCAGGAAGTGATCGTGGCCCGAGGAGGCCGGGGAGGTCGCGGTAATGCCCGTTTTAGTAACTCTGCCAACCGGGCCCCCAGCATTTCAGAAAATGGTGAACCCGGACAAGAACGCTGGATCAGGCTGGAATTAAAACTCTTAGCGGACGTAGGCCTGGTGGGTTTCCCCAATGCGGGTAAATCTACTTTGATTTCGGTGATTTCGGCTGCCAAACCGAAAATAGCTGATTATCCCTTTACAACTCTGGTGCCTAATCTGGGCGTGGTGCAAACTCGCAGCCATGATTCTTTCGTGGTGGCGGACATACCTGGCCTTATCGAAGGAGCTCACCAGGGAACCGGGCTGGGGCACGATTTTTTGCGGCATGTAGAACGTACCCGGGTATTGCTCTTTGTTCTGGACACCGCCCAGACAGAAGGGCGGGATTGTTTGGAGGATTATGAGGTTTTGCGACGGGAACTGGAAGCCTTTAACCCGGAAATAGCTAGTCGCCCCTTCCTTATCGTCGCAAACAAAATGGATCTGCCCGATGCCGCCGCTAATTTCACTCGACTACAGGATGAATTCGGCGAGGCGGTGCTGCCCATTTCCGCAGCTATCGGCCAGGGTATTGACTCTCTGGTAGACCGAACCTGGACTCTGCTGTCCCAGGTACCGCGGGAAGAAGTACTGGTCGGTGAAGCCGAGGTAGTGCGCCGTTTTGAAGAGGAAGAACCATTTACTATCGAGAAAATAGATGGTGTTTATGAAGTGACGGGCAAACGCATTGAAAAACTGGTGGCCATGACCAACTTCGGCACCGATGATGGACTGCAGCGTTTTCAGTACACTATTGAAAAGATGGGCCTGGAAAAGGCTTTGAAGGATATGGGGGTCAAAGAGGGGGACACCGTCCGTATTAAGGATTTGGAATTTGACTATTCTTAATAAAGTCTAGAGGGGATATTATGAGTAAACGTAATCTGCTCAAGGGATGCCGCCGGGTGGTAATAAAAGTGGGCACCAGCACTCTAACCCACAGCAACGGTCAGTTGCATCTGCGCAGAATAGAGTCACTGATAAGAGAAATTGCTGATTTACATAATCAGGATATAGAGGTATTACTGGTCAGCTCCGGGGCTATCCGAGTGGGTGCTAATCGCATGGGATACAAAAATGTTCCTAAAACCATGCCGGAAAAACAGGCGCTGGCAGCCATCGGCCAGGGTGCCTTACTGCACCTTTACGAGAAATTATTTGCTGAATATGGCAAAACCGTGGCCCAGGTATTGATCACCCGCGGTGATTTGGACGAACGATTGCGCTACCTGAATGCCACTAATGCCTTTCTGTCTATCCTGTCTATGCAAGTGATCCCTATCATTAATGAGAATGATACTGTGGTAGTAGAAGAGATAAAATTTGGCGATAATGACACTCTGTCAGCCCTGGTGGCAGGGATCGTTGATGCCGATCTGCTAGTACTTTTATCTGATGTTGACGGATTTTACAGTAGCGATCCCCGGCTTGATCACAGTGCCACCTTGCTCAGTGAAATCGAGGAAATCACTGATGAGATGGAAGGTAACTCCCACAACCGGGGTAGCAGCTTTTCCAGCGGGGGAATGTATACTAAACTAAAAGCAGCACGTATATGCATGGCCGCAGGAATACCTATGGTAATTGCCAACAGCAGCGAAGAGAATGTTATTCGCCGGGTAGTGGATGGCGAGCAGTTGGGCACGCTTTTCATACCCCGTACTGAGCGCATGCATGCCCGCATGAAGTGGATCGCTTTTGGTTCAGTTTCTCAGGGGGCGGTTACAGTAGACGCCGGTGCTGAGCAGGCCCTGTTACAGCGAGGTAAAAGCCTACTCCCTTCCGGAGTTCAGCAGGTCAAGGGTGAGTTTGAACGAGGGGCGATCATCGCCGTTTTGAACCAGGCGGGTTTGGAAATAGCCCGAGGAGTAATTAATTACAGTGATACCGAAATACGGCAGATCGCCGGTAAAAAGACTACCGAGATAGAAAATATTTTGGGCAGTAAAGACTACGATGAAATCATCCACCGCAATAACCTGTGGGTGGAATAGTGATAACTTATTGGTGCAGATGGAGGAGAAAGGAAAATGGACAATCAGCTAAGGGAAACATTATTGAATCAGGGTCGGCAGGCCAAGCAGGCTTCCCGGCAATTGGCGGTTGCTCCTACCACGGTCAAAGACCAGGCCTTGATGGATATGGCCGACGCGCTGGAAGCGGGTAGTCAGGGAATAATTGCCGCCAATCGCCTCGATCTGGAGCAGGGAGAAAAGCAGGGGCTTACTGCTGCACTTCTGGAGCGTTTGATGTTGGATGAAAAGCGCATTAAGGATATGGCGCAAGGCCTAAGAGAAATTGCGGCTCTGCCCGATCCTATTGGTGAAGTATTGGGGATCAGTAAACGCCCCAACGGCTTGGAAGTAGGACGAGTAAGGACTCCCATCGGTGTGATCGGCATTATATATGAATCGCGTCCCAATGTTACCGCTGATGCAGCTGCACTGTGTGTCAAAGCCGGCAACAGCATTCTGCTGCGCGGAGGGGAAGAGGCTCTCAATTCTAACCGGGTGATCGCCCGTATTATCGCAGATGCAGCCACTCGAGCAGGATTGCCGGACGGTGCTATTCAGCTGGTGGACAGTGAAGACCGGGAAGCTGCCGTGATCATGATGAAGATGAATGATTATCTGGATGTCTTGATACCCCGCGGGGGAAAAGGCTTGAAAAAGGCGGTACTGGAAAAGGCCAGTGTACCGGTAATCATGACCGGTATGGGCAATTGCCATGTATATGTGGATCAATATGCTGATTTGGACAAAGCCTTGCCCATCATCATAAATGCCAAAGTACAGCGCCCTTCGGTATGTAACGCTGCTGAGAACCTATTGGTCCATGAACAGGTGGCAGAAGAGTTTCTGCC
>CAZTZX010000081.1:7098-8834 GCA_964618175.1 uncultured Syntrophomonas sp. | reverse complement strand
GCGCCCAGCATAACATAGGGCTGATCCCCCATCCATTCTTCAAACAGGAATACATCCACCCATTTTTCTGCACCGTTTTTGGTTACGATTTTCAGTTCATAGCTGTTGGGTACTTTTTCTCCCCGCTGCCGAGCCTGGGCATTGGTTCGAACCAAGTCCTGAAAATCCGGATGCAAAACTTCCCAAAACTTCTTGTGCAGCACATCTTCATTGGCATATCCGGTATATTCCTGGAAAGCGGTATTGGTCCAAACGTATTGAAAATCCTGATTATAGATATACATAATAATAGGTCCATTGCGAATGAAATTGGAAAAGTTCAGCCCTTCGAGAATCGTATCCCCCATGATCTATGTTTCACTCCCAGCTTTAATGAGGATTTGACTGCTTTTAACTTATCATTTGCGACTATAAAACGCAAACACACAATGGACAAATCTGCCCATTATTGAGCCAAAATTGCGCTTTTCAAGACAGAATTGTCCATGTCCTGGTGTCTCTAAAAATATTCTACCTGCGGAATATCGGCACTTATAATGTTTTTCTTAACATATTAGCCGTTGGCACAAAACTTGCTTTTCATAATATATAAGTCAATTAACCACACTAACAAAGTCAACTAAACTGACAGGAGTGATTTGCATGACCAATTTTGATGTGGTGGTCATCGGGGCGGGTAATGGCGGTCTAACGGCGGCTGCCAGCCTGGCCAAAGCCGGGATCAAAACCCTGCTTCTAGAACGCCATAACGTTCCAGGAGGCTGTGCCTCCTCCTTCTGCCGGGGACGCTTCGAATTCGAGGTGGCCCTGCATCAATTAAGCGGTTACGGCCAGGCCGACAACCCGGGGCCCTTGCGCAGCTTCCTTAGCCAATTCGGGATACCGGATCATTGTGAATTCCTGGATATGAAGAATTTATACCGTCTGGTTTTGCCCGGAAAACTGGATATAACTCTCCCCGCTGACCGTGAGGGTACTATCCAAGCTTTAGTAGAGCAATTCCCCGATGAAAAAGAAGGCATCGAAGGCTTTGTTGATCTGGTATATCGTACCTTTTTAGAATATGCGGCGGTATTTTACCAGCGTGATCCTGAAGCCAGTGCCGAGAAATACCCGTTGATGGCCCAATATTCACTGCAGCCCACCGCCCAGGTCATGGATGAATATTTGCATAATCCGCTCATCAAGGTGGCTCTGGGAATTTATTGGGGCTATTCAGGAGTACCATTATCCAAACTGCCCTTTATAGATTATGCCTCTTTGTATTTTTCCTACCTGCATTGGAAACCAGCCTACATCCGCCATGGTTCCCAGGCCATGTCAAGTGCGCTTTTGGAATTTATTCTGGCTAACGGCGGTGAGGCTCGATTCAACTGTGGTGCGAAAAGAATTATGATTGAAGATGGTCGGGTGGTCGGAGTCGAAACCGAACATGGTGATGTGATCCCTACCAAAGCAGTGGTCTCCAATGCATCCAGCATTGATACCTATGTTGAATTGGTAGGCGAAGAACATGTTCCTGAAAAACAGTTTAAGATCTTGGGCGGACAAACGGTGGGTCCTTCCTCGGTGACCCTTTATGTGGGGTTGGACTGTGAACCCCAGGAGGTGGGAATAACTGACACTACTAACTTTGTTATCAGCGATCCTGATACAGATAAGCAGTTTGCAGGCATGCGTCGCCTGGATACTACTGATGATTATCTGCTGCTAACTTGCTACAATTTGGATGATTC
>CAZTZX010000081.1:0-6998 GCA_964618175.1 uncultured Syntrophomonas sp. | reverse complement strand
TGGTCGGGCCCAGGCGGCTTTCAGCCTTCCTTGATGTCCGGTGGTTCCGCAGCAAGAGCTGTTAAACGGTATTTACAGCAGCTAGGGGAGGGAAAATAATGAGTGCACGTAAAGATATAAGGCCTGAATTAAAAGGCTATCAGGATATTAAAAGAGAAGTAGAGATCTGTCAGAAATATGGGCGGGATTATCGGAGTGAACGCGGCCTAAAAGCAGCGGTAATCAACCGTCTCCATCCCCAACAGCTGGAATTGACCGTGTCGGAAATCATTGCCGAAAACGCCCACTCCAAAACCCTGCGCTTAGCCGCCAACGGACAAAGTCTGCCCCCCTTTCTTCCCGGTCAGTACGTAAACTTAACTGTGCAAATCGACGGGGTGCAGACCAGCCGGCCCTACAGTATTTCATCATCACCGACGCAAACCGCTTATTATGATTTGACCATTGGGCGGGTGGAAGATGGTTTTGTATCCAACTACCTTTTAGATGAGGTGAAGGTGGGCGACACCCTGACCAGCAGCGGGCCCTTGGGACATTTCTATCACAATCCTTTATTTCATGGCCAAAAGCTAGTAATGCTAGCCGGCGGTACGGGAATTACGCCATTTATGAGCATGATCCGCACCTTTACTGATCAAAACCTTGATCTGGATATCCTGTTGCTCTATGGCTGCCGCAGTGTTAAAGATGCCCTGTTTCTGCCGGAACTGATGCGCCGGGCCGAGCTACATCCTAATTTTAAGTTTGAATTAGTTCTCTCCGAGCCCGACCCCGGAGATCAGGGTCGCAGCGGCCTACTTGATGCCCAGCTTATCAAGGATTTGGTTGATGATATTGCTGGTACCACCTTCTATCTATGCGGGCCCTCGGCTATGCAGAAGTTCTGCACCAACCAATTGGAATCACTGGGAGTAAGGCGCCGGGCCCTCCGCAGCGAAGCTTTTATAGCCCCGGAAGATGTCTTGGCCGATCCGGGCTGGCCCAAGGACATATCTGCTGATCAACCGGTTACTCTCACAGTACAGCGCCCCAGCGGTGAGACAGTGACCATCAATACCCGGGCCGGCGAACCCGTCCTGACGGCACTGGAGCGAGCCGGACTAGCTGTTCCCAATGGCTGTCGCACCGGCGAGTGTAGCCTCTGCCGGATAAAGATGACTGCCGGGCAGGTTTTCCAACCCAGCGGTGCCCTTGTGCGCCACTCCGATCGTTCCCTGGGTTATATTCATTCCTGCCGGGCCTATCCGTTGTCTGATTTAACTGTAATGATCTAAGATCAGAAAGGGGAGACTAGCATGGAAATTACCTCGAATGTCGCTTATGAAGTGGTTGATAATATTGGTATTATCAACCTGACCGATCCCAAAGGCTACAACTTTTTTAACTGGGAGCTAATCGACGATATCGGGCGTATTCAAGAAAAGATCGCGGAGGATAAGTCCCTTAGAGCCGTGATCATTCAGACCAAGGGCAAGCATTTTTCGGCAGGCATCCATTTTTCCAGTTTGGGGATACTAAATTCTCAAATGGTAATGGAAAAACTTACCCATAACCAGCGCATTTACTCATTCTGGCAAGATCTGGGGATTCCAGTGATAGCGGCAGTGAATGGCCTATGTTTTGGCATCGCCACCGAATTGATTTTAGCCTGCGATATCCGCATCGCTGCCGAAGATAGTGAGTTTGCCATTCAAGAGGTGCGCTTTGGCCTATCCCCGGATCATGGCGGCACCACCCGTTTGACCCAATTGATTGGTATCGGCCAAGCCAAGCGTATGATTATGAACTGCGAACAAATCAAGGCCGATGAGGCTCAGCGCATTGGTTTGGTGGAGGTGGTTGTAAAACCAGAAGAGGTGCGTGATTATGCCTTTAAGATGGCCAAAAATATGTGTACCTTTCCGCCCGCCGGCCTGTTTTTTGCCAAAAAGGGCATCAACCTGGCCAATGAAAGCAGTGTGGCGGCCGGGCTTTACTTCGAGCAAGCGCAGGCTACCTACTGCTGCGGAACCGAAGACCAGAAGGAAGCCATGCAAGCCTTTATTGAAAAACGCCCCCCCGTTTACAAAAACCGTTAGCGGCGACTAACTAGCTAAGGAGGAAATATATGAAAACAAGGATCACCGAACTGTTTGGAATAAAATACCCCATCATCTGCGGCGGCATGCTGTGGCTTTCCACACCTGCCCTATGCGCAGCCATATCTAATGCCGGTGGATTAGGCAATATAACCGCTGCCAATTACGATAGCGGCGACGAGTTGCGGGCGGCTATACAAGAGGCTAGAAAACTAACGAATAAACCCCTGGGGGTCAATATCACCCTGTTTCCTTCTTTCCGAATCACCGAGGAAACTTATGACGATTATTTCCGGGTCTGCTGTGAGGAAAAGGTTACTGTTATCGAAGTCTCCGGGAAACCAGCCACCAAATACATGGATATGGTTCATGCCGCCGGAGTTAAAATCATGCACAAAGTCGGGGCAGTAAGACACGCCCGCAATGTTGAGAAATTCGGCTATGATGCGGTGATTGCCGCCGGTATCGAGGAAGGCGGACATCCTTTAAACGATGATGTGACCACTATGGTACTTACCCCCAGAATGACCGAGACGGTATCCATCCCGGTCATTACCACAGGTGGTATCGCTGATGGCCGCGGTTTAGCCGCCGCACTGACCTTGGGAGCCGAAGGAGTGCTGATGGCCACCCGGTTTATAGCTACCAAGGAATGCCAAGTACATGAAAATTTCCGTCAAGAGCTGATCAACCGGCAGGAACAGGATACTACCCTGATCAACAAAAGCATCAATCTGCAGGGACGCGCCCTGAAGAATGATATTGTAGCCAATATTCTTGAGGTTGAAAAGAACGGAGGTGGCTTAAACGAATTAGCCCCGCTGATTTCGGGGCAGAGGATGAAAGAAGCCTATAAGACCGGAGATGTTAATCAGGCTGCTTTTATGGTGGGACAGTCCATCGGCATGATTAAGGACGTAGTGACCTGTCAGGAACTGCTGGATCGGATGGTAAACGAAGCTCAAGAAATCTTGGCCAAAAACCTGGCCAGATTTACCGCCTAGCTTAAGCCTGTCATTGCCCTAAAGGACTCCCCCCCTTCGGGGACGCCTGATGTGTTCAAACCCTGCGGGTTATGAACACAAGTAAGGTTGCCGATGTACCCTGACAGGTACAATTAGAGTTGCGAGGAGCAAAGCGACGCGGCAATCTCAAAGCTCAAACCTTAGAACCGGCAGGAAATGCCACGCATTGTTCGCAACCCAAGACGGATTCACCAAGGAATTTCACCAGGGGTGCCCGTAGGGGGGTATCCCCGAAGGTGGTAATTACTAAGGTTCTGGTAGGATCAGCGGCAGAGATATTGAGATCATTTTTACAAGGAGGCTATATAATATGGAGAGTAGTTATCTGAAAGAATTTGAAGCAGATGTAGCAAAATGGCGGCATACCTGGGAATCGCGTTTAGATCCTGAGTCACCTGTCCACTATGATTATCCGTCCTATCCGGCCAAATGGTGGTTCAATAAGTGGGCCGAAGAAACTCCTGACAAGCCCTATATATTAATGGGTGATATCGTTTTACCCTATGGAGTCTGCAACGACATGAGCCGGCGTATCGCCAACGCCCTGCTGGATCTGGGCGTGAAAAAAGGTGACCGGGTAGCTATCATGGCCCCCAACGTACCTCAATACGTTTTGGCGCTACAGGCTCTATTTAAAACCGGTATGATCGAAGTTCCTACCAACCCACTCTATACCGTACCGGAACTGGCACATCAGTTCGCTGACAGTGGCACGGAAACCGTTATCGTCATGGCTATGTTCGCTTCCAAGGCTATCGAACTACTGAAAGATCCTAAGTCCCCCGTCAAAAGAGTCATCTATTTCCAGGTACCCAGCGGCCCGGTAGAAATAGGATCTGGTGAAGGTATATATGATCTAAACGAACTCCTGGCCAATGCCAGCAATGCTGAACCGGACATAGAAGTAACCGGCGATGATATAGCCAGATTGCAATATACCGGTGGTACTACTGGTGTACCCAAAGGATGTGTCCTGACCAATGCTATGATCATGTCTCAGGCCATTCGCACTTCCAGCATCAGTGCCAGAGGCTTTACGGCAGTAGCCAAGGAAGACTATCGGGCTCTGGGCGCGATCCCCTTAAACCATGTCTATGGCTTTAACTTCGTGGTCAGCGTTAACCTTTATACCGGCGGTAACATGGTGCTGGTGGCGGTTCCCAATGCTGACAATCTGCTGGAAGCAATACAAAAGAACAAACCTACTATCTTTGCCGCGGTACCGGCCATGATCATAGGTCTGATAAACCACCCCGATATCGCTAATGCTGATATCAGCTCGTTGAAAGGTATGTTCTGTGGTTCTGCTCCCCTGGCAGTAGAAACCATGAAGGAATTTGAACGCCTCACCGGCGGCCATATCATTGAAGGTTACGGCTTGTCAGAAACATTGAACATTATTACCGCCAATGCATTTAACACTCGCAAATATGGCAGCTGCGGCCTGGTATGGCCTGATACCGATATTATCATTGCCGACGTAGACACCGGCACCCAAGTGATGCCCCGGGGTGAATTAGGCGAAATAGTTACCCGCGGCCCCCAGGTGATAAGTGAATACTGGCAAAATCCGGAGGAAACAGCCGCAGCTATCCGGGGAGACTGGCTCTACACCGGAGATATTGGCTATATTGACGAAGAAGGCTTCGTCTTCATAGTGGATCGCAAAAAAGATATCATCATTTGCAGTGGCTTCAATGTATATCCTCGCGATGTGGAAGAAGTCTTGTTTGCCCATCCCAAAATTGTAGAAGCCTGTGTAATAGGAGTTCCTGATCCCAAACGCGGTGAAACTGTTAAGGCCTTTATAGCCCTAAAACCAGGTGAAACCATGACCGCTGAGGAAGTCATAGCCTACTGCCGTGAAAGCCTGGCCCCCTATAAAGTGCCCGCTTTGGTAGAGTTTATGGATGCCCTGCCCAGAACCACCGTCGGCAAAGCCGACAAACAAGCTCTGCAAGCCCGCGGGTAAGCAGAAGGTTAAACAAAACAAGGATTTAGCAGACCAGGGCGGCGGGATTTTCCCGCCGCCCTCTTCAATTGTACAAAATGTTGCCTAACTACGTTGATGTTTCGGGGGCAGTATATCCATAACAAACAACCTCGTTTCGGCTATTATAGACTTAACTCCCATCATATAATAATCTTTGGAAGCAGATGGATTACAACTCCACTTTTCGACTGAATCATCGCTATAATATAGCCTATAATAGAATATAGATAAGCTTTTATTTATAGATAAACAAAGAAGGAGATCAACATGAATCCCTCAGTATTAAGATCAAGGAAACGCGAGTTGTTAAAATTTAGGGCTATTTTCTGGGATACTGAAATAGAGAAAATAGACTTAGAAGTGAATAAAAGCAAAATAATTGAGCGAATAATCAACTTTGGGGATGAACACGCCTATAAATGGCTTTGGAATGTCTACTCGGAAGAAACTATTAGATCTGAGGTTAAATCTAATAAAAATATAGATAAAAAGGCAGCCCACATGCTAGCCAACGTCTTAGGGATACCTAAGGAGGAGATAATTTGTTTGAAGAATGCGTGGATAAAGTTTTAATAGACGCCATAGATTTACTAGCTGACTCGACGATTATAAGTAAGTATAATTTTTATCTTGCTGGTGGTACCAGCTTGGCTCTGCAGTTAGGTCATAGAGAATCCTATGACCTGGATTTCTTTACTCAAGATAAGTTCAGAGTGGACTATATAATTGCAGAATTAGAAACTTCTTACCAGGTTAGAGTAATTAATAGCGATGAAGATACCTTGAATTGCATTATCAGTAAAGGTGAAGACGAATGTAAGTTGAGTTTTTTTAGAACTATGTACCCATTGGTGTCACCTACTGTACGATACAGAAACATAGCTCTGGCCAATATAGAGGATATCGCAGCTATGAAAATGATAGCTATAGCTCAGAGGGGATCTAAGAAAGACTTTGTGGACATATATCATATCTTAAGAGACAATCGAATGACCTTTGAGGATATAATAAAAACCCTTAAAACGAAATATGTTAGTGTAAACTTCAACTTACCCCTGATATTACGGAGCTTAGGATATTTTGTTGATGCAGATAATGACCTGGATCCCAAGATGAAAAATCATAAAGGATCAGGTTTCGACACTCTTGGCAGTCAGGAGTGGGCTAGAATAAAGCAATTTTTACTAAAGATTCAGAAGGACAAATTTTGGGAAGCAATTCAATAGGTTAGTTCCCTGCACACAAACAGCGAGCGCTATAAAAACCCTCGCTATTCTGTCTTCTTATGGTGGGCGCGGAGGGTTTCGAACCCACGACTTCTACCGTGTGAAGGTAGCACTCTCCCGCTGAGTTACGCGCCCTTTTTAGTTTTTAAATTATATCACTTCATTGCTCGCGTTTCAAAAACAGTCTCTAGCAAATCATTCGAACATCTGGCGGCTGACAATGGTCTGGCTGCGTTTGGGGCCCACTGCTACTACGGCTTGTTTAACCCCGGCCAGTTCCTCCATTTTTTCGATATAGGCCTGGGCGTTGGGCGGCAGTTCCTCATAAGAGGTGACATCGCTCAGATCCTGCTGCCAGCCGGGCATTTCGATATATTCTGGTTCGCATTTGTCCAGGATAGCCAGATTCTCCGGGAATTCTTGCAGAATCTTCCCTTGATAGCGGTAAGCTACGCAAATCTTTACAGTTGCAAAGCTATCCAGAACATCCAGCTTGGTTATGGCCAAATCGGTCAACCCATTGATGCGGGCAGCATAGCGCAGTATGACTGCATCCAGCCAACCACAACGGCGCGGTCGGCCGGTGGTAGTACCAAACTCGGCTCCTTTTTGCCGCAGGGTCTCGCCTAATTCATCACACAGTTCGCTAGGAAATGGGCCTTCTCCCACCCGGGTG
>CAZTZX010000080.1:0-8876 GCA_964618175.1 uncultured Syntrophomonas sp. | reverse complement strand
GCCCAGGTGGCCTGGAAATCATCACAGCGAATGGTGGATATTCAATTTAACCAAGCTCAGCCCCGGGTATTTGCCTATTATTACTATACTCCCTGGGCGGAATTGGAACAGAATGCTCACCTGTTAACGGACATAGCTTTTCGTTGGTTTGCGACTAATAGTAAAGGCGAGCTTAATTACGAGTATAAAGCCGACTATGCTAAAACTTTGGCCTGGGCCAAATCCAAGGGAATACGCACCCATGCCAGCGTGGTCTTGATGGGCAGTGATGTTCTGCATGCCCTTTTATCCAATGCCACCAATCGCTCGCGACTAATCAATGCCTTAGTTCAAGAGGTCAGGAACAGCGGTTATGAGGGGGTAAATATTGATTTCGAGCTGATGTCAGCCAATGATGCCGATAACTTTACTACCTTCTTAAGAGAATTAAAACAGGCTCTGGGGACGGATAAAGAACTGTCGGTAGCAGTGTTTGGCCGAACTGGTAAAGAAAAATGGGCGACTCCCTACCAATATGATAAGATCGGCGCAATCGCTGATAGTGTTGTAGTTATGGCCTATGACTACCATTACACTACTTCTGCTCCGGGACCAATCGCCCCTCTGTGGTGGGTCAAAGAGGTCGCTCAATACATGGCTCGAACTATGCCACCGGAAAAGGTGCTGATGGGAATGGCCACCTACGGATATGACTGGCCTAATAATTCATCAGCTACATCGGTGACATCTCCCAAGCTCAGTCAACTGCAGAGCCAATACCAGGTACAGAGTCACTGGGATGAATCCAGCTATAGCCCTTATTACACTTACTGGGATGAAAAAGGACGTCAGCATGAAGTGTGGCTGGAAAACCAGAAGAGCTTGACGGCCAAATGGGAAGTGGTAGATGAACATCAGCTAGGAGGGGTTTCCTTCTGGCGCATTGGCACCGGTTTTAATGATTTGTATAAAGTCCTGGAGGAACAGCACTAGTGCAACCCATGGGGATGATGTGCACTTTGAGTACGGATTTCGACAGGTCGTCATCTTACCGGTAAAAACTTGATAAGATTTCATAACCAACCGTCTTCAAGGAGGTAAAGACGGTTGGTTTCTTTTTCTAGGCATGGATCGCCAATTTCCTCCAGGTTGAGATATAATATTAATCATAAAATAGTCGAATTGTTCCTGGCGGAGGGTCAGGGGTTATAAAAGGGGCAGGAGGGGAGAAAATGTCTACAGAACAACCGGGTTTATTTGGTGGTATAGAACCAGAGCCGGAATTGTCAGCATCACCTGAGGCGGTTGACCAAACCCCTGCCACAGCGCCCGAACCTTTTCTAGCCGGTGTTGATCTGCCATCTAGTTTTCCGGAAGTTAGCGATCACCAGCAACTGACTGAAATAGCGCTCAAATGTGATCGTTGCCATTTGCGGGCCACTTGTAATCAGGTAGTGTTTGCCGATGGTTCTCCCACCTCGCGAATAATGTTTATTGGGGAAGGCCCGGGGAAAGATGAGGATATACAGGGACGTCCTTTTGTAGGCCGAGCTGGTCAGCTTCTGGACAAAATACTGGTCTCGGCTAGTTTTGAGCGGGAACAGGTCTATATAACCAATGTGGTCAAGTGCCGTCCTCCGGAAAACCGGTTACCCAATCCCAATGAAGTTAACCTGTGCCGCAATTATTTGGAGGCCCAGATTCGTATTATTCGTCCCGCCATTATTGTCTGTCTTGGCTCTTTGGCCAGTCAGGTGGTAATTGACCCCAAAGCCCGTATTACTAAAATCAGAGGGCAATGGTTACAGAGACAGGGCAGCAAGATCATGGGCACCTTTCACCCGGCCGCTTTGCTGCGGAATGAAGGATATAAACGTCCCACCTGGGAGGATTTTAAGAAGATTCGCGATGAGTATCAGCGTTTGTAGGAGTGATAAGTCAATGCAGCGACATATACCCAGTGAAGCGGATATGATAAGATTGGGGATGTCCCTGGCCGCCTTTTTAAAAGGCGATGAGATCATATATCTGCAAGGTGAGTTGGGGGCCGGCAAGACCACCCTGGTTCGCGGCCTATTAAGAGGTTTGGGTTTTGAAGGCAGGGTAACCAGTCCCACCTTTAATTTAATGAATGTGTATTCATCCCAGCCACCGGTCTATCATTTTGACTTCTACCGGTTGGCCGGAGGAGATCTGGATGACTTGGGCCTGGAAGACTATCTGGGCAAAGACGGTATTACTATCATTGAATGGCCGGAAATTGGCCTCCGGGATCTTCCCCAAGATGCTCTGGTAATAAATATCGATCTAGTTGATGGTGATTATGAACAGGAGAGAATAGTTACCATTAAGGCATCTGGATCTCATTATAGGGAGCTTTTAGAGGAGCTGACTGATCATGTACATACTAGCCATTGACAGTGCTACTCCGGTAGCCGGGGTAGCTTTGCTGCGCGATGAAACCTTGCTAGTAGAGACATTTGCCAACATAGGATTGACCCATTCAGAAACCTTGATGCCCATGGTGGATAGGGCTTTAAAGGATGCTGGCCTGGCAGTGGGGCAGTTGGATGCCATCGCAGTCACTATTGGCCCCGGGTCTTTTACAGGTTTGCGTATTGGTTTGGCAGCAGCCAAAGGGCTGGCCCTGGCTGCCGATAAGCCCTTGATCGGGATATCCACTCTGGAAGTTTTGGCTCACAACCTTAGCTACAGTTCGCTGCTGGTGGGTACGATTCTGGATGCTCGCAAAGGAGAGGTCTATGCAGCCTGTTTCGATGCAAGTCAGGCTTATCCACGGCGCTTAGGAGAAGAAATAGCCTGTTCACCGCAGGACTTTTGTCGGGAGGCTGACCACTGGCTTAACGAAACGGGCCGATCCGGCTTAGTTTTGCTGGGCGATGGCTTTATGACCTATAGACAACAGTTTACCGATCACTGGGGAGATAAGCTGAAAAGTTTGCCCCCCCAGCAGCAATTGCCTCGGGCCGCGTCCCTGGGAAGTCTGGCCAGGTTGAAGGCCTTAGAAAATGATTATTCCGACAGGTTACTGCTGAAACCTGCCTATATACGTTTATCGGAGGCGCAAAATCGCTTAGGGGTAGGAGAATTGTAATGGGGATATCCAATTACCTGGTACGCAGAATGACCGAACGTGATGTGGATGAGGTGATGGCCATTGAACAGCAGGCTTTCACCCTGCCCTGGTCCAAACAATCCTACCTGGGAGAGTTGAAAAACCAATTTGCCACCTATCTGGTCTGTGATCGGGAAGCGCAGTTGGTCGGCTATGTTGGCCTTTGGGTCGTTTTTGAGGAAGCCCATATTACCAATGTGGCGGTGGATCCTAAGTGGCGCGGCCAAGGATTAGGCCGAGTTTTGATGGAGGAAGCGGAGAAGGCCGCCCGGCAGAAGAAAGCTCTGCGGATCCTGTTGGAAGTACGCCCTTCCAATTATGTGGCTCTGGCTCTGTATGAGAGTATGGACTACATGGAAACCGGCCGCCGCAAAGCCTACTACTCAGATAATGGCGAAGATGCCATTCTAATGACTAAATTATTGTTTTAGGGGATGCTACTATGACCGTCAATATTCTGGGGATAGAGACCTCCTGCGATGAGACTGCGGCTGCCGTAGTTCAAAATGGGCGCCACATATTATCCAATATAGTTAATTCACAAATCGATATCCATCGCCGCTTCGGAGGAGTAGTTCCGGAAGTAGCCTCCCGCAAGCATGTGGAAAATATTGGCCTGGTGGTTCAAAAGGCTATGGATGAAAGCGGATTGGCCTATGCTGATCTGGATGCAGTGGCCGTGACCAATCGGCCCGGGTTGATAGGAGCTTTACTGGTAGGACTCTCCTTTGCTAAAGCTTTCGCTTATGGTATAAATAAACCACTTATTACGATCAATCATCTCAATGGCCACATATATGCTAATCTGTTAGAATATCCGCACTTGGAGTTTCCGGCTATTTGTCTGGTGGTTTCCGGGGGGCATACCAGTCTGTTGCTGATGCAAAGCGAGATGGACTATCAGCTTATCGGTGCCACTTTGGATGATGCTGCCGGTGAAGCCTTTGATAAGGTAGCTCGTTTCCTGGGATTGGGTTATCCGGGTGGGCCGGCTATTCAGAAGGCGGCTGAATCAGGACAGGCTGGTCGTTACACTCTGCCTCGGGTATTCTTGAAGCGCCCCGAGTTAGAGTTTAGCTTCAGCGGCTTAAAAACAGCGGTTATGAATGAATGGCGCAAGGCCCAACAAAGGGGCGAGGCTAATGTGGAAGATATGGCCGCCGAATTTCAAACGGCTTTGATAGAGATCCTGGTGGGCAAAACCATCCAGGCGACTGAACAGTATCAAGCGCGCAGTATTATCATGGCAGGTGGAGTGGCCGCTAATGGCCCACTGCGAGAATTGATGACCAAGCGAGGACAGGAAATAGGACGACCAGTTCATTATCCCTCCTTGTCCTTATGTACCGATAATGCGGTAATGATTGCAGCTGCAGCTTATCCAGAGTTTGTGCAGGGACGTTTTGCATCTTTGCATGTCAATGCACAGGCAAGCCTATAGTCCCTGTGAAAAATAACTGTGGATAATGTGGATAAGTCTGTTGATAATTACCATTCCACCACTTCACGGGGTTGAGCATAATTAAATGAGTCCCGGGTTTAAAATAGAAGCCGATAAATCAAACTAATGAAGCTGTGGATAACCATTAAGTGAGGAGGAACCAAGGTGTATCCGGTGTTATTTGAGTTAGGAAGTCTGAAAGTATACTCCTGGGGATTTATGATGGCGATAGCAGTTCTGATAGCTATCTGGGGAATAGGACGCTTATTCGACCAAGAAGGCTATGATAGAGATGCCGTATTCGAGATGATAATCCTCATGGTTATTTGTGGAATAATCGGGGCTCATGCAGCCTACATCATAGTTTACCAATGGGACGCATTTTTGGCGGACCCAATGATGTTCTTTTCCATCAAGAACGGCATCGAAGGGATGATATGGTATGGGGGCCTTATTGGCGGGGGCATACCTTTTGTCATCTATCTGTACAAAAAGAGGATGTCTTTTGGGAAGGTAGCTGATATGTTCGCACCTTTTTTGGCTCTGGGCTATGCACTGGTGCGCATCGGCTGCTTTTTGCGGGGCTGCTGCTATGGGGAAATAACCAACTCACTATGGGGAGTGGTTTTTCCGGCAGTTGACGAATTTGTCCGTCATCCTACCCAACTATACAGTTCTTTACTGAATTTTATCTTATTTGCCTTTTTGATATGGTTTTATCCACGTCGCAAGTTTTCGGGTCAGGTTTTCCTGCTCTATCTCATAGGTTATGGCATTTATCGGTTTGTTGTGGAATTCTTCCGAGAAACGGTGATCTTCTATGGAATGTTTTCTCTGGGACAGGTTTATACGCTGGGATTACTGGTGGTGGCTCTCTTGTTATACTTCTGGCAACGCTCCCGTTCATCCCGCTATTGGTTCTAAAATAGGCAGGAGTAGATGGATATGCAAGAAATTTTAACCAGAAAGAAACAGCTTCGGACGGAAATGAAAGATCGGCGGGGACAGATGGCGGCGGCCGAAGTCAAGCACTTTAGCCAGCAGATTAGGCAACGGGTCGAGGAACTGAATCCTATACAGGAAGCTCACCACATCATGGCCTTTGCCAGCATCAATAATGAAGTCGATCTACTGCCATTGATGGAAAAGTGGCACCAGGAGGGGCGCACCATTCTTCTGCCGAGAGTAGAGGCTAAGGGTCAACTAGAGGCCGTTGAGTGGACGGGATGGGAAGATATCCAGGCAGGTCCTTTTGGAATTCGCGAGCCGCTAGGGACAGCCTTTGATCCCCGGCGCATTGATGCGGTTCTGGTACCGGGATTGGTTTTTGACTATAAAGGCTATCGGCTTGGTTATGGTAGGGGATATTATGACCGTTTTTTGCCTCATCTAAGTGACGCAGCCTTTTTTTGTGGAGTATGTTATGAATTTCAAGTAGTTGAAAACGTTTTTCCTCATGAGCAGGATATTCCTATGCACTGGATAGTAACTGATCACTCCGAGCTGGTCCTCAGCTGGGATTATTTCTAATACCTCTCACCTAAGCAGTAGCGGAAACTTAAGTTTCCGAGGGGAGGCTTAAGCCTCCCCTACACCCAAGGAATTTTTTCATTCATCGTGGCTTGATCCACAACAATTCTAAGGTCGGGCATATGACTCCAGAGATTTTGGTCTATTCCTGATCGGTAGTGTTATGGCCCGTATCGATGGCAGCTTCTTTAAGGGAGGCAAATACACCGGCCAAGCCGGCGAGATCGCTGGGAATGATCAGTTTGGTAGCCTGACCTTCAGCTAAGTTTTTAATGGCTTCCAGTGACTTTAAGGCCAGTACTTTGTTGTCGGCCTGGGCGTCTTTGATCATGACCAGGCTGTCAGAAAAAGCTTTCTGAACCGAGAGAATGGCCTGAGCCTCACCTTCTGCCTCCAAGATCTGGGCTTGACGGTGTCCTTCCGCCTCACGGATAGCTGCTTCCCGAACCGCCTCCGCTTTTAAGATAGCGGCCTGTTTAAGACCTTCCGCTTCCAGAATAGCTGCCGTCTTCTGACCTTCAGCTCTCAGTATGGCTTCGCGTTTTTCTCGCTCGGCCCGCATCTGTTTTTCCATGGCATTCTGAATATCCTGGGGTGGTATGATGTTCCTAAGTTCCACTCGATTTACTTTGATACCCCACTTATCAGTAGCTTCATCCAGGATGGCGCGCAGTTTAGTGTTGACCAGATCCCGAGAGGTCAGGGTCTCATCCAATTCCAGGTCACCTACAATGTTGCGCAGGGTGGTGGCGGTAAGATTTTCAATGGCCACGATGGCATTGGAAATCTCATAGGAAAACCTGAACGGGTCGGTAACCTGATAATACACTACAGTATCTATCATCATGGTAACGTTGTCTTTGGTTATGACCGGTTGGGGAGGAAAGTCTACTACCTGTTCCCGCATGTCAATAATGGAACGAAATCGGTCTATGAACGGGATAATAATATTTATGCCCTTTTCCGCTGTTTTGTGATATTTACCCAGTCGCTCCACGACACCCACGGTGGCCTGTTTAATAATTTTTATGGAGGAGACGGCAATTATGATCACAAACAGAACCAGGATCACATTAACAAATACACTCAACAATCGGCTTCACTCCTTTTCTAATCTAAGGCCTTCTTTACCAGCAGTTTGACACCGTCGATACCAATCACTTCGACGCGCGTATCCTCTTCTAATTCTTCCTCAGTAACTGCTGTCCATATTTCACCATTTACTTTCACCTGTCCAAATTGCATGGGGACGATACTGGTCAAAGTGATCCCGTGCTGCCCGATAAGGGCTTTCACATTACTGACCGTATCATTTGACTTAACGAACTTTACTATCAGGGGACGGGTGAAAATTATCAACAGCAGAGTGAATAAAGCAAAGACAAGCAACTGCAGTTCCAAGGCAGGTAAAAGGCCGAATTGAACTAGTAAAGCTACTATTACTCCAGCTATCGCTAACCATAGAAACCAAAAACCAGCTGTAAATATCTCGATGGCACCACAGATAATGGCCACTAAAATCCACTCCAGGAAGGTCATTAACTAGCCTCCTCTCCTGTAATTAATTTATGGATTGATCAATCTAATCATACCATACCTTTTTGGACAGTTAAGTTTCTACCGGGGGGCTTATTCACAAGAATAATGTAATTAATTGTTGAAAGGATTCCCATGGTGTATAATTTATAAACAGGACAAGTTTATAACTCCGATTTCAAAATCCTAAGGCACGGCTAAGGCTTTTGGAACGACGGGTGTACCGGGAAACTGGTGTGCCTCCCATTTGGAAAGGAGTTCACCCGCATAACACCCTTCTTTCCAGGGGTGTTTTATTTTATTGAGGAGGGAAAAATATGCCTAATAATGATCAGATCGTTCAAAAACTTCGTGAAGTTGCCACTGATGGCAAGATTACCTGTACTGAGGCCCTTAAACTGGCGGAAGAGCTCAAGGTCGATCCCAGTGAGATCGGTAAACTATGTGATGAAGAGAAAGTGAAAATAGTCAGTTGCCAACTAGGGTGTTTTTAAGCTTCCGATCAATGTGATCGCCATGGGGGAGGGGAAAAACTATGGTGGATTCTTTTGGCCGTAATATAAATTATTTGCGTATCTCGGTAACGGATCGCTGTAACTTTCGTTGCCGGTATTGCATGCCAGAAGAGGGTGTTCAGAATTTAGAGCATGGGAAGATCCTCAGCTTGGAAGATTATACTCGCCTGGCTCGTGTAGCTGCACGGGTGGGAATAAGCAAAATACGCTTGACCGGCGGAGAACCACTGGTGAGAAAAAACATCACCAGGTTAGTGGAGTGTTTAGCAGATATTGACGGTATTGATGATATTGCCATGACTACGAATGGATTGCTTTTTCCAGCTCTGGCCCAGGAATTAAAAGCAGCCGGCTTAAAGCGCGTAAATATTAGTTTGGACACCCTGAAAGAAGAACGATTTGCGTATATAACCCGCCGAGGAGGATTGTCCTCGGTTCTCCAAGCGATTTCTAAAGCCTTGGAGTTAGGAATGGATCCGGTCAAGATCAATGTAGTGGCTATTCGCGGGTTTAATGACGATGAGATTGGCGATTTTGCGCGCTTGGCCTATGATCATCCTCTGCATATACGCTTTATCGAATTTATGCCGGTGGGAGACTTGTTGTTTTGGGAACCGGAAAGAATGATCAACAGTGATGAGATCAGAACGGTGCTGCAGAATGATTATGAGTTAACTCCAGAGAAGACGGTAGAGGGCAACGGACCGGCACGTTATTATAAAATATCTGGTGGGGCAGG
>CAZTZX010000079.1:0-8932 GCA_964618175.1 uncultured Syntrophomonas sp. | reverse complement strand
ATCAACGGAAGGGAAATATCGGATGAGATCCGCCTGCGGGTCAAAGAACAGGTAGAGGCCTCGGGCGTGAGACCCCATCTGGCCATAATTATCGTGGGTGATGATAAGCAGAATTTGCTCTATGTGGGCTTAAAGGATAAAGCAGTGACCTTCATCGGCGGTACCACTCGCCATATCACCTTGTCGGGTAAGACCACCCGGGAGGATTTGTTGGAGCAAATCCGTCAGTTGAACCAGGATCCCAACATTGATGGTATCCTTTTGCAGTTGCCTCTGCCGGATGCCTTGCAGGCTGACACCGATGAATTCCTGGCGGCTATTGATGTCAACAAAGATGTGGACGGTTTCAATCCGGTAAATAGGGGGCGGCTTATTTATGGAGAGCCCCGCTTTATATCCTGTGCTGCTCTGGGCTGCCTGGAAGTGATCCACCGGTCGCGCGGCTCCTTAAAGGGCCAAAAGGCGATCCTGGTAGGAGATTCCTTCGATCAGGTACTACCGTTGGCACTGCTGTTGGCCCGGGAAGGCTGTCAGGTGACCATGATCAACCAAATGCCGTCAAAAAACCCGCTGCCGGACGCTGATATATATGTTATCGAAAAAGGCCATCCGGAATCCGTGCAGGCTCATCAAGTTGCCAATGGGGCACTGATTTTGGATGTAGGATTTTATTGGCATTATGACCATAGCTGCGGTAATGTGAAACGTGATGCTTTAGCGGATCTGGAAGGTGAACTCCTGCCGGTTCCCGGAGGTCTGGGACCTATCCTGATTACCAAACTAATGGAAAACCTGTACTCGGCGGCTCTGGGAAGGGGTAAGTAGATGAATCCCTATTTATCAGTCAGTGAATTAAACCAATATATAGCTGGTCTGCTGGATCAGGACAGTGTGTTGCATGACTTCTGGCTAAAGGGTGAAATATCTGGGTTTAAGCTCTACCAGCAATCCGGTCATATCTACTTCACGCTTAAAGATAAGGATTCTTCTCTAAGTGCTGTCATGTTTCGCAGCCGAGCGCGCCGACTGGACTTTCAACCGGAAAACGGGATGGAAGTTCTGGTGCGGGGATCTATTTCGGTGTTTGCTCCGCAGGGACGCTACCAGCTGTATGCCGAAGAGATGCAGCCTTATGGAATCGGCGGTGTCTACTTGTTTTTGGAGCAACTGAAAGCTAAACTGCAGCAGAAAGGTTATTTTGATCCAGAACAGAAGAAACCTCTACCTGCTTTTGCCCGTCGTATTGGCGTTGTGACTTCTCAAGATGGAGCAGCCTTGCGGGATATATTGCGGGTAATAAAGCAACGGCATCAGGGAGTAGAGGTGATTCTGGTACATAGTGCGGTACAGGGAACTGAGGCACCAGCCCAGATCGCTCGGGGAATTGAACTGCTTAACCTGTACGGTGATGCTGATCTCATTATTGTGGGACGGGGAGGCGGATCTTTCGAGGACCTGATGCCTTTCAACAGTGAAGAAGTGGTGCGGGCTATTTTTGAATCCGCTTTGCCAGTCATTTCAGCGGTTGGTCATGAAGTTGATAATACGCTGGCTGATTTGGTTGCCGATGTAAGGGCGGCTACTCCGACCCAGGCCGCCCAGATGGCCGTGGCCGACCTGGCCCAGTTAAATCGAGAATTTGATCAACTCAGTCAACGTTTGACCCGGGTCATGCAGAGAAGAATGCAGCAAGAAAATGAAATATTGGATCGGTTGATGATGGATCGAGCCTGGCATAGGCCCTTATCTATGATAGAGGATCGCCGCAAGAAACATGGCGAACTTAGCCAGCAATTGCCCAAGGCGGTCGCTAAAAGCGTGGATGCTCCCCAAAAGCGGTTGATGATAGCCGTAACCGGACTGGATCGTTTAAGCCCTCTCAAGGTTATTCAACGCGGCTATGCAGTAGTACGCAATAATGACGGGATCATACGCTCCATAGACAGTGTGGAGTCGGGAGACGACATCAGCATCAGTGTCTGGGATGGGGAATTGCAGGCAACTGTACAACAAAAGGAGAAGGTCATACGATGGAACCAATGAAGTTTGAGGAAGCCGTGAAACGGTTAGAAGAAATCGTCAGTCAGTTGGAAGATGGCGAATTAGAACTGGAAGAATCCATCCGTCTTTTTGAGGAAGGGGTAAAACTGTCCTTGTACTGCCAGCAGGAATTAAAAGCTGCCGATGGAAAGGTACAGAAGCTGGTGCAAACCCTGGCGGGAGATCTGGAACTGGAAGATTGTAAGGAGTTGCTGGAGGATTAGGTGGAATTATCAATGGATATGAATACATTTAAGCTAAAGCTGCAAGAGCGCAAAGAGCTGATCGATAGAAGTTTATTGAAGTACCTGGTGAAAGAAGATACTCATCCGGCTGTAATCCATCAGGCTATGCACTATGCAGTTTTTAATGGAGGCAAACGACTGCGGCCTATGTTGGTTTTGGAAGGTGCCGCTATCGCTGTCGGCAATCCGAAGATAGCCATAAAGACCGCCTGCGGCCTAGAATTGATCCACTGCTATTCTCTGGTCCATGACGATCTTCCTGCTATGGACGATGATGATTTCCGGCGCGGTAAACCCACCTGCCACCGGGTGTTTGGTGAAGCTAATGCCATCTTGACCGGAGATGCTCTGCTTACGGCCGCTTTTGAATTGATCACTGGCAATGCTGATGAGGCGGGAGTCCGTCCTCAACAGGTAGTGACCGTTATTGGCGAAATAGCGGCGGCCGCCGGCAGCCAGGGGATGATAGGAGGTCAGATCATGGATCTGGCTGCTGAAAACGAAAGCATTGATCTTGGCACCCTGCAGACTCTGCACAGCCTGAAAACCGGAGCCTTGTTTGCGACCGCCTTGCGAGCCGGTGCGTTGCTAGGTGATATCGATGCCGAAGGTTTACAAGCTTTGACTTCTTATGCCAAACATTTTGGGTTGGCTTTTCAAATAACCGATGACCTTCTAGATATTAAAGGCGACCAAATCCTGTTGGGTAAGCCGATAGGCAGTGATGCAAAAAATCATAAAACTACCTATCCCAGTTTATTGGGGATGGAACAGACTGAAATATTAGCCCGTCGCAGTGTGGAACAATGTCTGGCCAGTCTGGCGGGATTCGGCAGCGAAGCGGATTTTTTGCGCCAGCTGGCTAACTTTACTCTGGAAAGACAAAGCTAAAGAACGCATAGTGTCGTATTATTTGCTATTATAGGGACAGCTACCACGGTAGCCTTGACCATCAGGAAGTTGTCCAATAACAAAAGGTGAGTGAATGATGTCCATCCTTAACAGTATTAATTCTCCCCAGGATCTAAAAGATATGGATTTATCCACTATGGATACTTTAGCTGAGGAGATACGTGAATTATTAATAAACAGTGTATCTCAGTGCGGAGGTCACCTGGCTGCCAATTTGGGAGTGGTTGAACTGACTCTGGCCCTGCATTACGTTTTTAACAGCCCCGCCGATAAAATAATTTGGGATGTGGGGCACCAGAGTTATGTACATAAGATCCTTACCGGTCGCCGAGAACAGATGTCAACTCTGCGGCAGTATGGAGGGTTAAGTGGGTTTCCTAAAGTGGAGGAATCCCCTCATGATGCTTTTAATACCGGCCATAGCAGCACCTCTATTTCCGCCGCTCTGGGTCTAGCTATCGCCAGGGATCTGCAGCATGAGGATCACTCGGTTATTGCGGTCATCGGTGATGGAGCGTTGACTGGAGGTATGGCTTTTGAGGCTTTGAATCACGCCGGCAATGAAGATCGTGATTTGATCGTGATATTAAATGATAATGAAATGTCCATTTCGCAGAACGTAGGGGCTTTATCAGCTTATCTCAATCGGTTGCGCACTGATCCTTCTTATTCTCGCACCAAAGAAGATATTGAAACGGTTCTGCATAAGATCCCCGGGATCGGAGCCAATATTGCCCGGGCTGCCGGTCGTTTTAAGGATCTGGTCAAGTATCTGGTGGTTCCGGGAGCATTTTTTGAAGAACTGGGTTTCACTTATATTGGTCCGGTGAATGGACATAATTGGGAAGAATTGATCACGGTATTGAAAAATGCCCGTAGCATGAAAGGGCCGGTGTTGATCCACACTATCACCGAAAAAGGCCGTGGTTATGAACCAGCACGTCGTGATCCGGGTCTATTCCACGGGGTGGGGCCTTTTAACGTGGAAACTGGTATTCCCGTGAAGAAAACTATTCGCAGCTATACGGAAGTATTCGGTGATTTCATGTTAAAAAAGGGTGAGACTGACCCTGATTTGGTGGCCATCAGTGCGGCCATGACACTGGGGACCGGTTTAGCTGGATTTGCCCAACGCTATCCCGAACGCTTTTTTGATGTAGGTATCTGTGAACAGCATGCTGTTACTATGGCCGCCGGTATGGCCCAAGCCGGGCTGAGGCCGGTGGTGGCGATTTATTCAACCTTCTTACAGCGGGCCTATGATCAGATCGTCCAAGATGTAGCGCTGCAGAACCTACCGGTGATTTTAGCCATTGATCGGGCTGGTTTGGTAGGCGAAGATGGACCAACTCACCATGGGGTATTTGATTTAGCCTATCTGCGCAGTATACCGAATATGACGGTTATGGCGCCCTCTGATGAAAATGAACTGGTGCAGATGTTTTCCACTGCTCTGACCCTTAGCGGACCGGCAGCCATCCGTTATCCGCGCGGGGTAGGACTGGGCATCTCCGTTGATGATTCGGGAGAGCCGTTGCCCATCGGTCAGGGCGTTTTACTGCAGCAAGGCCAGGATCTGGCGATTATCGGCATAGGCCGGGGAACAACTATTGGCAGGGAATTAGTGGAACTTCTCGCCCAGCATGGCTTAACGGCTTCGTTGGCTGATGCACGCTTCGTAAAACCCCTGGATAAGCAGTTGATCAGTCATCTGGCCTGTACCCATAAATATTTGGTCACTATAGAGGATAACGTTTTGACGGGTGGGTTTGGCAGCGCTGTTCTGGAAACCTTACAGGAAGAACGGCTGCAAGCCGATTTGCTGCGAGTAGGAATACCGGATGAATTTGTAGAACATGGCAAAGTAGATATTTTATTTGAATATTTGGATATGCACCCGGAAGCTATTATGGATACGATCATCAACCGCTGGCCAGAATTGGTTCAGCCCCAGGGCTGGGAGTTGTTGAAGTTTGGCAAAGGTTAGATTAGATATACTGGTCTACCAGCAGGGGTTGGCGGTCAGTCGGGAAAAGGCCCGGGCTGTAATTATGGCCGGTCAGATAAAGGTTGATGGCCAGCGGGTGGACAAACCAGGTACCGCCGTGGACGAAAATGCGTTGATCGAAGCAATGGCACCGGGGTGTCCCTATGTCAGCCGGGGAGGTTGGAAACTGGAAAAGGCCCTGGATGTATTTGGGGTCGAGGTAAAGGATCTGGTGGTGCTGGATGTCGGCGCTTCCACCGGAGGTTACACGGATTGTGCGCTGCAGCGGGGAGCCCGCCGGGTATATGCGGTGGATGTCGGCTATGGCCAATTGGACTGGAAGCTGCGTAATGATCCCCGCGTAGTCAATATGGAACGTACCAACATACGCTATTTACCTACCGATGAATTTCCCGAACCTATAGATCTGGTCACTATCGATGTATCATTCATATCAACCAGTTTTGTCTTTCCGGTGATAAAATCATTATTGAAATATGATGGAGCAGTCATTTGCCTAATCAAACCGCAGTTTGAAGCAGGTCGTGACAAAGTAGGCCGCAAGGGCGTGGTGCGTGATAAGGATACGCACCGGGAAGTTCTTTTACATAGTATAGACCATGCCGCCCAAAAGGGTTTGAATTGCCTGGGACTGACTTATTCGCCTATTACCGGTCCCCAAGGAAATATGGAATTCTTGATTTATCTTCGTCTGGATAGACTGCCGCTAGCGAATATGGAAGCCGAAGTTCAGCGTGTGGTGGATGAAGCCCACCTGCAGTTGGGAGGAAAAAACAACGGATGAGAATATTACTGGTCAGCAACCATTATAAAGAAGCTACCCAAACCGTGGCACTGGAAACGGTAAAACTCCTGAAAGATCAAGGCCTACAGGTAGAAGTAGATGATGGACGGGAGACCATGCCGGATCAGTACAAGTTTGATTTGCTGATCGTATTTGGCGGGGATGGCACCATATTGCGGGCGGCTCGCAAATATGCGATTACCGGGGTGCCGGTTTTGGGCGTAAATATGGGCACGGTGGGTTTTTTGAGCAACATTGAAGTACATGAACTGGAGCATTATCTGCCTGATCTTTTGAACCAGCGCTACCGTCTGGATCAGCGCATGATGCTGCAGGTGACAGTACAAAAAGCTGACCAAACCTCCCAGCAGGGATGCTGCTTAAACGAAATGGTGATCAAGTCCACCGACCATCAACTTAATAATATTATGGTTGAGATCGGACGAGATCAGGTGGGTAATTACCGGGGCGATGGACTCATAGTGGCTACTCCCACCGGTTCAACCGCTTATTCACTATCGTGTGGAGGCCCGATTGTTGATCCGGAACTAGAATTAATGATGATAACCCCAATTGCTTCGCAGATCACCAGCCGTAAGCCCATGGTGGTCAGCGGCGACAAGGTTCTAAAACTATCTTCGTCTGATCGACGCGACATTTTGATTCGATTGGATGGTCAGGTGGAACTGCCCTTGGAGCCGGACGCAGTGGTATCCGTACGACGGGCTGATTATAAGCTTAATTTGATCAATCTGAAATCCACTTCCTTCTTTCATCACATTGATACGCGTTTACGAAGAAGTGAAAGCTTATAACTAAACTGGATCAGAAGGAAAATGAGACCTGGCAATTGAATTTCCTAAAGTAATGCTATAGATCCCCTTGTCTTTGAGTAGCAAGTAAACGAGGTGGAAGAACGCTATGAAATCCAGGCGGCACCGTAGAATCATGGAAATAATCAGCAACCAACGGGTGGCAACTCAAGAAGAACTATGCGATGCCCTGCGATCTAATGGATTTGATATCACTCAAGCCACTGTTTCGCGGGACATCAGGGAACTTCATCTGGCCAAAATTCCCGATGGGGATGGCTATCGCTATGTTATGCCGGATATGACGGCTGGTAACCGTGATCAGGAGAGGTTGCACCGGATAATGCAGGCGGCGGTGGTAAAAATGGATTACAGTGAGAACATCATCGTCATCAAAACTCTCCCCGGAGGGGCTCAAAGTGTGGCTTCCGGTATTGACTCTTCTGAATTGGACAGCATATTGGGAACGGTGGCGGGGGACGATACTATATTTATTGTGGTCAAGCCTAAAGAGGCAGTATTCGAAGTATTTAAGCACTTTCAACAGCTGCTTTAGACCGTTGAAGTGAGGAATTGCCATGCTGACGGAAATGTTAATTAGAAACTTTGTGCTGATCGATGAACTGCGCTTGGAATTCGATAGCGGACTTAATGTGCTGACTGGTGAAACCGGGGCAGGTAAGTCCATCATAATTGATGCTCTGGGATTGGTGATCGGGGAACGCATCCAAGAAGATTATTTACGCGATCGCAGCCAAAAGGCTTTGGCAGAGGCTGTTTTTGAAATGCCCCAGCATGAGGAACTCCGGCAGTATCTTCAGGAACAGGGCTTAGCTGAAGCCGAGGATAATCAACTGATCATCAGCCGGGGAATCGCTCCAAACGGTCGCAGTACGGCGCGCATCAATGGCCGGACAGTTACTGCATCGACTCTTAAGGAAGTTGCTCCCTATCTAGTAGATCTGCATGTCCAAGGTGAGCAGCACAATTTCCTGCAAGCTGATACCTATTTGGATATGGTGGATGCTTTCGATCCCCTCATCCAGCCACAACGGACCCAGATAGAAAAGGAATACCATTATTTACAGGGATTGACCCGCGAGTTGGAAGCACTGCGGGCTGATGAACAGAACAAACTGCAACGCCTCGATTTTCTTGAGTTTCAAATCAATGAAATTGAGAAGGCCCAGCTGGTACCGGGCGAGGATCAGGAGTTGACCGTAAAAAGACAACGTATTCGCAATGCGCATCTTCTGAATGAGGGCTGTCAAAAGGTGCTTGCCGACCTCTATCGCAGTGAAGAAAACAGCAGTGCTTATGACTTGCTGTCGTCAGCACTGGATGCTGCCCATAGTCTAAAAGAAGATGATTTTTTTGCCTCACTGGCGGAACCTATGAAGGAGATGTTGGTAACCATTCAAGATATGGCGGCTGATGTAGCATCTTTTCAGGACGGATTGGATTTTGATCCCGGATCATTGGAAGAGATTGAGCAACGTCTTTATACTATTGAACGGTTGAAATCGAAGTATGGAGACAGTGTGGATACTATTCTTCTCCATTTACAGCAGGCCTACCAAGAGAAAGACCAATTGGCCATGAGTTCGGAGCGCCAGCAGGTCATAGAGGAGGAACTGCTGCAACTACAGAAACAATATGACGAATCTGCGTCTCATCTTACTGCTTTGCGTACCGAAACGGCTGCTTTATTGGAAAAGGAGATCCTGGCTGAACTGAGTCAGTTGAACATGCCTCACATACGGTTGGAGGTTCGCCTGGAGGATCGCGCGGTACCGGGGCCTCTAGGGAGGGATCGCGTGGAGCTATGGTTTTCTGCTAACCCGGGTGAAGATTTGCGGCCTCTGGTTCGTACGGTCTCGGGTGGCGAATTGTCCCGAGTCATTCTGGCCATCAAGACGGCCCTGGCTGATACTTATCAGGTGCCGACTCTGATATTTGATGAAATCGATGTGGGAGTGGGGGGAACCTCCTTGACTGCCATGGCTCGCAAGCTAAAGCAATTATCTGAAGCTCATCAGGTCATTCTGGTAACTCATGCCCCGCAAGTAGCGGCCTATGCGGGAGTGCATCACTTTATTCAAAAAGAGGTCTGTGATGGTCAAACTCTCAC
>CAZTZX010000078.1:0-9085 GCA_964618175.1 uncultured Syntrophomonas sp. | reverse complement strand
CGAGAGCGCCTCTGAGCACGGATGCGAATTGGCGCTGTACCCCTGGAGCTAATCGGCAAGAAGTTGATGTTGTCCATGCGGAGACTGGGAGCAGGTATATTTATACATACCCGTTTACACAGACAGCTTTTTCAATAGTCTCGAACCGTCTCAATAGTCGCGACCGTTCTTTGGCCTCGCTGCCTCAGTTTGTTTCCAGCATAAGCTTTTCCAATTCCAGCGGCTGAAGATGGTGGCCATCTTTGAAAGCCCGCATATTCCCTCCGGAAATTTCATCTATCAACACGATCTGTTTATCGGGGCCCACCCGGCCGAATTCAAACTTGATATCATATAGTTCAATGTCCTTTTCAGCCAGTTCTTCCTTTACAAGGGCTGTTATTCTGCGGGTGAGATCCTTTAAGACTGTGTATTCTTCATGGGTAAGAATACCCAACATATCTAAAGCATCTTCAGTTATGGGAGGATCCTGGCGGGCGTCGTCTTTCAGTGTCACTTCCACAAAATAGTCCAACGGTTGTCCTTCCTGCGCATAATCACCATAGCGGCGCAGAAAGCTGCCCACGGCCCGCAAGCGACAGATTATTTCCAGGCCTTTGCCAAACATGGTAGCTGGTTTGACCGTCATGGTCGATCGTTCTATGTCAGCCTCTATATAATGGGTGGGAATTCCTGCCCGGTGACAAGCTTCAAAAAAGTGTTTAGTCAAGCGCAAGCCAGCCCGCCCGGCTCCTTCTATGGTCAACCCTACCGCATTGGATCCCGGATCAAAAACCCCATCTTCTCCGGTGGCATCATCTTTGAACTTAAGAAGATAGCTGCCATCATCCTGTAGGTATACATCCTTGGTTTTACCGGTATAGATCAGCTTCATATTCTCATTCCTCCTGTTGATCTGTGTCACAATTATACCTGTTTAAATTTAGGGGAAGCAATGTATACACCAGTCCTTTATATGCAAAAAGTATACCAGACATATGCATTTCTAGGCGTTGTCTACCATGGTATTCCAAAGTGCTACTAAAGTAGATTGTGTAAATATGCTACTACTTAGCCCTATAGGATAGCTTTGTTCACTATTAGTCACCACTTTTGCTGGAAAAAACTACATACCTGGTCGGTGTGTCCCTGAAGCATATGCAAACATACAATAAAGCAACCCATTTAGTAATCAATTAAAGGAGGTTTTGTGAATGTCCCGCTTGCGTAAAAGAGTACCACACCGGGATGATTGCCACCCTTGGGGTGACAAGAAGCACTGGGATGACTGCCGCCCTTGTGGTGACAGAAAGCACCACTGGGATGATTGTCGCCCTTGGGGTGATAGAAAGCCCCACTGGGATGATTGTCCCTCCTGGGATGACCGCAGAAGGCACCACTGTGATGACAAAAAACCGCCCTGTGAAGAAAGACTGTTCAGCTTAGTGGATTCTGTTCCTGCCAATGGTGCTGCTGGTGTCCGCTCCGGTCGCTTTACTCTAACTCTGACATTCGATGAAAATGTGGTGGATAATGGCGTATGGGCCCATAACCGTAACAAAATAAGAATGTGGGCCGGAACTTTCCGCATTCCGATTCGCGTTTCCCACAGCACCGCCGCCGGTCAACGCAGAAAGGTTTTCATAACACCGATAAACGGCCTGCCGGCTAATTCTAAGATTACCATAGCCGTAGCGGCAGATTTTATGTCCTCATCGGGGCACATTTTAGGAAAAACTGCTATCATAATCTTTTCCACCGTTAAATTTGCTTCCGTAGTTAGAAGGCCCCGCCGCCGTCTGTTTCCAACCACTGAAGAATAGAAGCTAAATGTCAGGTCTTGAAACAACTCCGGTTAATGTTTCAAGACCTGACTTTGCAATTACTATACGGTAGATTTAATTCCCGAAGCCAGCGCCAGCAAAATCTGATTGCGATCTTCCATGCACAGGGCTTGTTCCATACCTCCGGCGTCAATATTCATATTAATGGCTTCCTTGGTCAGCCTTAAAGCCAAGGGGGTACGGGCGGCCATCTTGCCAGCCATTTCCAATCCGGTATCATACAGATTCTCTCTATCCACCAGCCGTGATATCAGCCCCAGTTCGACTGCCTCCTGAGAGGATATAAACTCGCCCATATACATGATCTCATAAGCCCTGCCGGCACCAATCAAGCGCGGTAAAAGATAACTGCAGGCCATATCGGCTCCACCCAAGCCGATATTTATGTAGGCTGCACAGAAACGGGCATCAGGAGAGACGATACGGATATCCGCAGCTAGTGCGAAGCTGAAACCTTCCCCGGCAGCAGCCCCATGCACCAGGGCTATAATGGGCTGTGGGGCCCGGCGCATAGCTAGGTTCAACCGGCCCAGCCTGGCCTGAAACTTGCAAAACTCAGCCGCGTTGCTCATCTTAGAAGCATTTTCCATCGTGTACTTCATATCCAGCCCCGCACAGAAGCCCTTGTCCCCGGCACCTCGCATAATTATCACTCTGGTATCCAGATCGTAGAGGCGAACACGCCAGAAGCTTTCAAGTTCATCCAGCATCTCTCCGTTAACGGCATTGTAAGCTTCCGGCCGATTGAGGGTAAGCAGACCTATTCCTTCACCGACCAACTCCCAGGAAATACTGTTGTATTGTTCCATTCATCCTCACTCTCCTTTAATTCTTTCCCTCAACGACTACTTTGCCACTTTTTGTTGGGTTTGGGAACCCCTGGTCATACTATCAAGGCCATGTTCACTTTTTGGAACATGGCCTTTTTCGGGGAGACTCATAAATATTTTCTCTAGGTTAAGGGGGTCATCATAAAAACCGGCGATTTGCCTTCCTGGGCCAATTCAGGCCGATAATCGTAGTAGAGTGGATCCTCGTTTTCCATAATATCGAGGATAGGTTTATAAAGCCGGTTTTTCATTTCTGCCATAGTTGTCCGGGATTTATTGAAAGTCTTAGCGAAAGCAACCGCTTCTTCTATGGTTTTTTCGGCATTTTCACAAGCTTTTATGATAGTTCCGTATTTCTCTAGCTCGGGGGCAGCAATTCTATCTCCGCTTAGCATCAGTCGTTGCAATAGATGATAAGGCATACTGCGTTGCATCCATTTGATCATCGAAGGCGCTACCTGTATCCCAATATCTATTTCAGGAAAGCAGAGATATCCGCGGTCAGTTCGCATGAAACGAAAATCGCAAGCTCCGGCTAACATGGCACCATTGCCAAAAGCGTGCCCGGTTATGGCAGCTATAGTAGGGAAGGGGGCCATCATCAGAGCCCGAAAAACTTTGCCGTTACCGTATAACCAGTCGCTGATAGCTGGGTAATCACCTGCTTGTTGGCTTTTGATCACCCATTCGATGTCTGCTCCCAGACAGAAGTTTTTACTGTCACTGGAGGTTAGTACCAGGGCCTTGATTTCCTGATCAGCTTCAATTTCTGTATAGATCGCGAACATATCTCTACCCCACTGCGGGTTGTTCAGGTTACCTCCATTATTCATGGTCATGATAGCCACGGAACCATCTTTTTGCCATGCAACATTCGCCATATCACACTCTCCTTTCGTTATTAAGCCACGGGTAACAGGCTGCTGGTATAGAATAGCTGCCTAGGTACCCTTCTGCTACCAATCTTACTTCTGCTATCTGTTCCCTATTCCAGGATTTTAACATGGTTTTTGTCCTCTCTGTCATGGGTACGGTATATTTCCAGTTTTCCGAAAAGTCTTTACCGGATAAATATAGTCCCCTATTGGCGCAGGGCCCGGGCTAGTTCTTCCAGTTCCTGACGGGCCAGGTCATCTCGTCCGGCCAGGGACTCCAGGTGGTGCTGCATCTCATGTAAGACCGTATCCTCGATTTCCTCCTTCCAGACTTCCTCCGCTTCCTCTTCCAGCAAGCCGGCAAAAGAACCATAATAAAAAACAATAAAACAACCCAGTTGGTCATCTTCTATATATTCACCCAGAACATAGTATTCCCCATCCTGCACAGCCTCTTCCTGTATGTTAAATCCCCCGGTGAGGTCTTGACAATAACGGGGCGGAATACGTTCCACGGCTTCTTCCAACATGCAGGCAAACTCCTCCAGGGAAAGTCGGGGCATGGAACTGCCTCCTTCCAGTTGGTCTCAATCTTACTAGTAATAAATATTCAAGTTCGTACTCTTTTCTTATTCTACTACTATCCTGGCTCTTCATCCAGCTAACCATTTTTCGGCCGGTCAAGCTGCCGGCGCCGGCGCAGCAGATCTTTATATTCCCCGTCAAGCTCTGTATAGCAGGGATCACTCGGTTTAATAAGGCTCAATTTACTTAGTACCCGGGCTATCTGGGTCTCTACTAGCAGCCTTTCCTGACGGCTGGAAGTGACTGTCTCCTCCTTTTCCTCTCTGGCTGGCCGGCTTAAATACTCAGTCAGCTTACCTGCCACTCTTTGGATGTGCTGCTGTTCAAAAACCAGCATATGGTCGCAAACCTGTTCCAGCAGATAGCGGTCATGGGAAATAAGCAGAATAGTGCCCGGGAATTGAATCAGACTGTCCTCCAGGGCCTCCCGGCTGAAGACATCCAGGTGATTGGTGGGCTCATCCAGGATCAAGAGGTCTTTTTCTCCCCAAATAGCCAGTCCCATGGCTACCTTCATCCTTTCTCCCCGGCTGAGTTGGCCCAGGGAGATCTCCAGCAGATCATAAGTTAGCCCCAGAGAAATCAACAGATGGATGATCTGCTTTTTCTGATCAAGGGGCCAATCTCTTATCAAATCTGTAAGGTTCTCCGCTTCTTCCTGGGGCAGTTCTTGACTGACATAGGCAGGCTGGAGTGATTGGCTTACAAACAGCTGTCCGTTATCCAGGTTTTCCTGACCCATAATTATTCTCACCAAAGTAGTCTTACCGCACCCGTTGGGACCAAAGATCCCTATTTTCTCCCCTCTATTGATATAAAAAGAACTGTCGGCAAAAAGGGTCCTATTACCGTAGGACTTACTTATCTTTTCAGCTTCCAAAACCCGGCGGTTGCCCTTTTCTGCAAAGTTCACTGAGAATTTCATCTGAGGATCGGCACCGGGTCGCTCTATTTGTTCCTCACGCATATTTTCCAATCGCTTAAGCTGAGACTTTATAGCCTGGTCGCGTTTCTTGGCTTTCTTGCGGAAGTATTCTTTTCCGCCCATCATGCCGCCGCCTTTATGCCTTGATTCACGGTGAGCTTTATCCGACCAGGTTTTCAGCTGTGCAATGGCCATATCGATCTTGCGCTGCTCTTTTTGCTGGGATTGATACTGCTGCCATTGGCTTTCCCTTTGCTGCTGTTTGACGGTACGATAAGCAGAATAGTTGCCGGGAAAGATCTTTAAGCTCCCGTTTTCTATTTCAGCTGTCTGTGTCACGGTTTTATCTAAAAAGTAGCGATCATGGGAAATAATAATAACTGCTCCCGGAAACTTTTGCAGTTCCTGAACCAGGTATTCCATGCCCTGATGGTCCATGTGATTGGTGGGCTCATCCAGAATGGCCAGATCGGGCTGAGCTGCCCATACAGCAGCCAAAGCTAACTTGGTTTTCTCACCGCCGCTGAGCAGCAGCAGACGTTCCTGACTAGAGTCCTCAAGTCCGTCCACACCTAGATGGCTGATTAGGCGCTGGAGCTCGCCGCTCATATCGACTTCATTGATCATCACCTTCCCAAAAAGCGCCGCATCTTCGCTCTGGCGCAGATAGCCCACTTTTATGTTTTGACGGGAAGATATAAGGCTACCCTCATCATAATCACAGGTGCCGGTCAAAACATCGGCCAGAGTGGACTTGCCCGCTCCATTTTTGCCGACCAATCCGATCCGATCTCCCCGTTGGATATCCAGATCAATGCTATTTAACACCACTTTATCCCCAAAGCTCTTTTTAATATTGCGACAGCTGATAAGCATTAATAATACCTCCAGAAATAAAATAAAGCTGCCAGAAACACTTGTTCCCTGCAGCTTTATAGCCTAACCAATGTTAGCGGTGCTCTCTGGCACCCGTGGTTTTTAATTTATAGCAACAGCAAGTCTTCTGGTCACAACAGGACGGCCAGATAACCAACGGGTTATCCCCCAGACCTGTTTTTATTAATTTAAGCCAGAATACTCCTGCGCATTTTCTTTCCTCATTTTTTCTATATACTTATTGACAAGATTATCTTAGCACGAATCTACCGTTCGTGACAAACCCAGCCTGACTTTGATTTACAGAGCACAACTACCCCTTTTAATAAAATTGGTTCCCTTGCTCGGTTAGTTTGTCGATCCATATCATTTTCAATAACTCCAGGTCTTCTTTGTAATCGGTTTTGGATTCATCCTCGTCGTAATCAAGCTGTTCTAGTATTACTATTTCAAAAGCGTTTTCACCCAGCGTATTCCAATCTGTTTGGAGCTGGCGGTTAACATGACTGCCGTTTTTCAACTGAAAGGTGATACTGTTGAGCTTACCTTTTAAGTTGGGGGCAACCGCTAAAAAATAACGCTTCTCGTTCTTATTGATAACTGCCAATAGGCCCATATCCGGTTTCATCTGCTTGTATTGGGCCTGTAGTTCCTTTTTTCGTTCACTGGACATTTCCATGGCTATCACTCTCCCTTTTTCAGTTAATAGCCCAACTCTTTTAAAACCCTGGACAAGGTTATTAATCTTTCACTGAGCAATTCATCATCCCGGGCCAAACAATCCCGGAATAGTTTCATATCTTCGTCGATCATCGGGTTATCAGTGCATACCTCTACCGTCAGGGCGTCACCCTGTAATCCAATACGCCCAATAGTGGTGTTATCCGGATCGTATAGGTTCTCATAACGATAGGCTTCCCGGAAATGTTGTTTGGCTTGGCATATCAACAGGGCTAGATCCAGCACTCTATGCAAGGGCATTTCCTCCGACTGCCGAGACCATTTTTCGCCGGTATATCTCCATACCTTGGCAGAAATATCTATCTTCCCGCGATCATTCCACTGGGCCAGTCCAACTGACAATCCCTTGGCATCAGATTGGTAAGCCTGTCGGCCATCCACCTGATCATAATTGTTTACCGCTATTATCGGCTTATGCTTTAGGGTAGTGGGTATTCGCATCGGCGGCCTCCTCCTTATATATTTACCAGCTTACTAAATTACTAAACCAGTAAACTCAGTATATTTCCCCGCCCTCATTTTGTCAATACGGCAGAGATCGCCACGTCGCTACGCTCCTCGCAACATTAATCGTGAGCGTTAGCGAACATAAGGAGTGCCCACAAGGGTGCAACATGAGTAATGAAGTATTCCTGAAGGGAATTGAAATAAGTGGTGCCCGCAAGGGTGCAACATTAGTGGCGACCATAGGGAGCATCAGGCGTCCTCGAAGAGGGCGATGACATGAAAAAATTTTCATTCATCGTGGTGCGTTTAGCGTGTGCAAATTCTGAGGCGAAGTCGAAGAATCTTTATTGATACCAGAGGGGAAAATCCTTCGGGCGTTCCTCCCTCAGGATGACAATATAGATGTCGTTAAGAATGATACCCCTTCGGGGCATACCCACAGGGCACAGGCAGGCAAAACGTGACTTTATCAATAGTCTCGGACGTCCCCCTGTAACGCAGCAAAGCCGGCTCCACTTAGCGGAACCGGCTTATAATCCAATCTATAAAACTTCCATTTCCTTTATGAAATACTCCTGGCCGGAAACCAGGTCAAACTTATCCTCACGGCCACAAGACGAGCAAGCCACTGCTCCCATCTGCTCTTTTTTAACCGGAAAAGAATGGTGGCATTGAGAACACTGTAATACGATGGGCTTATAGTTGACCCGCAGCTCAGCGCCTTCCGCTAAGGTATCATTACTCAAGAAATTGAAATAATGCTGCATCCACTCTGCTTCCAGATCACTCAATTCGCCCACTTCCAGGGTGATAGAAACTATTTTTCGTACCTGGTTAAGCTCGGCATGTTTCATTACTATGTTCAGAATACTTTCTATTACTGGCAGTTCATGCATAATAACCCTTTCCGCTGCTTAAGTACTACGCACCCACTCGCGGGGCCGCACTTCCTTCAAGGAGAGGGCCTGGGTAGGGCAGGATACCACGCAGTTGCCGCATCCATGGCACTTATCAAGATCAATTTCTACCGACCGCTCGCTTTTGGGTCGGCTGCGATCCAAAGTAAGGGCTTTGAACTGACAGCGTTTCACACACTTCCCGCAGCCATTACAGGTTGCTGCCTCCAGACTGACCTGAAAGCGGGATTTGGCATAAACAGCATAATTCAGCTTTTGCGTCATGTACAGGCCGGTACAACAGCAGGAACAGCAGTTACACATCATCATGTCTTTTTTGATGTTGTTACGTACTTGATGAACCAGTCCGGCATCCTCCGCCATGCCTATACGGCGCAGGGCTTCCTGCTGGCTGATCTGTTCCCCGATGCCCCGCTGTACAAAATGATAGGCAAATTTGTTGATTTGCAAACACAGATCGACCTCTTTAGGCGCAGGACACTTATCCCCTTTGCCCACATGTTGGGCCTGAGTTCGGCACGGGCAAGTGCTAGCTGTTATTATTTCCGCCTGCCTGATGATCTGGCGAGCAGAATCGATATCCAGGATAAGATTCTGCGCAGGTACCGCCTCTTCAATGGGCACGGTGCGCAATAATTCTGGGAAGTTCGCCTGTTTCCATGCCGGAATCGCCTTTTTTAAGTCCTCGGTAATTAGTCTTTCCCATAAATGGAACAACCGATTAGGCGCATCCGGATCCACGGCGGTCGCATCCCGCAATTCGATCATAGCCCCAAACAATTTGAACTTGTCCTGTGGTTCCATATAGCGGGCAATAGCTCCTGTACGGTGCAAATAAGAGGTGGCCTTTTCGACTTGCTCTCTGGATAGCGCCGTAGCTAAAATGATTTCATCAAGGGTCGCTGGTTTAACTAAAGCCTCAAATACAGATCTCGCCGCTCCTTCTGGAAAGAGCAGTTCCAGTATTTCCAGCATGGTATCCGAATCCGGAAACCCTAACCGAGCCGCATAGTTGCTGAATTGTTGCGATGCCACTGATAATCCCTCCCTACAATCACTACTATAT
>CAZTZX010000077.1:0-9516 GCA_964618175.1 uncultured Syntrophomonas sp. | reverse complement strand
CTTTTTGTTGCGATTTAAGAAAGTATAAGAGGCACTATAGTCATTGACGATCGGACCCCAGGTCCGTGCTGATCACCCATTCCCGGCCTTTCTAGTTTAAATACTTCCGCACCGTGGTCAGCCAGGTGCATGGTGCAAAACGGCCCTCTATAGGCTAAATAAGATTTAGCACCTTAATTCCTTCAAGTGCTTTCATTAGCATCGCCTCCTTAAACAAGTGAATTCCAGGTGTGCGCGTCGGCTTATCTATTAAAGCAAGATGTGAGCCAGTGTTTCTAACTTATAAAACCTGATATATTGGGGTGAATGGCGAATGAATCACTTAACGGAAAATAACCACTATTCCGGAGTGGAACATCATTAACTATGCAACCCGCCAAAAGGATTCGTTTCAAGCGGTGTTTCATATTGAAACACTTGTACCGGGTTTATGATCTGTTCGCAATTTATTTATCAGGTGTCTAATCTGTTATACTTAGTACTGTCGGCTTTGCCAAGAGGCTGACTTATCCCAACCTTTGGTATGAGAATTGCAATATATCTAATAATTATTGTTGTCAGGTGGTGCAGGGATTGAATAATTACTTTGTCGGAATATTTTTGGTAATTGCTTCGGCTAGTGGGTTTGGATTGATGCCCATTTTTACAAAATTTGTGTACCAGGATGGAGTTAGTACTTTAACGCTGCTATTCTTGAGATTCTTTTTTGCAGCTATCTTTTTCTTTATTTTACTTATGGTTACTAAAACCGAGGTTCGTTTGTCGTATCGTATGTTATTAGGGATGCTATTGGTAGGCGGCGTTTTTTATATGGTTCAGTCTATTTTGTTTTTCAACTCGGTACACTATCTGACCGCCTCGATGGTGACCCTGTTGTTTTATGCCTATCCTGCTATGGTAGCTATTCTTTCTATTGTGGTGAATAAAGAACCATTGCACCGCAATGTGGTATTAGCCTTAATGGCCTCATTGATCGGCCTGGTTTTGGTAGTAGGATCTGGTTTCTCCAGCCTTCATAAAATTGGGGTGTTAGGTGCTATAGGGGCAGCTCTGGTCTATGCCATTTATATAATAATCAGCAATCTCTTGATTAAAGAAATATCTCCTATAGTTACTTCCACCTTTGTAGCTATGTTTGCTTCTTTCTCCCTATTAATTACCGGCCTGGCTACGGACAGCATTTCTTTTGATTTCAGCACTACCACTTGGTTCCCTATAATGGGGATCGTCCTGTTTTCAACAGTTTTAGCCGTATATGGTTTATTTAAGGGGTTGGAAATATTAGGTCCGACCAAAGCGGCGATACTTAGTACCATTGAACCTTTAGTAACGATCCTTTTTGGCGCCTTATTATTTATGGAGCATCTCACATCGGTACAGTGGTTTGGTGCTGCTCTGGTCATTTCTGGAGCAATAATGGTTACCAAAGCGCGAGGTCAGATTACCAAATAGTGTCCGTATCATTGACACGACGTTTGCAAAAGCTAAGGGCAAACTGATCGATGAGGTGACTGTATGGATACTATTGACGTGCTTCCCGAGGTACCAAGTTCGTTTTGGATGGACTCTACGGAAACAACCGATTACCCACAGCTAACTGAAGATATCAAGGTTGATACAGCTATTGTAGGAGGTGGAATCGTTGGCATTACCACCGCCTATCTCCTAAAAAAGGCCGGAGTATCTGTGGCTGTACTTGATGCTGACCGCATTTTGCAGGGTACTACTGCCCATACAACTTCTAAGCTTACTTCCCAGCATAGCATTATCTACTCGAAAATTAAAAAACAGATGAGTGAAGAACTGGCCCAGCAGTATTACGAAGCCAACCAATATGCAATTGATATGGTAGATAGGATCAGGCAGGAGAAAAACATTGAATGTGACTTTGTGCGGTTGCCAGCCTTTATCTATACTGAGTCTGATCAGTATATCGAACAGATCAAACAAGAGTTAGATACCTCCCGTAATTTGGGAATAAAGGCGGCTTATCAAGAGGACATTCCCCTGCCCTTTCCAGTGAAGGCAGCCCTGCGCTTTGATGACCAGGCGCAATTTCATTGCTTAAGATTTCTCAAAAAGTTGGCGGCCGATATCCCCGGTCAGGATAGTTATATATTTGAAAATAATAAGGCGGTTAATATACAAGACGGCAATCCCCTCACCATAATTACTGAATCAGGCCCAAAGATCAAAGCTTCCAAAATCGTTATTGCCTCCCACTTCCCATTTTTTGATGGAGGCGGATTTTACTTTTCCCGTCTCTATTTGGAAAGATCATATATTATTGCGGCCACTATTAAAGAGGAGTTTCCTGAGGCCCACTTTATATCGGCGGAAGATCCCGGTCGTTCCTTGCGCTACACACCGTCAAAATACGGACGATTGGTGTTATTTGCCGGTGAACATCACAAAACTGGACATGGAACTGATACTAACAAACACTATAAAAATCTGATTGATTTCGCCAATCAGCATTATCAACTGGATAAAATCTATTATCGCTGGTCAACCCATGACTGTATGACCACTGATGGAGTACCCTATGTAGGTAATCTCACCTCGCGCAGTCCCCATATCTATGTAGCTACTGGTTTCGGAAAATGGGGTATGAGTAATGGTATAGCTTCCGCCAAAATCTTAAGTGATCTGATCACTACCGGAGACAACCCTTGGGCTCAGGTTTATAGTCCATCCCGTTTTCTAACCTCCGCTTCGGCTCTAAAGACCTTTGTAGGAATGAACCTGAGCGTGGCAGAAAAGTATATAAGCGGCAAATTAGAGTCTGGTGAGTCAGATGTAGATATTAGGGAAGGTGAGGCCCAGATAGTCAATATAGACGGGCAAAGAATGGGGGCTTATCGAGATGCAGAAGGAAACCTGCATATGGTGGATACCACCTGCACCCACCTGGGCTGTGAACTGAGTTGGAATGATGCGGAGAAGTCCTGGGATTGTCCCTGCCACGGTTCACGGTTCACCTATGAAGGGGATATTGTGGAAGGACCAGCTATCAATAAGATTGAGCATGCCAAGGGCGACCCCAATGAAGTAGAAGCCCGCATCTTTAGCTAAACAAAATACACCACTGGTATAATACGAATACCAGTGGTGTATTTCCATCTTGAATAAGGATTATATCCGTTGGGCCACATTTTTTATAAGTTGCCCCAGTGAAATCAGCATCACTGGTTTGGGGTAATCTGCCAAGCCGCCCATCATATATTGGTCATACAACTGACTGGCAACTTCTTCTTCACTGGCCCCAGCCATTAACTTATTCTTGACCGCCTCAAAAGCATCTTCAGCAGATTGTAGAGAGCGCCGATAAAAATTCTGCACTTGATCAGTCCCGATAATGACGTCCCCATGTCCGAGGGCCAGTATTTTGGTAGGATAATCGATTAGTTTGCGGAGGCTGTCTAGATATAAGTCATAGTCTTGAAAGAAAACTGGAGCTATTACTTCTGGGGATATAGCTGTCCCGGCGGCATCCGATACAAACATAACCTCTTCTTCGGGCAGATAAGCTGCTATGGAACAGGAACTGTGTCCTGGTGTAGCAATTATTTGCAGAGTAAGGCCTGAACCAAGCTCAATAACATCTCCCTGCCCTATTACTTGATCAATCTTCAGAAGAGCGGTGTCCAACGGAGAGAGCTTTTCACTGATGCGATTATCATTGAAGTAAACTTCACTTACCAGCTGGTCACCTAACTGTACGGCGTTACAGACTTTATCTTTAGACAGTAGTTTTTCCGTCCCTGCACTGGCACAAACCACTGCCTGGGGAAATATTTTTCTAAATGCTGGAATCCCACAGACATGATCAAAATGAGAATGCAAGGCCAAAATGTGTAATATCTCTGGCTGTGTTTTTAGCGATTCCCATTGTTGAGTAAATGCTGGAATTCCTGCACTCATGCCACATTCAATTAACGCAGCCTGCCTTTGGCCCACGATATAGTGATTAAAGTGTCCATTACCCAGCAAGAGCACATTTTCTGATATTCGCAAAGAAACACCTCCTCTATAAACGATAGGATTAGATCAATATTGATTTCGGCATGGTTGGCTGATAATCCTTTTACTACCGAGATCTGCTAAAATCCCGGACAGGCTGTCCGGATCCCGCCTGGTCACATAAAGCATTCTGATCTATAATTGGTTCTGAGAAAAAAATTGGTGAGCGATTGATGAGTTACGATTTGATAATACCGGTAATGCTACGTTTTGTACTGGGAGGAACAGCAATAGTGGCCTGTACATTAATAGCCCGCTTCTCCGGGCCGCGTATGGGCGGTATTTTCGCGGCCTTTCCCGCTGTCTATTTGGCGGCTATCCTAAGTCTGGCTCTAGATTATCGAGGAGGGCAGTTGATTAACATGTCAGTACATGTATCAGAGGGAGCTTTGGTCGGTATGCTGGCTAATATCATCTGTACGGTAGCAGCCAGTCGCCTAATTTTAAGAAACGGTTGGCAAAAGGGATTGGGACAGGCTCTGTTGATTTGGCTGCTGGCAGCCACCGGTATATATATGACCTGGAAGCTGGTGATGCCATGAAGAATACCGAAATAATTGCGGATTTAATGCTGCGCTTTCTTTTGGGTGGTACGGCGGTAGCCGGTTGCTACCTTTTGTTATTAGTAGTACCATGGAAGTCCTTTGCTGGGATATTTGCCGCTTTCCCGGCAGTGTTAGCCTCAGCAGTTATCATGACCGGGCATTATGAGGGACATCAGGCAGCTTCCCAGTTAGCACTGGGGGCTACGGCAGGTATGTTAGGCTGTACGGTATGTGTTGCAGTGACATTGTGGGGATTCCTGTCTGGATGGGGGTGGCTATGTTCGCTAATCATATCCATACTTGCCTGGCTAATCAGTTCGCTGATTTTTGCCTGCTTTATTAAGGAGTATCGTTAAAGACCGGGGCATCGCTCTGATCTTCTTTTTCCTCAACTAATTCAAAGCGGTTTACAATTCGATTTTGAGACTCCAGTTCTTTCTTGCCACAGAATAGATCGTAGGGACGTGCAAAAACATCGCCCGTAGACAGGTTCTTGTAAACCACTAGAGGACAATAGTTTTCACTATGCAGCGCCTTGGTTATTACTTCATATAAGTCTCCTTTGAAATGTCGATAGCGCTGGCCTGGCTCTATGGACTGGTCAATAGGTGGAGCATTGATTTCCTTGCGGATGATACTGTGCATCTGCTGATAGGCATTGGCTAATGAGCCCATATTATATACCACATAATCAGATGTGCCAATGTCTTTCATTTCTTGTTTAACGGTAGTGACCCTTCCCTGGTATTTATCTGGATTGCAACTCTGTTTAAGGTCTTCCAGAATATCCCTCAGGTCCCGATAAATAAAAATACTTACAATATTTTGAGGTCCCAAAACATTTTTAAGAATGCGCAGTCCTTCCAAGTTCAGAATAGCAATTCCGTTACGTCCGGTGGCCTGGACTCGCTTAATTTCGGTTCGCGTGATACCATAGTTATTTTCCAGATATTTAATTTCTTCGATTATTTCATTCTTCACTAGGTAATCAGTATACTGAGCGGGAGTGATGAAATAATAGTCCTTTCCCTCCTTTTCACCCGGTTTGGGACTCCTGGAAGTGTAAGAAACAATAGGTTCCAGGTAATCACTGTCATTTAGCAACAAATAATCCATTAAAACCGATTTGCCACTGGATGGAGGACCGATCAACACAAATATTTTCATTATTTTCCTCCCTTTGCAAACATTCACTAAATATATCTATTGCTGTCAAAATACCTTAAAATACGTAAAATGTCTAGCTGTGACACTAGGATTAGTTTGGGATCACTACTTAATTGTCAATAACTGTTACAGTTGTTGAGAAATATACCGTGGTTTGATTCTAGTCTGCTAGAATAAAAGGGACAGCGTGAAGGAAGTGGATAATGTGATTACAAAACATATTTTGGCGATTGACCAAGGGACAACTGGAACTACCGCCTTGCTGATCAATCACAAAGGCCAGGTTATTTCCCGCGCCTATCGAGAGTTCACTCAAATCTATCCCCATCCCGGTTGGGTGGAACATGACCCTCAGGAAATATGGGCAGTTACACTGAGCGTCGCTACCCAAGCTTTATTACAGGCTAATCTAGACAGCAGTGATGTTCATGCTATAGGTATCACCAATCAGAGAGAGACCACGGTAGTATGGGATCGAGAGACTGGTATGCCGGTAGGAAATGCTATTGTCTGGCAATGTCGCCGCACCGCTCCTCTCTGTGATCAAATGAAATTGGCCGGTTGGGGTCCCAGGATAAGCGCCAAGACCGGCCTGGTAATTGATGCTTATTTTTCAGCCACAAAGCTGGCCTGGATTTTAGACAATTCCCCCTCCATCCGTTCCCAGGCTGAGCAAGGACGGCTTTTATTCGGAACTATTGACAGCTGGCTTTTATGGAAGCTCACCGGCGGCAAGGTGCACACTACTGATGTATCGAATGCTTCCCGAACCATGCTCTATAATATTCATAACTTAAATTGGGATGATGACATTCTCAGCTATTTTGATATCCCCCGTACCATGCTTCCCCAGGTAAAGAGTTCATCGGAAATCTATGGATATTCAAACCCTCAGCTATTGGGAAATGAGATTCCCATTGCCGGTCTGGCAGGTGATCAGCAAGCGGCCCTATTCGGCCAGGCCTGCTTTAACTCCGGACAGGCTAAAAACACCTATGGTACCGGGTGCTTCTTATTGATGAATACTGGTAAGCAGGCGGTCAATTCAAATCATGGTTTGGTTACCACCCTCGCCTGGTCATTGAATGGCGAAGTCTACTATGCTCTGGAAGGCAGTATTTTTGTGGCTGGCGCAGCAGTTCAATGGCTAAGAGATGAGCTCAAAGTTGTTGAAACTGCGGCGGAAACTGAAACTCTAGCCCAATCACTACCCGGTAATGATGGTGTATACCTGGTACCTGCTTTTGTGGGTCTGGGCGCTCCCTATTGGGATATGCACGCTCGCGGCAGTTTAGTAGGCCTTACCCGAGGAACTAGCCGTGCTCATTTAGCCAGGGCGGCCTTGGAGGCAATTGCTTACCAAACTTATGACGTATTGAATGCCATGCAGCGTGATTCTGGTATTACCCTGCAGACCTTAAATGCGGATGGCGGAGCCTGTGCCAATAACTTTTTGATGCAGTTTCAGACAGATATTTTAGGGGTTCCGGTTGAAAGACCTGTAAATACTGAATCAACCGCTATCGGCGCCGCTTATTTAGCTGGTTTGGGCAGCGGGTTCTGGAACAACCAGGAGGAATTAATAATCATGCGGCAGGTCGATCGCAAGTTTGAACCTTCAGTTGATAATGAAAAGCGCGCTTTACTCTTGAAGAATTGGCATTCTGCTGTGGAATGTACCTTGACACGTGCAAAATAAACTCACGAGGTGAATGAGATGGAACATGATAAGATTTATTGGATCCCTTTTGATGTGATGGAGCAATTTATGGTCGATGTCTTTGTGGGAGTGGGTGTGCCTTTAGACGATGCCCGAATTTGTGCTGAAGTGCTTATTACCTCAGATAAACGAGGTATTGATTCTCACGGCATTGGACGACTTAAACCAATTTATTACGATCGCATCAAGAAGGGTATTCAGCAAGCTGTTACCCAATGGGAAATAATCAAGGAAGGCCCAACTACAGCGGTTATTGATGGTCACAATGGTATGGGACACGTCATTTCCCATCGGGCTACCCAAATAGCTCTAGAAAAGGCCGCCACCTATGGAATGGGCATGGTCGCAGTCAGGAATTCCACTCATTATGGAATTGCCGGCTATTATGCTTTAATGGCCGTGGAAAAAGGCATGATCGGTATAACCGGGACCAATGCCCGCCCTTCCATCGCTCCCACCTGGGGCGTGGAGAACATGCTGGGTACTAATCCTCTTACTTTTGGTATTCCCACCGATGAAGAATTCCCCTTTGTACTGGACTGTGCTACTTCCGTATCCCAGCGCGGTAAAATTGAGGTCTATGATCGGTTGGGTAAGGATGTCCCTCCTGGGTGGGTCATTGATGAAAAAGGTGAAACTCGAACCGATACCAAACAAATTCTGGTCGATCTAGTTAAAGGAAAAGCAGCTCTGACTCCCCTGGGAGGTCTGGGAGAGGAACAGGGTGGTTACAAAGGTTACGGCTATGCCACCGTAGTAGAGATCCTATCGGCAGCCTTGCAGCAGGGTGCCTTCTTAAAGGCCTTATCTGGATATGATGAAACTGGTCAAGCTCAGCCATACCGATTAGGACACTTTTTCATGGCCATTCAGGTAGAAGCTTTTACAGATCTGGATCTCTTTAAGAAGACTACCGGAGATATCCTGCGCCAACTGAGAGCATCCCGCGTTTCTCCAGGTGCAGACAGGATCTATACGGCAGGCGAAAAGGAATATTTGGCCTGGCTGGATCGCCAAGACCGCGGAGTACCTGTAAACCTAGCTCTTCAAAAGGACATGCTGGCTATGAGAAATGAATTGGCCCTTAACCAATACCATTTCCCTTTTGAAGATTAACAGCTTATCAACTTATGTGGGCTACTATCCATTCCCCAACTCTGTTCAGCACTTCTTGACGGAGTTCCTGGGGTTCATTCATGGTTTCATGAAGCAAACCTTCAAATATGTGCAGGGTTTTGTCTGAAGATGACGCTAGTTCCATGGCTTTTACACTACCTTTATAGTCAACGATGGGGTCATTTTGACCATGGATAATGAGCAACGGCAAAGTTAATTCTCCAGCGCGGTTGAGTGAATCCTGTCCGGCAGCTGCAAATTCCTGAAACCAGCGCGCCGTTACTTTATCATGAACCAACGGATCATCCAGATACTGGTTTACAATTGGCTGATCATGGGATAGACCAGATGCATCCAGCCCATTGGATATGGTCAAACCGGGAACGATGCGTGATAATAATACCTTTACCAGGCTCTGTAGCCAACCAGGGACATCAAGGATAGGGATCAAACCTGCTGATGAAAGTATCAAGCCATCTACAGCCTGCGATTGTTGGAGAACGTATTGGAAGGCTATGACTCCGCCCATGCTGTGGCCAAGCAGGATAAGTGGTATAGCAGGGTTTTCTCTTCTGGCCATCTCTACCAGGCTAGCCAGATCAGCCGTAAAATCACTAAAACTTGAGATATGGCCCCGCTTGCCTTCGGAACGACCGTGACCCCTGTGATCCAGGGCATAGAAAGAGACGCCTTTACCGGCTAACTCTTCCACCAAGTGACTATATCTGCTGCTGTGTTCACCCAGACCATGAGCAATAATTACGACTCCTTTAGCATCTTTACAGAGCCATTTTTGATAGAAAAGCTTGAGACCATCGAACGATTGAAAACTTGCACTGCTATGAACATAATTCTCCATCCCTACCACCTCGTTTACCAATTTCCTTAGAATTGAATTCCCTATTCCGTTGCGATAATCCTCCCCTACTATCTGTAGCAACAAAA
>CAZTZX010000076.1:1693-9746 GCA_964618175.1 uncultured Syntrophomonas sp. | reverse complement strand
AGTTCCGATTTAGGTGATCTTCTTAGCAAGGCCTACCCCACAGATGATCCGAGGGTCTATAAGATCAAGGGAACCAAATGTTTTATTACCGGTGGCGAGCAGGATATCACCGAAAACATAGTCCACCTGGTTCTGTGCCGCCCGGAAGGAAGCGCTCCCGGCCTTAAAGGCCTATCGGTATTTGTAGTACCAAAATATTGGCCAACAGAAGATGGAGAGGTCGGAGAGTTCAACGATATCAATTGTGTTGGCATCGAAGACAAACTGGGGATGCGGGGTTCCGCTACCTGCCTGCTCAATTTTGGCGAGAACAACGATTGTCGGGGATACCTGTTAGGAGATCCTCCCGATGAAAACGGTGCCGGTCAGGGTAATTATCAGATGTTCAAAATGATGAATGAAGAGCGTCTCAATACTGGCCATGGTTCAGTGGCTACAGCTGCAGTTTCCTTCCACAATGCAGCTCAATACGCAGCTGAGCGTATTCAAGGACGGCCGCTTTCTGATCTAAGAGGCGAAAGAGTACCTATTATCAAGCATGAGGATATACGGCGCAGCCTTATGTTCCAAAAATCTCACATAGATGCTTTGCGAGCGGTAGTCTTTTACAACTTGTATTTGTTGGATATAGCAGAGTGGAGCCAGGATCCAGAACAAGCCGCCCAGGCCAGAGATATAGTTGATTTGTCTACACCCATCATTAAAGCCTACGCTTCCGATATGTCTTTCCAGTGTATCAATGAGGCCTTACAGGTTTATGGCGGATATGGTTATACCGAAGAATACCCGATATCCCAGATGCTGCGTGATACCAGAATTTTTTGCATATGGGAAGGCACCAACTATCTCCAATCACTGGATCTGATAGGTCGTAAATGGACGCGGCGTAAAGGGACTGTGTTCGCTGGTTGGCTGCAGTCCATCCAGGATTTCATAGATCAACATAAGGATCACCCTGATTTTGTCAAAGAATATGAGATATTACAAAAAGCTCTCGATAGCTATAAAGAGATCCAAGCAGCTATCGGCGGTTACCTGGGACAAGGAAAGATCGGCATGATAGGCCTTTATGCCACCCGCATCCTGCATGCCACCGGCAAGATATACTGTGGCAAGATATTGCTGGATATGGCCCTGGTTGCGCAAAAAAAGATTACGGAGTTAGAACCAGACCATTATGATTATGCCTTCTACCAAGGAAAGATCGCTTCCGCACGATTCTTTTTGAAAAATATTGTGCCCGAAGTAGAAAACACTCTGGCGGTCATTAAAGAAGGTGATACATCGGCCCTGGAGTTAGACCAAAGCGCTTTTCTTATATGATGGCAAATATTCTATAAATGAGTTAGAAATAAAACAGTCCCAAGCAGCGGAGCCATCACTCCGCTGTTTTGATTGTTTATTGGATCAAACGGTTAATCAATGTGATTTTGCCAAACCTGGTATAATTAAAGTAACTTAAAATAAAAAGCTTTCTAAAGGAATCGCGAAAATGCAAAACCAATTTCATGAGCATATTTCTAGACTGACGTTAACAATAAAGAATAGAGAGATCGAGAGAGCTTATCAGCTTCATATAGGCCGTTCTCTGCTCTGGTTTAGAATGGCGATTTTATTAGGCATAGTTTGTATCTTCGGCTTTTGTATACTAGATTATTTTTTATTCCCCGATTTATTGGTTGGTTTTCTCAAAGTTCGTGTTTTTTATATTGCTCCACTTTTAGCGCTTGCTTTTTTCCTTACTTTTTGGAAGGGATATCCTCAGCACGCGCAATTAATAAACGTCCTTACTATAACACTATGCGGGGCTGGCATAATCATTATGGGTTATATTGGTCGCGATCATGCAGAGATATCTCGTAGCTACGCGGGATTAGTTCCGTTCTTTATGTACATCTATGCTTTTTTGAGGATCAGATTTATCAATGGAGCAATGGCAGGTACGAGCCTTTTAATTGCCTATGCGGTGATTGAGGCTCAATTCTTAAACACACCGACCAATGTAGCCATAGCAAATACGATCTATATGAGTGCATCAAATTTTGCCGGTATGTGTGTGGCGTATTTACTGGAATATCAGGGGAAAAAGGAATATCTCCTCCAGGAAAAGCTGGCGGATTTATCTGTTAAAGATGCCTTGACGGGACTGTATAACAGACATTATTTTTACAATGTTTGCTTAAAGGATATCGAAGATTTTATAGATATGAACGCAGAAGGCTTTATCGATAGAAGAAATGCCAATCCCCCGGATACACATTTTGGATTAATTCTCTTGGATATCGATCATTTTAAAAGGGTCAATGATACCTATGGGCATGATGTGGGGGATAATGTATTGATCGAAATCTCTAAGGTGTTGGAAATGAACGTTAGAAAAACGGATGTTGTTTTGAGATGGGGCGGAGAAGAATTTTTAATTATTCTAAAGCATACCCAAAAAGTGTACATAGATGATTTTGTACTGAAAATCGGGCAAGGAATTCAAAACCATGTTTTTGACATAGCAAATGGGAAAGAGATTAAGATAAATTGTTCTATTGGTTATTTAAGCCTGCCATTTGGAGAGCAGCAAGAACCACATTTGCTATTTAGATATATAGATCAAGCCATGTATAAATCTAAACACTTAGGACGTAATAGGGGTTGTCAGGTGCTTATGAAAAACGGCCAGATCGAATACCAAGAGATTAATTGGAATTGATTCTGGTCTATAAAAAAAGACCTCCGAAGAGATCTTTTGAGCAATCAAAATGGTCGGGATGACAGGATTTGAACCTGCGGCCTCTTGGTCCCGAACCAAGCGCTCTACCAAACTGAGCCACATCCCGACTTGTTACGCAGCTATTATCTTAGCATTTTGAGAAGTGACCGTCAACCATTCCCACTGTACCGCCAAACCCGTGCGCCGTTTTCTACTCTCCAATATTTAATTCATACATCTGCTTGGTCTCTTAAAAGTAAACCTACCAGATTAAAGAAAACTGAACCAGCATAGAAGATAATTAGAGCGCCCACCAGGGACAACAGTGGAGCCAGCAGGTAAAACACGGCTCCCAAACAGATCACCAGGGCTGTGGCTAGATAGGCGGAGATGTATTCATTAATGATTTTATTGGTGTGAAAGAAAATGTCACTCATACGAAAAGCGTCGCGAAAATCCCTCGAAATACTGAAGGCGCCGATAGCTACAGGCAACATGGTACCCATGATCAGAAAAATTATGGCGGCTAACAGACTGCCTATACCAGGTAAAGACAGCAGCAGCCCGGCCAATACCAACGGAATACCCAAATAGGCCAAGCAGATTATCAAGACCTGCAGTCCGTCGTTAAACAGGTCTGTCCAGCCATCCCATTCAGGTAACATTTGCCGTCCGCGCAGTCCCATTTCCAGACAGGCTAAGAAGTATCCTAAGGTGAGTATATTTACGATGGGTAACAGGGTAACCACGCAGCCCAAGAGCAGCTTGCGCACCCAGTCTGGATCGCGGAATGGAAAAAGCAGATATTCACGTAGATCCATCTTCAATCTCCTCCAATATATACATATCGATTGAAGATGAATTCTATGTCAGCAAATATCTGCTGTACTCAAGGGATCTGCAAGACTAGTGCAAGAAAGGTCGCATGCATTCACACCGTCTCCTGTGGGATGCATACGGATCGAGATATCACTGATAATTTTGCAGATCGTTGTGAGCTCCATGCTGGCGCTGAAGTTGGGTGATTTCAGGAACCAGTTGATGGATACGATGATGAACTTCATGATCGGGTACCTGGTCAACTAGCAGAATGCGATTTTCATCCAGCTGAACCCCAATATTGTAATGCTTTTTGGTGGTATCAGCACTTACCAGCAGACCTTCCCATTCTTCCTTGGCATACTGAGAATTGCGCAGAAACTCTTCCTTACTCACTATCTGTCCTTTGTGCATAAAAAAGCCTCCTTGGGGAATAGTTTTCTACACTATCTTTTCCCTGGGAGGCGGCCTTTATGTAACCTGCTAAACAAACCTTCATGCTTTAGAGAAGTCCCTTATCAAGGACTCTTTCGCTAATTTACTCATCTGCTTTATCTGTATTTCTCGGCGCAAAGCGGAACTCCGATCAGGCAACTTTTCTTGGTAAACCACTTTAACCGGCAACCTGCCGCGGGTGTATTTGCTTGCCTTGCCTGCATTATGCTCGGCCAGTCTCCTATTTACATCCTCGGCATAACCCGTATAGAGAGTATTATCACAGCAACGAACTATATATACAAATGACATTAGTCTTCCTTTCAGTGATCCGCTAAGCCAATTTATCTTCCGACTCAGCTACCGGAAGAGGGAGAATGACCTCTACGCTAGTTCCTTTATCGGGATTGCTGTTGATCTTTAATCCTCCGCCGTGATCTTGGATAATTTTATAAGCTACTGTCAATCCCAGACCTGTATTAGCTTCCTTGGTGGTAAAGAACGGCTCCATAATCCTATCTAATATAGGCTCATTAATACCGCCACCTTTGTCAACAATCTTCACCTGAACATGCTGAGAGCTATATCGTGATAATATGAAAATGCTACTGCCCTCCGAGGAAGCTTCTATGGAATTCCTCAGAATGTTCACAAATACTTGAACAAGCTGATCTTCGTCTGCATACAAAAAGACATCGTTATTCAAAGATACATACAAATTAAGATCCCGTTGCCTAACCTGACCTAAAAGTGGGGCCACTGCCCGACTTAATATGTCCTTTAGCATTACCAGGTTTAATGTGATGGGCGAATTTTTCGCCAGGCAGAGAAATTCTTTCAGCACTTCGTCGGCCTGATCAATTTCCGATATCATCAATTCGTAATAGCTTGACTTTTCTGGATGTTCGATAGCCAATAACTGCGCCAACCCCCGCACCGTAGTCATGGGGTTGCGAACCTCATGAGCTATACAGCTAGACATCTCCCCTACCAGAGACAGCTTACTAAGCAATACATCGTTGCTTGGCTGATCTACCTGGTTATTTGCTCGGGGTGCATCCGAGTACAGCCGTCTGGCTTCTATGTTTTTGTTTTGGAATTTAGTATGGTGCCGAAATAGTTGGTAGTTCTGTATCTGCATTATCTACAACCCCTGTTGAAAATAGTCTATATTAGTTATTCCATCTCGCAACTAACACTCCTTGACCAAAATATCGTCAAATTGCACCCTTTTAATCCCGCCTTCTATGCATTGAGACAAGTGAAGTCGAAATATTTCAATAAAAAGGGGGCTATATGCCCCCGCCAGATCTAACTAAAACCGATGATGGGTAACTTTTAGAGGTAGGTTAAACTTATGAGTAATAGTATTTCCGATGGTTTCCACATCATCCATGGTAACATCAATGACCAGGCATTTAAGCTTGGCGAATATACGATAGGCATTATCCAGTTCTTCTGCCACCTGATCATCCAGAGTTTCTAAATCAGCACCTTCGAAACTACGCAGACGCTCGCGGCGCAGTTCCATTAAGGTATCTATATCTATAGTCAGGCCCACCATGGGAACTTTTCCTTTTAGCTCGAGAATTTCTTCCGGTATCTCGGTGTCATCGAGAATAGGATAATTGGCTACTTTGATTCCCAAATTAGCCATATGCATAGATAAAGGCGTCTTGGATGTCCGGGGTAAACCGAGAATTATAAGATCAGCTTCGGCAAAGTTCGCAAGATCCTGACCGTTATCATGATCGATGGTGTACTCAATAGCTTGCATACGATTAAAATAATGATCGTCCATCTTGTGAGTAAGACCGGAAATATTAGAAGGCTGCAAACCAGTCTTTTCCTGAATTACCTCAAATAGTGGTGAGAGAACATTAACAGCATGAACTCCCCGCTCTTTGGCATTAGTCGCCAACAATGCACTGAGTTCCGGTTTTACAATGGTATAAACTACAATCGCGTCTTCTTCAGCTGCCTGATCCACTATCTCCATGACCTGTTCTTTTTTGGTTACCCGGGAGAAGCGGGTTATACTACGCTCTACCTTGAACTGTAAGACTGAGGCTACGGCAATTTTTTCTGCCGTCTCGCCCACCGAATCAGATACTGCAAAGATGTGTAGTTTTTCAGTCATCACATCATCCCCCTTCATGTGCCTTAACAAGACCGCACCATCACTTGTATAATTTATATTCTACGAGTAGTGAGGCTTTTCCTCCTTTTTTGGCGAATAGACGTTCCCAACGATGGGTGGTCGATCAGTACCAGATAATCGTCTACACATGGGGATTGGCCGCTTTTCCATCAGCTCAGCAAGGGATTAGGATGAGTTATGCAATTATTACCATGCTTCACAGTGCAGCTTGCGGGGGCTTTACTTCTTCGATCCCAGCTTTCCTCATCTGGGCGCTAGGGCAGTAGCGATCCGGAAACCATTGCTACTAAGAAACACCCGGATGGTTTTGCCTCCATCCGTGTTAAAGGTGAACAGTCCATAGCCATAGTGGGTATCAAAACCCAATTCTCCCAGATCAATGGCGTGCGTATGCAAGTAATCACGAATATATTCAGGAGTTGGGTTCTCGTGAAAACGCATCTGGTAGCAAGATATAATTAAAGCCACCGCCCCAGCAATATGGGGAGAGGCCATCGATGTCCCCGATAATTCGACATAAGTATTATCTAGATAAGTTGAGTAAGTACTAACCCCGGGAGCAACTACATCAATACGGTCATTAGAGTTGCTGAAGTTGGCAATACCGGTTTGCAGATCAATGGCGCCAACGGCAATGGTTTCTGGATAATAGGCCGGATAATCTATTTCCGGAGTATCGGGCTGACCATCACCAGCATTGCCGGCAGCACATATCACAGTAATACCGCTGTCTACCAGTTTGATGATTTCCTGATGCATGGCACTATTGGGAACTGATGATCCCAAACTCATATTGACTGCATTTACCCGTTCTCCCTTTTCTCCTAGCCAGTTGCGCACCCAGGCCAGACCTTGTTTGATAGATATAAAACTCCCAAAACCGTTCTGATTGAGAACCTTTACGGCTAATAATTTGGATTCGGGCGCCATGCCCAGAATTTTCCCGTTGGCGGCAATAATGCCTGCCACATGGGTACCGTGTCCATTCAAGTCCAGGTAATCTGGTTCACCGGGAATAAAACTGCGCCCCCCGATAACATTACCGGCCAAATCGGGGTGACGGTAATCAATGCCGGTATCTAATACTGCCACAATAGCTCCCTGTCCACGGGTGGTCGGCCAGACTTTTGCAGCTGCCATAAGTTCAACACCCGGTGGTATCCAGGGCTGATCACTTAAGGTTCGATTATAAACAGCGATTATGGGTGATTTTTTTACACGCATGCACATTCACCTCTCCTTGCTTTATAGTAAGCAAAGGAGGCTAATATGTTGCCACTCACCAGCTATTTAATCAATATTTAGGTGCCCTTGTATTGGTATAAGGTGTAAAAAGGTTACCAAAATCGCTTGATTAATGCTATCATTAGTCAAGGATTCGCCACTGGAGGTTTTTTATTATGAGTTCAGCTGAGTCCTTGGTAGTGGTTGTTATAATGGTTTGCCTCGGATTCGGCTTGCTAGCCGCTATCATTGGATTATTCCTTTTTAACGGTTTCAACTGGTGGGATAAGTTATAGTCCCCGCAAGTTATCACTGCGCAGATACATGGTATCTCGCGTATCCAGAACGTGCTCAATCTTTTGCAGCAGGTCTTTTTTGTCTTTCTGTAGAGTACCGCTAATCGGTAAATAATTAGAAGCATGTGAGCCCACGAATTTTATAGGATCCACGGTAATGGCCTCCATCATGATCTTCATCTCCTCCAGAGTCTCAAAAGGATCCAATATCGAAAACTCTCCTTTTTGAACCTGCCGGTACAAAACAGTTCCCTGCACTGGGGTAACAGTTAGAGCTGCTAAATAATGGGGATGCATTTCGTTCATCATCTGTCCGGTTGCCCGTGCATGTTCATGAGAACGTGGGCCCCTACCAGCCAGTCCCAGCAGAACCATAGCCGACAGGTTCCAGCCAGCCTGTATCAAACGGCGTCC
>CAZTZX010000076.1:0-1593 GCA_964618175.1 uncultured Syntrophomonas sp. | reverse complement strand
ATGGCAATAGCATCTCCATCGCACAAGAACACCTTTTCCACCTCGCCATAATGGCGGCTGGCCATCTGGATGTCTTCTTTTATTTCCTGCAGAGATCTGATCCGATAGCGCTTGTCCTTGTACATACCGCAAAAGGTGCATTGATTATGCGAACAACCGATCGTACACTGCAGTAAATAGCTGTTGGCTTCACTAAAAGGTCGGAAAATATTACCTTCATAGCGCATAGTATTTATCTCCTCTCTAATAACTGTTTAGGGCAGTTTCTCTGTCTGATTCCCCCGGGGAGGGGCTCAGTGGGATGCCCTCATCCTCATCTGGTTCTACCCCCGGGTCGGGCACAGGAGTCTCTAGTTCGTTGTCTGATTCCTGTGAAGGGGCGTCTTCTCCTGTTTCGGTTTTTTCCCCATCATCGATAATTTCAGGAGTGTCGGTTTCTTCTGGAACCTCCGGCTCTTCCTCCACCGATTCTTTCCGATAAGAGTAAGTGGGTTTCTGTTGCAGAACTCCCTGATAGTAAAGGGAGTTCATATAGTTTCTCCACACCGGTGCCGCCAAACTGCCTCCACTGGTGCCGCTACCGGTTACCGGAGTTCCATCACTGTTTCCGATCCATACTGCTGTTACCAGATCTGTGGTATAACCAACATACCACAAATCCCGGCTGTCAGTAGTAGTGCCGGTTTTACCGGCTGATCGTATTGGAATGGCGGCTCGGGTCCCCGTTCCCCATGCAACAACTTCACCCAACATACTATCCATGTTCTGAGCAGTCCGGGCCTTGATAACACGATTACTGTCCACCTTATGATGGTAGACCTGGCTGTCATCCCGATCCACTACCCGCTCTATAATGTGATAGCCGTACACCATACCCTGGGCTGGAAAGGCTACATAAGCAGCGGCTAATTCTGCTGGAGAAATGCCCCGGGTCATGCCTCCCAGACCCAGTGCTAGACTACTGTCAGCCTCTTCTATGGTGGTTACCCCGAATGATCGCAGGTATCGGAAGGCTTTTTCCAGACCTAGGCTATTTAATATCTCTACAGACGCCACATTATAGGATCGAACCAGGGCCTCATGCACAGTGGTTTCTGCCGGTGACCAGGAATTACTGTTGGTAGGTCGATAGCCGCCAAAATAATTTCGTGATTCATTATTGATAACGGTATCTGCACTGAAAAGTCGCTCATTAAGTGCCGCCGCATAAACAAGTGGTTTGATAGCTGATCCGGGCTGACGGGGCAAAATCGCCATGTTAAGCTGATTTCTCCCGAAGTCGGCTCCTCCCACCATAGCCCTGACGGCCCCATCGTTCGGATCAAGTGATATCAAAGCCCCATCCTGGGCAGTAACTCCGCGCCAGCCGATATTGCGCATATTATTAGCCAGAGCAGTTTCCGCCTGGTTTTGCATAGTGCGGTCGATGGTGGTGTGAATTGACACTCCTCCCTGATACAACCGTTCCTTGCCCAGTAGCTCTTCCATTTTCCCTACTATATAGTTTACCAGATAAGGGTGGGGTGTCTGACGAGTCGAAGCTGGGACTACCGTGATAGGTTGGTTCTTGAGTACATCGACCTGGTCAGGCTC
>CAZTZX010000075.1:3421-9854 GCA_964618175.1 uncultured Syntrophomonas sp. | reverse complement strand
AAATCTGCGTCAAAAACTCTAAAAATTAAAATACAGGAATTCGCTGACTCGGGTGAGGCTGAGGATGGAGGCGGTGGCGAGGATGATGGTTACTGCGGCACTGCCCCAACCTGCCCGGAAGCTGTCTTTCAATTCAATGGAGTTCTTCAAGGTCATCACCAGGGTCATAAATACCAGCACCGCCGGTAAGGCAAACAGTAGCTGACCGTCCAGCAGTTGGGACTGAAAAGAGACACCTAAACTGCTAATGAAACCCAGTGAGTCAGCCAGCGCAGAGGGCAAGGCCACTCCGTTTAAGCCTACCATAGCCCGCAGTACTTTTATAGCATCAGCCCAGGTCTCGGCGCGGAAGAACACCCAGGCAGCATTGACGAAATTAAAAGTAATCAGCCAGCTCAGCCAATTCGGTAAACTAATACCCAGTTTGTGCCAGAACCGATTTATTACCAGAGCCAGGCCGTGTAAAAATCCCCAGAAGACAAAAGTCCAGCCCGCCCCGTGCCACAGTCCCCCGATCAAAAAGGTGATCAGAGTGTTGCGGTAGGTATTGAATTCCGACTTACGGTTGCCCCCCAGCGGAATATAAATATAATCACGCAAGAAACGGCTCAGAGTCATGTGCCAGCGGCGCCAGAAGTCTTGAATGGATAATGCTTTATAAGGGGAGAAAAAGTTGATGGGCAGCACAATGTTGAACATCAAGGCTGCTCCGATGGCCATGTCGGTGTAACCACTGAAATCGAAATAGAGCTGCAGACTATACGAGAGCGAAGTTACCCAGCCTTCTATTAGGGTGAGAGAATTCGCCGTGTCAAATCCATAGGTAGCCCACACCCCGAAAGTATCAGCAATGAGTACTTTTTTGGCCAGGCCCATTACGAATATGAACAGACCCCGGGCCACATTGTCCGAGTTCCAGCGCTTTTTGGCCTTATCTTCGAACTGTCCCATCATTTCGCGATGATGCACAATGGGGCCGGCTACCAGCTGGGGAAAGAAAGATACAAACACAGCATAGTTTAACAGTCGATACTCCCGGGCCTCTCCACGATAAGTATCTACCAAAAAAGCGATCTGTTGGAAGGTAAAAAAGCTGATCCCCAAAGGTAGCAGCAGATGAATCAGGTTAAAATTGGTACCGGTCGCCCCATTGAGGGTGCTGATAAAAAAGTCCGCGTATTTGTAATACCCCAGCAGACCGATATTAAAAACTAAACCGGCGATCAAGACCCAGCGGCGCACCAATTCATCCCAGGGCTTGGTGCGCAGTAAGGTGCCTACCCCATAGTTGACCACGATGGAGCCCAGCAAGATAGGAAGATAGGCTAAGTTCCAATAGCTGTAGAAAAAACAAGAAGCCAATACTAACCATACTTTGGCACCATCAGTACGGCCGAGCCGGTTTAAGCCAAAGTAAATCAGCACCACCAGGGGCAGGAATAATAAAATGTACTCATAGGAATTAAAAAGCACGCTCTGGGCTCCTTAATGTTAGATGCAAGGACACAGGGGGACGGTTCTCTTGTGTCATTCTATTAAGTAAAAGTGCTGCCTAAAAGATGTAGGCTAATGACACAAGAGAACCGTCCCCCTGTGTCAGTCCAGGTTGAAGCTGATGTCCAGGCTGCTGGTGGAGTGGGTGAGGGCTCCGATGGAAATGAAGTCCACTCCGGTGCGAGCCACCTCAGCCAAGGTATCTTCGGTGATGCCGCCTGAGGCCTCCAAAAGAGCCTGACCGGCGGTCAGTTGCACTGCCTGATGCAGAGTATCAATATCCATATTATCCAGCAGGATGATATCAGCCCGAGCTTCCAGGGCTTCCTGGAGCTGCTCTAGGTTTTCCACTTCCACTTCAATTTTTATAGTATGGGGAATACGGGTACGCAGGGTGGAAACCGCTTTTTGTATCCCTCCCGCTACTTTGATATGGTTGTCCTTGATCATAGCTCCATCATACAGTCCAAAGCGATGATTACGCGCCCCGCCCACTGAGACCGCATATTTTTCCAGGTAGCGCAGGCCGGGGGTGGTTTTGCGGGTGTCCACAATTTCTGCCTTTTCATAACGGATCAAATCTACCATGTGATTAGTGCGGGTAGCTATCCCCGACAGCCGCTGCAGGAAATTCAAGGCCACCCGTTCTCCCATCAACAAAGTACGAGTAGAACCTTCGATTATGGCCAGAATATCGCCCGGGCTTATTTCTTCACCATCGTTTTTCACCACGGTAAATTGGATATCTTCATCCAAACAGCGAAATACCTGCAGAGCCACCTGTATACCAGCTACGATTCCTGCTGATTTGGCCAAAAAAACTCCCCGGGAGCGCTGTTCAGCATCCACCAGGTTGGCGGTGGTGATGTCTTGATGGCCAATGTCCTCCTGCAGGGCTCCCCTGATCAGATCCTGTGTATCCCAGTCCATCATCTATACCTCCACGCGCAAGTTGGGGACGGTCCTTTGACTTGCGCTTTTATGATGTCTGTCTGGCTAATAATACATCTGCGCTAAAGCGCAAGTCAAAGGACCGTCCCCAACTTGCGCGTCAGCAGTTGACGAAAGATATGTGGCGTATCCAGCGCAGGTCATTGCGCTGGGGGTGGTCGGTGCGGAAATGACCGCCTCGGCTTTCGGTGCGCCACAGGGCTGCCTGGATAATGATCCGGGCCACGGTCAGCATGTTGATGGCTTCATAGTAAGCCAGTTCATCATCGCCACGCTTGATCTGACTGTACAAGTCGCGTACAGTTTGGGCAGCCTTTTGCAAATGAGCTTCATCTCTTAGGATACCCACATTTTCCCACATTGTTTCCTGAAGTTTCAAGCGGGCTTCTCGGGGCTCTATACCTTTCTGGGCCGGTTGGAACACTTCGCTACCGTCAAAATGACGGTAAAGCTCAGCCAAGTCGACCCGGCGCCGATACATAATTTCCTCGGCCTTGTTGACTATTCGCTGTCCAAAGACAATTCCCTCCAAGAGTGAGTTGCTGGCCAGGCGATTGGCACCGTGGACTCCAGTACAGGCCGCTTCACCGCAAACATATAGTCCCGGCAAGACGGTCTCACCATAGGTGTTGGACTCAATCCCGCCCATAGTATAATGGGCAGCAGGAAATACCGGAACCAATTCACGAGTTAAATCAATACCGCGCTGCAGACAGTTTTCATAAATAGTGGGAAAGCGCTCTCTCACCTTAGGAATGTGGGTCATATCCAACCAGACATATTCACTGTCAGTGCGCCTAGTTTCGCTGACGATAGCGCGGGATACCACATCGCGAGGAGCCAGTTCTTTCAAGGGGTGGTAGCCAGCCATAAAGGCTTCCCCCTGAATATTATAGAGTCGTCCTCCTTCACCACGCACCGCTTCGGATATTAGAAAGCGCTGTGTCTCAGCGGTAAAGAGAACGGTGGGATGAAACTGAATAAACTCCAGATCAGTCAAGCGGCAGCCAGCCCGAAAAGCGGACGCCATTCCATCCGCGGTAGCTACCGGGGGATTGGTAGTGTATTTATACAATTGCCCAGCGCCGCCAGTGGCTAAAATAGTAGCCCGGGCAGTAAAGACAATTTTCCGGTGACGACGGGCATCGTACACCAGAGCACCATAGCACTCCGGATCCTGTGCTCGTCCCAGCACATCAATCAGAAAGTGCTCCTCCCGGATCTCAATGGCCGGGTTTTGCTGACACTGTTCCACCAGAGCGGAGCGAATGGCTTCCCCGGTAGCGTCTGCCGCATGCAGAATGCGGGGCCGGCTGTGGGCTCCTTCTCGGGTCAGAGATACCGAGCCGTCTTTCATGTCGAAACGGGCCCCGGCACTGATCAATTCGCGCACTCGCTCCGGGCCTTCCCGTACCAGAACATCAACCGCCTCAATATTACATAATCCCGCCCCTGCTTCCAGAGTATCCTCCAGATGCAAAAAAGGGGAATCCTCCTCATGAACAGCAGCAGCAATTCCCCCCTGGGCGAGACCGGTATTGGAATCTTTGATTGTCTTCTTGACCAGCACTACTACCTGGCCATACTGTGATGCTTTTAAGGCAGTAAATAGTCCGGCTATCCCTCCACCCACTATCAAGAAATCAGTGCTATCAACGGGTGTGTCCGGGTCAAGGACCCCTATATACCTGGTTATATTCATTAAGTGTACGACCTTTAATTATGAAGTCTATTTAAGGAGCAATCGCCAGCATTCTCTGCAGAGATTGCACCGCACGTGACCGTATTTCTTCCGGTACTTCTATCGGGTGTTCCTGCCGCTCCAGTGCTTGAGCCAATGTCTCCAGGTCGATTTTCTTCATATCCTGGCATAAAAACTCGCTACGGGCCAGGTGGAACACCTTGTCCGGACAATGCTTCTGCAGGGTATGGAAAAAACCTTCCTCGGTACCGATGATAAATTCCCGAGCGGAACTTTCCTGGACAAATTTCAATATCCCGGCGGTAGAACGAATGGCATCGGCCAGCTCAGCCACTTGGGGCGGAACTTCGGGATGAACCACCACCACCGACTCCGGATGACGCTCCAGCTGATCTTTTATTTCCTGGGCGGTAAGCTGATCATGGATCGGGCAGTAACCCGGCCATAATTCCATGCCCCGCCCGGTCTGACTGTTTATCCAGGCTCCCAGGTTGCGATCCGGCACAAATAATATGGGCTGATCCGCCGGCAGCGAGCGCACCACGTTGAGGGCATTAGAGGAAGTACAGCAGATATCGCATTCCGCTTTAACCTCGGCGGATGAGTTCACATAAGTGACCACCGCATAGCCGGGATGCTCGCTCTTGAACTGGCGCAGTTGTTCGGCCGTAACCATATCAGCCATAGGGCACCCGGCATCTAAAACCGGGGCCAGGACGGTTTTATCAGGGTTCAATATTTTGGCACTTTCGGCCATAAAATGAACCCCGCAGAATACGATAATATCGGCATCGGTTTCGGCCGCCTGCACCGCTAGCTGCAGGGAATCACCTACAAAATCAGCTATATCCTGAATCTCGGGAGGCTGGTAAAAATGAGCTAGAATAACTGCATTTAATTCCTGTTTGCGCTGGTTAATGAAAGTAGCTAGATCTGGAGCTTTCAATTATACCGGCCTCCTATTCGTAATTCCCCCGACATACTTTCTTAATGTGATTCTTCTCGTCCACATAAACAAGATGAGGCTTGAAATCCTGGCACTCCGTTTCTTCCAAGATAGTGTACGTAAGAATAATGACTATATCGCCTCTTTGAACCAGACGGGCCGCCGCCCCATTCAAACAAACTATACCTGACCCTCGTTCTCCCTCAATGACATAGGTCTCAAATCGTTCACCATTATTATTATTGACAATGGTCACTTTTTCATTAGCGATAATGTCGGCCGCATCCATCAGATCCTTATCCAGAGTGATGCTGCCCACATAATCAAGATCGGCATCAGTAACCACTGCCCGGTGGACCTTAGACTTGAGCATATAGCGAATCACTAGTTACACCTCCACCAACAGGTTATCGATCAATCTGGTTGTACCAAACTTTACAGCCAGAGCCATGAGAACGGTTCCTTCAACCCTTTCCAGGGAAGCCAGATCATCAGCTGTATTAAGCTCTATGTAATCGATCTGTGCCCCGGGGCTGGCAGCGATGATATTCCTAATGAGATCTTTGACCTTTTCTACATCTCGTTCTCCATCCATGATCAACTGGCAGGCTGCCTGAAGGGACTGGTTCAACACCAGTGCCTCCTGCCGCTCTTGCGGATTCAGATAAACATTGCGGGAACTCAAAGCCAAACCATCCTCTTCGCGGACGATAGGAACCCGCACAATTTTCAGCGGGAAGTTCAAATCCCGCACCATCTTTTCCAGGATCATAGCCTGCTGAGCATCCTTCTGCCCGAAGAAAGCCAGGTCAGGCTGACATATATGAAACAGTTTGCTGACCACCGTGGTCACTCCCCGAAAGTGACCGGGACGAGAGACCCCGCACATTTTGGCGGTGATCTCTCCTTCCACTTCTACAAAGGATTTGTACCCATGCGGATACATGTCCTTCACGGTAGGAGCAAAAACCACATCGGCCTGCTCCTGTTCCAACAGAGCACAGTCTCGGGTCAGGTCACGGGGATAATCTTCAAAATCTTCTCCCACACCAAACTGCATGGGATTGACGAAGATACTCACCACCACCAAGTCGCACTCCTGACGGGCCTGACGAACCAGGCTGAGGTGCCCGTTGTGCAGATAACCCATGGTTGGCACCAGTCCGATCCTGCGTCCCGAGTGCTTCTGTACACTGCTCCACTGTTGCATTTCTGTTACGCTTTGAATGGTTTGCATCGTTTGTCTAGGACCCCCCGTACAATTTATCCAGTACATCGTCCTGGATAGCAAAACAGTGTTCCGCGGCGGGGAAGGTTCCTGACTCCACTTCCTCTTTGTA
>CAZTZX010000075.1:0-3321 GCA_964618175.1 uncultured Syntrophomonas sp. | reverse complement strand
ATCAAGCGTCCGGCATTGCGAACCGCATCTTCCAGGGAGATATGATAAGACAAAAAGGGCATATCCGCTACTACCAGGGCATTTTTGGCAGCCCGGCTGACGGTTTTGGTGTGGTGTACCATATCATCCATAGTGACCGCTAGGGTATTATCATAACCCAGCATCACATTGCCCAATGAATCTCCCACCAGGATCATATCAATGCCGGCCTGATCGACCATAGTAGCCATGGAATAGTCATAGGCTGTCAGCATAGTAATGCGTTCCTGACGGCGTTTCTTTTCTTTAATGGTAGCGGTAGTAATTCTAGCCATAACCTTCGCTCCTTCCGATCAAATCCACGTATGGGCCATCCTTAGCTGGCCGACTCCGCCCGGGATAGTTCCCTTCTAAACAGATTCTGGAACTCTTCCATGGCAAAATCATCAATGGTTCCTTTTTCCATCGCAATCTGCGTGGTGTAGAAACCCAGCCAGCTGTATAGTTTCATAAGTTCCGGAGCCATCTCTTCCAGACAGTCCAGATGTTTTACTATAGTGCTTAAGTCACCCCGGGCAATTGGTCCAGTTAAAGCCCGCGGGATCCCTATATCTTCGATATTATTCACAGTACCCTGAATTAGAGGCAGCAAGGCCTTTACGCCTGCACTGCGTGGAATTCCGGTGGATTCCAAAAGTTTGACACCAAAATCTATCAGGGTCACCAAGTAATTCGACACTACGCAAGCGCCCGCATGGTATAAGGGCTTGGCCTTGCGGTCGATAAAAAAGTATTCCCCTTGCAGGGTTTCCACAATACATACGGCAGCATCGTAGGCATCTCTATCCCCTTCAATACTGAATACCGAACCGGGCAGGTTTTTAACGGCCCCGTCCACATTGGCAAAAGATTGAAGAGGGTGTACCGACAGAACATTAGCTCCGAACATTTTGGCGCGATCCAGTACTTCCGATGACTGGGCCCCGCTCATGTGCACCACGACTTGACCTTCATAAAACGCTTTGCGGTCAGCCAAGGTGTCAACTACGTTTCTTATAGCTGCGTCATTTGTTGTAATAAACAAAATATCTGCCGAGCGAGAAACTTCTTGAGGTGAGGTATGAGGAGTACACCCGATCCGCTCCACTAGCTTTTGTGTAGATTCGGATTTGACATCATAAGCACCCGTAATCTCATAGCCTTTTTGCTTTAGTACCACCCCAACTGCTGTTCCTACGACTCCCGCACCGATAATCCCGATCTTCTTTCTCAATGTAAATCCCCCTTCGGGCAGGACTAAGTCCTGATCTGTTCCGTCTTGGTCACAAGGATCCAAGCGTAATTCGCATTAAGTATCGGTGGGAATCAAATCCTCTCGATTCCTCGGGTTCCTTCTCGGACTAATACTCTACTCAACACCTCCTCGATGGTCGCCCCATCGTCAGGAAATTGTAATTCCGCTCCAATTTCCGCCAACGGCACGAGGACAAACAACCTTTCGCGTAGATAGGGATGAGGGATGGTTAGTTGCGGATCGTCTATGACCTCATTCCCGTACAATAGGATATCTAGATCTATTAACCGTGGGCCCCATTTTTCTTTACGCTGGCGGCCCATTTTGATTTCAATATTCTGTAGCTCGTGCAGCAGTTCCTCGGGCTGCAAAGCAGTCTCTATTTCTATCACCTGATTCAGAAACTCATCCTGATCGGTTTTCCCCCAGGGCTCGGTCTCATACAGGGAAGAACTTTTAACAACCTGGGTTGCCGGCAAGTCAGCGATCAACTGCACTGCCTGTGCCATATTATCGCGTTTACAGCCTACATTCGAACCCAGAGCAATATAGACAGTTTTATTCATAAAAAAGGGTTCCCCTCTAAATTAGCATATACCCTTAATCTGGGCAAGAAATATATTGTCTGGAACGGCGGATTTTTACCGCAAAATACTTAAAATCTCCCGCCACCGGTGCCTGGGGTTTGTAAACAGTCAGTTCCACGGCCTGGATGGCAAACTGCGCCAATAGCACTCCCGCCAGCCGCTCGGCCAAAGCCTCCAGGAGTTGGTAGTGCTCTTTTTCGACAACCTGCTGTACAGCCTGAAAAACTTCATCATAATTTACTGTCTGCTGCAAGTCATCACTTTGCCCAGCCCCAGACAAGTCTAAATAGAGGTCGAAATCTACCTCAAAAGGCTGAGGTTTGATCTGTTCTTCCTCTAATACTCCATGACATCCGTAAAAGCGCAGGCCGCGCCCCATAATCCTATCCATTTTCCATCCTTATCGCATCGGCCATCCGTACCGCCCGTACCGTAGACAAAACATCGTGTACCCGCACCATATCCGCCCCGTTAAAGGCCCCGGCTACTGCCACCGCCAGGCTTCCTTCCAGACGCTGGTCTACTGCCAGATCCAAGGTAAGGCCGATAAAATTTTTGCGCGAGGCCGCCAGTAACACCGGCAAGCCTAAGCTGCGCAACTCCGCTAAGTGTTTAACGATATAGCGATTTTCAGCAGCACTTTTACCAAAACCAATACCGGGGTCGATCATGATCGACTGCCGGGGCAGTCCCGCCTGCAGGGCTTGTTGCACTGATTGGTTCAATTCGTCGATGATATCGCTGATGAGATCAGTATAGGGTTGTCCATGGTTCATTTGCAAACGATTGTGCATCAGCACTACCCCAGCTTGAAACTCGACCAGTACCGGCAATAAATTTTGATCCATCTGCAGTCGGCCAATATCATTGATGAGGTGAGCCCCGGCCTGCAGGGTTTCTTGGGCCACCCGAGCCCGAAAGGTATCTACTGATACCCGCACTCCGCGCTGGGTCAGTCCTTCCACTACCGGCATCACCCGCTGCAGTTCTGCTTCTTCGGAAGCAATTTCTGCCTGGGGGCGGGAGGAAGCTCCTCCTACATCGATAATGTCAGCCCCCTGTTCTATCATTTCCAGGCCACGTTCCACGGCTCGCTGAGTGTCAAAATAGCTCCCCCCATCCGAAAATGAATCGGGGGTGACATTTAAGATGCCCATTACCAGGGTTCGTTCCCCCAGGGGAAGGCTCTGTCCGTGAGCCAAAGCAAGCTGCCCGCTGTTGGGGTTAATGGCCTGCAGTATCGCTTCCAGATCTGAAGCCACTTTTTTCAAACCGAAAGGCTGCCGCTTTATTTTCTCAATAAACCGATGATAATGTTTCCTAGTCCCCATGAGCAGGACATCGGTAGTACCCTGCCCCAAAATAGTCTGACGGTTAACCGCCGCATCTCCTCCTGTGGCCAGCATTTCTTGTTTTATAATATTGGCCGCCGGAGCCTGGATATCTTGGAGCAGCACACAG
>CAZTZX010000074.1:1682-9919 GCA_964618175.1 uncultured Syntrophomonas sp. | reverse complement strand
GCTTCTATCAGTAAATCTGCTCCCATTTGCTGTACTTGCACATCATGTAAAAGCAACGCTTCATCCATAGTCTTAGCTCCGTCTCCGGCAACTGGCCCTGGTGCTTCAACACCGCCCACCATTTTCGGCGCGATAAACCAATACAGTTTGTCAACCAAGCGCTGCTCAAGCAATGAGGCATTGAGTCCGGATCCGCCTTCAACTAGAACACTGGTTAGATCACGCTTACCCAGATCATCCATGACTTGACTTAGATCAAGGTGGTCATGGGAACCATCTATACGGATTATTTCCAATCCTTTATTTTTAAGAGCCGCTTCTCGATCATACTCAACCGCATGGGAAGTATATACCAGAGTAGGCTGCCTGTTGCTGGTCTTTACAATTTGACTATCGAGAGGCAATAGCAGTTGCCCGTCAATAATAATTCGAACCGGATCTCTAGCTTCTTCATCATCCAACCGGGTGTTAAGCAGCGGATCATCCGCCAAGACCGTACCAATACCAACCATTATGGCATCATACTGGTTACGAAGTCGATGTACAAACCCTCTGGCTTTCTCACCTGTGATCCAGCGTGAACTTCCCTGAGCGGTAGCTATTTTCCCATCCAGGGTCATGGCAGTTTTTAAGGATACCAGGGGCCGCTTCGTGGTTACATACTTGAAAAAAGCTTCATTAAGCCTTCGGGCCACTTGTTCCAAGACTCCTACCTGAGTCGTGATTTCAGCCTGTTTAAGTATCTCAATACCTCGTCCCGATACCAGTGGATTGGGGTCAAGTACGGCAACGACTACCCTCTTAACACCAGCTTCAATGAGAGCATCGGCACAGGGTGGGGTTTTTCCGTAGTGACTACAGGGTTCCAGAGTAACATAGATATCCGCTCCCCGGGCTTGTTCGCCGGCCTGACGAAGAGCGTGTATTTCTGCATGCGGTGTGCCCGCTTTTTGGTGATAGCCCTCGCCGACAATCAGACCATTCTTTACTATCACCGCACCTACTACCGGATTGGGACTGGTACGTCCTAATGCCAGGGCAGCCAAATCTAAGGCTCTTTGCATATATTGAGTGTCTGTAATATTGCTCACCTAAATCTCACCTCATACTTAGAAAACGGGAATAAAAAAACCCCGACAATATTATTCTTCGGAGTTAATCCACACACAAGTAATATGGTAGCAATTTTGAAAAATGCACCACATTACATTTCTTCTCCCATCCAGACTGTCACTGTCGGCCCCGGAGTCGCACCGGATCCTGCCTTACGGCTTGCGGGCTGTACCGCCGATAGGGATTTTCACCCATCCCCGAAGAAATTATTTATTCAATTGCCTTTATAGTACACTTACCGGTAGAAATGGTCAATCGGCTACCGCGTTCTTCAGGTTTTTAATAGCCTGGGCTGGATCCTGAGCATGGAAAATATAAGATCCTGCCACTAGAACATTGGCACCGGCCTGAACTACCTGGCGACCAGTTTCGGGGTTGATCCCCCCATCAACCTGAATGTATAGGTCTCTATCCAATTGGCTGGTTAAACTCTTTAACTGAGTGATTTTACTGACCACGCCGGGAATAAATTGCTGTCCTCCAAACCCGGGATTGACACTCATTATCAAGACTAAATCGACATCAAATAAGCTTGGTTCGATCAAACCAATAGGCGTGGCAGGGTTTAAGGATACTCCCGCCTGACATCCACATTCACGGATCAAATTTATGGTTCGATTAAGATGAGGACAGGTTTCCACATGAACGGTAATAAGATCGGCCCCAGCTTTTGCAAAAGCTGGTATATGCAGATCCGGCTTTTCAATCATCAGATGGACATCAAATGTCAATTTGCTATAGGCCCGCAAGTCGGCTACTACCTGAGGGCCAATGGTAATATTGGGTACAAAATGTCCATCCATGACATCGATGTGCAGCCAATCGGCACCGGCTTGTTCAACTTTGGCAATATCTTGTCCCAGATGAGCAAAATTGGCTGATAATATGGAGGGAGCCAGTAATATCATCGGTAGCATTTCTCCTTTTCCATAACCTCTTCCAAAAGCTGAATGTAATTATTATAGCGGAACTGAGGTATCAATCCCTTGTCAACCGCCGTTTTAACTCCACAGTCGGTTTCCCGAAAATGCAAGCAATCTCCAAACCGGCACTCCTGGCTGAGAACAGCAAAATCAGGGTAATTATTAGCTAATTGAGTACTTTTCATGGCGGGCAGATCCAGAACACTAAAACCCGGAGTATCTGCGATCCAACCATTGTGACCTGTGGTAAATAGTTCTACATGACGAGTAGTGTGCCGGCCTCGGCCGATCTTACTGCTTACTTCTTGCGTTTTTAAGAGTTGGTTATCTGACAGAGCATTAATAAGACTAGTTTTGCCTACCCCGCTAGGCCCGGCTAATACCGCAATCTGCCCCTTAAGCAATTGGCTTATTTCCTCCATGTTATGTTGCTGTTTGGCTGATATGGATAACACTGTAAAGCCAGCCTGGGGATAATAATCTTTTATCGAGACGGCTTTTGCATCGGGCTTAAGATCACATTTATTAAGTACTATACAGGGAGTAAGCTTTTGCAGACTTGCCAGCAACAGCAACCGATCTAACAAAGTGATACTGGGAGACGGTCTATCAACTGCCATTACTACGAGTACCATAGTAACATTGGCTATTTTGGGTCGGTATAACAGGCTTTTTCGAGGCTGAATACCTTCCAGAATGCCCCGCCCATCATCCAGTCGAGTAAAGGTCACCCAATCACCACTTACCACTTGCTGTTTTAGCTTGCCACGGGTCCTACATTCACAGAGCTGTCCATCTGAGGTCTGAACGTAATAGAACCCACTGTAGTTTTTGAGTACCAGCCCGACAGATTCATGGTCGGTCATATAAACCTCCTCAGTATCTAAAATCTATAGATCAAAGGTTTGGTAACTCTTACCGTTTAGGAATACTTCGGCTTGACCGGTGCCAAAATAGCTTACTCCTACTACTACCCCATCACCACCGTTATGCATCTGATCATATACCTCGCGCTGCCCCTGGGCATCCTTGACTTTTATTACCACCTTGTAGAAGTCCTGTTCTTCAGGAAGGCGCAACTCTATAGTGCGAGTTTGAGCCGCCGGTCCTGGCCCTGAACTCACGGTAAGATTGATAGTAGTATCCTCATCGACTAACACTCCCGCCTGGGTATCCTGATCTATAACATAATCAGCATAATAGGCATTGCTGTCCTTTCTGGATATCTCGCTGCCGATTACTAAATTATTATCTTGGAGTATCTGGCGTGCTTCAGCCAATGGCTTGCCAATCAAATTAGGCATGGATATACGCTCAGGGGTGGGTCCTTCACTGATCATCATATCGACAAATCCTCCCGGTTCAGCTTCAGTATCGGGGAGGGGATTCTGGGAAATGACTTGATTTTCCTCATACTTATCATCATGAATTTTATCGGTTTTTCCTGGTCGGAATCCGCTGTTGCGCAGCTCAACCTCTGCGGCGCTTCTATCCATGCCAACTATATTGGGCACTTTTTTCATCTGGATGCCCAGACTTACTACAACTCCGATCTCGCGGCCCTTTTTAACCTTAAATCCCTCGACATACCGCTGGGTTATAATATGATCTTTTTCCATTTGCGCATCATACTGCTCAGATAACACTTTTAGTTTCAATCCCACTTGAGATAGTTCTTGGTCAGCTTCCTTCAGACTCAGACCTATTAGACCAGGAACTTCAACTTCTTCACCAAAAAAGTTGCCACCCAACTGGTAGAATACTCCCAAAAGTAAACCCAGTACTGCCAATATAGCGATAACCGCTGCTGGGCGTAGTCTTTTCTTAGCCAATTCTTGATCTCTCCCTTCCGCTAACGGAGCCATGATCAAGGTTTTTCCATTTTTGTGCTGGCTGGTGTAAGTGGAAAAATACTTATTGTGGATGTTAAGTAGTGCGTTACGCATTTCTTCAGCGGTTGAAAAGCGATGCTGCGGTAATTTCTCCATGGCTTTTATAATAATGCCTTCCAAGCCCACCGGCACTTCGGGATTATGGGCTCTAATGGCCGGAATATCATCATGAATATGCTTTAGGGCCACTGTGATAGGACTGTCTGCATCATAAGGGATCTGCCCGGTCACCATTTCATAGAGTACACATCCAACCGAATAAATGTCAGTGGCTCTGGTTAGAGGTTCCCCTTTGGCCTGCTCAGGGGATATATAGTGAACAGATCCTACTACATTCCCCCCAAAGGTAATGGTCTGCTTGGTTACAGCCTGAGCAATACCAAAGTCGGCTACTTTGACAATTCCGGCATCAGTGATCAAAACATTATGCGGTTTAATATCACGATGAATTATGCCTCTCTCATGAGCATGATGTAATCCATCGCAGATCATGATAGCAATATCGACGGCTTTTTCGACAGCCAGGGGCGTTTCCCGCTCGATAAAATCTTTAAGAGTCAGGCCCTGCACGTATTCCATGACTATGTAATAGCAGTCATCCTGCTGTCCAACATCATAAATATTTACTAAATTGGGGTGGGACAGACTGGCGGCTGCCAGGGCTTCGGTCTTAAACCTCTGCACAAAATTATCATCGCGAACGAATTCCGCTTTCATTACTTTTACAGCCACCGTACGGTTCAAAATGCGGCAACGGGCTTTATAGACTATGGCCATTCCGCCCTCGCCAACTATTTCCAACAATTCGTAGCGATCGCCTAGAATCATCCCTACCAATTATGTTTACCTCCTAATTGAAGCCTAAGAGTAGTATGGTTATATTATCAAAGCCGCCTTTTCCAAGAGCCTCTCTCAGTAACTGCTGGGCGGCAATGTCCAGATCTTTGCTATGAGCTTGAACAACGATGAGAATCTCTTCTGGAGTCAGCATATCAGTTAATCCATCACTGCACATCAATATAATATCATCAGGCCTGAGGTCTTCGTCGAATATGTCAATTTCTATTTGCTCTTCTATCCCCAATGCTCTGGTCAGTATATGATTATAGGCATTGTCTCTCATTTCCTCGGGTTTCAATACACCATTGGACAACATTTGCTCTGCCAAGGTGTGGTCACGGGTGACTTTACGAATAGACCCGTCGCGGATAATGAACACCCCGCTGTCTCCCACATTAGCCACAGTAAACTGGGTATCGTTAAGTAGGGCAGCCGTCACAGTGGTACCCATTTCAAAAAGGTCTTCATTTTCAAGACCGGATTTTAAAATAGCCTGATTGGCTTTTTCAATGCCCTGAACCAACAGCTGCCGTGCATTGGCTGATGTAAAACCCTCCATACTCTGGCTAATGGTCTCAACTGCCATATGTGAGGCCACTTCCCCTCCCCGGTGCCCTCCCATACCATCACATACCAGAAAAAAGCCCTGGTCTTCATCCATCAAAAAAGCATCTTCATTCTTTTCTCGAACCAAGCCGGTGTCCGAAATCCCCACAACTCTCATAAATTAACGCCCCTCAAATGATAAGCCTGCAGCAATACATCCTTTATCATTATCGTTCTTTGATACATAACTGCCCACAAGCCGCCTCAATATCTCCACCCCGTTCTTCACGGATAGTAACACTCAAGCCTCCTTCAGCCAGCCAGCGATAAAACTGCCATACCTTGTTACTGGATGGTCTCTTAAAGGGTAGTGTTTCTACTTCATTATAGGGAATAAGGTTTATATTTGCCAACAACGGTTTTAATATCTTCACCAATCGATGAGCATCATCCCGACTTATATTTACATCGTCCAGCATAATATACTCAAAGGTAACCCGTCGGTTGGTCTTTTGAATGTAGTGTTCAACTGCCTCCAGCACCTTTTTTATTGGGTATTTCCGATTGAGAGGTACTAAACGGTCGCGTAATTGATCATGAGCAGCATGGAGTGACACTGCTAGAGTTACCTGCAGGTTTTCCGCCGCCAGTCTCTTTATGCCTTTAGCTTCTCCCGAGGTTGAAACAGTGATATGTCTCTGTCCCAGGTTGATGCCGCAGGGGTCGATCAGCAGGTAAATCGAGGCCATTACCTGATCATAGTTAAGAAAAGGTTCTCCCATTCCCATATAGACAACATTGCTGATCAAATTGTCTTCATTCTTCTTTAAGCGCCGTTTAAGTTCTCGCCGCGAACTTAAAAACTGGCCCACCATTTCAAAAGACTGCAGACTACGTTGATAACCAGATGAGCCCGTGGCACAGAAAGCACAGCCTACCGGGCACCCCACCTGGGTAGAGATACAGAGCGAATACCGAGAGCCCCGTTCTTCACTCTGAGGAATAACCACCGTTTCAATGCGTTGGAGGTCTTCCAATTCCATTAAGAATTTGCGGGTTCTATCCTGGGACAGACTTTGTTTCAATATCCTGGGCATCGACACTACAGCGCATTGATCAAGTTGCTGCCGTAAACTTAAGGGTACATCACTCATTTCATCAAAAGAACTGATGTCTTTTTGATAGATCCATTTGTATATCTGTCGGCCGCGAAAACGAGGCTGCCCCATTTGCAGCAAGTATGCTTCCAGTTGTTCATAGTTCATGCCCAATAATTGAGTCTGGTCTATCATGTTCAACCAGTTGTCCTCCTTAGTAATGCATAGAACATACCATCTGTTCCGTAGCGACCTGGGATCAGCAAAAGCATACCCAGCTTCGCCTTCTCTCGATCTTCAGTATTTAACGGAAAACAATGCAACTGGTCGCTTATGGACTCAAGTTGGAAATCGTGGTGGCGCTGCAAAAACGCTTCTACCTGTTCCTGGTTTTCTTGGGAAAGAGTCGAGCAAGTCGAGTACAAGATCAAGCCATCCTTTTTTACCAAGTGAGCAGCTTGATCAAGCAGAGCCTTTTGTATATCAAGTAAAGCCGGTAGATCTTCGGGGTGTTTATGCCATCGTGCATCGGAACGCCGATTGAGAACACCCAGACCTGTACAGGGCGCATCCAGGAGAATGCGGTCAGCTACTCCTTCAGCGTAGTTTAGCTGAGTGGCATCAGCCGCTTCAGTATGAATCATAGTGATTCCCAGGCGGTCAGCATTTTGCGCTAATAGTTCCAGTTTCTTAGGATACAGGTCAAAGGCCAGTAGGGTCCCCTGGTCTTTCATCATTTCAGCTAAATGAGTGGATTTTCCTCCCACTCCTGCGCACAGATCAATAACTTTTTCCCCTGGCTGAGGATCCAATAGTGGCCCAGCCAGCATGGATGCCTGATTCTGCACATAAAAAAGTCCCTGTTGATAGGCCTTTAAGCCGGACAAGGGAACAGACAGTGATTGTATGATGATCGCCCCCTGCATCAATGGTGACATGCTGCTGGACACTCCTTCGTCTTGCAGGCGTTGCACCAATTCCTCGGGGCTGATTCTGAGCAAATTACAGCGAAATTCCAACCCTGGTCTTTGATTATTATACTCCAGAATTAATTTGGTCTTATCCCAACCATATTCATGGAGATAGTATTCGACCACCCAATCCGGATGAGAGTAATAGGTGGCCAAATAAGCAGGTTCATGGCTGGGTGGATAGGCTAGAGTATCTTTTTGACGCACTAGGTTGCGTAATACCCCATTTACCACTCTGGCCATAGAACCATTCACTCGCTGGCGAGTTAAATTAACCGCTTCATTGATACAGGCATAAGCTGGAATATGATCCATGAAAAGCAATTGGTATACGCTCAAACGCAGAATGTTTAAGAACCAGTGATTCTGCTTTTCCAAACGTCCCTGTAAAAAAAGAGCAAGCACCCAATCCAGGTGCTTTTGCATACGTACCGTTCCATTGACCAACTCAGTAACCAGGTTACGGTCATGCAGAGGTAGGCTACTACGTTGTAGGCTCTTATCCAAGGCTAGATTGGCATAAGCTCCCTGTTGGTTGATCTGATAGAGAATCAACAAGGCCACTTCACGTACTGAGCTGTTACCATGTATATCTTTTGACTGCATTTCTTTTTTTGATGTCACTTAGTCATCACTGCCCCCAAATATGGCCAGATAGTATAGTAAGTTCGCTATGGCTGATAGAGTTGCCGCTAAATAAGTCAGGGCAGCGGCTCCCAACACCTTTTTGACCATAGGAATTTCATTGTTGCTAATTACCCCAGCATCTGACAACTGCATCACGGCGCGATTAGATGCATTCAGTTCAACCGGTAATGTGACCACATGAAATAAAACTACTGCCGAGAAAAGCAA
>CAZTZX010000074.1:0-1582 GCA_964618175.1 uncultured Syntrophomonas sp. | reverse complement strand
TTGAAGGTGGATTTGACCTTAAACTGAGCATATATGGAGAGTAGTAGAGCAGGTATTATGAAAAGTAAATATGTCCCCATGCATTTATCCTCCTTGATTTAAAAAGTGTATGGCGTTATCTACCCTGGTCATATCCACGTCGGTATTCATGCATGGTCCATGAGGCCGACGATTCAACACCCCTAAAACTGGAATCACAGGAATATCATGAATTCCCAAGGAAAGGTCTCTTTCACAGGCTATGGCAACCACTGCCCCGGGATGCTGATCCTCAATCGCCTTACGAGCTAGAGTACCGCCGGTAACTACCCTTAATTTGCATTCATATTGGGCGGCTAATTGTTTTAATTCCCCGATTTTACAGTTACCGCATTCTTTGCAGTTTTCCACATCAATGGTTATTTTATGGGGGCACTTGGAGTTCTGCAAGCAGTGAGGCGCTAAGATCATGACCTGCTGCCCCGGCAAGTTCACCTTTTTGGAGCGAACTAAATAATTGTTAACGGCTATGAATGATCGTAAAATCGAATTTCTATCCACCCGGAACAACTTGCCCACCAATAATGCGACTGGGAATAGCCATCCATTGACAATGCTTGCCACGCTTTCCTGCCAGGGAGAAGTACGACTACGCGTGATCATAACCACCATTGCCAAAATACCCACCGCAAAAACAACCACCCAAAATATGGCGATGGATACCAGTAATACCAGTAACACCTTATTTAGTATGGCATTTTGGTTAAAGACCAAGTACCAGGCTAGCCAAATAATTGCCACCATCAAGAACAAAGTGAGGGATAAAAGCCCTATATATAAACGTTTCTTCGCTTCCAATATGATCGCTCCCTAGCTGCCCAGCAGATCACCTGACTTCAATTTATTTCCCTTTATAAAATCTCGGGCAGGCATACGTTTCTTGCCTTCCCTTTGCACCTCCAGGATTTCCAGACACCCCTGTCCGGTCTGTATCAGGAGTCCTTCCTGAGTTTTTGCGATGAATGCACCCGCCATGCCTGAACCCCTTTCCTGTACAAGGACGCGGCTGGCAAATATTTTTAGTTTGGTTCCCCTAAAAGTGGTGTATGAACCTGGCTGGGGATCCAGCGCCCGAATCTGATTATGAATTGCCCAGGCCGAATCAGTCCATTTTATGAACTCATCTTGGGTATGAATCATAGCTGCGTAAGTTGCCTGTGAATTGTCCTGGGCATAATATTGAGCAGTTCCGGCTTGTACCTCCTCAATAGTTCGCAATAACAACTCAGCTCCGGTGTGGGCCAGTATTCGTTCCAAAGTTCCATGGTTCATGTCTGCGGGAATATCAACCGCTGTTTGCAATATTATATCACCAGTGTCAAGCCCCTCATCCATCAACATGGTGGTTATTCCGGTGGTCTTTTCACCTGCCATAATAGCTCGCTGGATGGGTGCGGCTCCGCGATAGCGGGGCAATAGCGAAGCATGAACATTAATGCATCCCTGAAAAGGGATCTCCAAGATACTGGCAGGTATCAACTGACCATATGATACTACTATAATCAAATCAGGTCTTAAGGAAATGATGGTATCTACTGCAGCG
>CAZTZX010000073.1:0-9940 GCA_964618175.1 uncultured Syntrophomonas sp. | reverse complement strand
TGCCAGGTGAGAATGGCTGCTTATTCGCCATCCCTCCTTGCTCCATCGAATCCTTCCACGCGCGCCCAGCGGTATTTGGTCTGGGTGGAGGGCGCTTTATGAAAGGTTCGATTCCGCTGTCGCCGGTCTCTACTGAGTGGTGCCAGTTAGGTTGATGATATTCTGCTAGCTTGACTGCAGCCCTGCCAGGTGAGAATGGCTGCTTATTCGCCATCCCTCTTGCTCCATCGAATCCTTTCACGCGCGCCCAGTTAGCATTGGGTCTGGGTGGAGGCGCTACATGAAAGGTCTGATTCCGCTGTCGCCGGTCTGTAGGGGACGATGCCCACATCGTCCCGGGTTCCTGGCAATCATATGGGTTGGGCTTGGCATAGACAATCGTGCCATATCTGATTACGAAAGCGCGGGGCATGAGGGTATGTCCACCTACCATCGACTGTTATTATAGTGAGAACGAGCGGGTATGCAGCGAAAACATATCTTTTAACAATGCGAGGTTATGAAATCGGATGGACAGGGTCGTCCACCCCTGCGATATAGAATAGCTTCACGTGTTGTAGGGGCAAACGACTCTGTTTGCCCGTTTAACTTTTTCCCCGTCGGGGTGTATCACCAAAATGATGTTTTATGGGTTAGTGGAGGTTTAAGCGGATGAATTCTGCTAGAGTAGTATCAGGGGGATAGCCTGACAGCAGAGTGATCAAATCGCCTAAGCGTCCCCTAAAGCGAAAGCCGGATTTGCCTATAACTAAATTCATATTTGCTATCACCTCTGCTGGCAGTGTATGTTATTAATGAAGAGTTTATGCAGGAGGCAGTCTTATGGATCTTTATGAGAAAACCATCTCTTCCCAGCAAATATTTGCGGGCAGGATCATAAATGTGAAAGTAGATACAGTTACGCTCCCGGATGGGTCTACCAGTACTAGGGAGATCGTGGGTCATGCTGGTGCGGTGGCTATCATACCTATTGACCAGGATGGTATGGTATGGATGGTGCGGCAGTATCGTAAACCGCTGGAACAGGTGCTGCTGGAAATACCGGCGGGTACCCTGGAACCGGGCGAAAAGCCGCAGGATTGCGCGGTCAGAGAGTTAGAAGAAGAAACCGGTCTGTCAGCTGAAACCTGGGAGCCGATACTATCCTATTATAGTGCTCCGGGTTTCTGTGATGAGCAGCTACATTTGTATCTGGCTCGTGATCTTAAAATAGGGGAAAGTCATACAGATCGGGATGAGTTTGTGGAAGTAGTCAAAATGAGCCTGGAAGACGCTTATAAAGCCATCTTTTCCGGTGAAATAATCGATGGCAAAAGTATCATTGCCATACAGTATGCCTACTATCAGAGGGAGAGACTTTAATTTGCGTAGCGCTTTTGCGGATTTACATATTCATATCGGCCGGGCTAATGGGCGCCCGGTAAAAATTACTGCTTCGCGCAACCTTACTCTGGCCAGCCTTGTTCAGGAGACGGCCCCCCTTAAGGGACTGGATATTATCGGGGTAGTAGATGCAGGCACTACTCAGGTAATGGCTGAACTGGAGCAGATGATCAGCGAGGGTAAGCTAAGAGCTCATCAGCGGGGCGGGTTTATAGCCCCTAATGGGGTTATGCTCCTGGCGGGCTGTGAAGTGGAGACCCGGGAAGGGATACATGTTATTATGTATCTCCCCAATTTGGACAGCCTACATAAATATCAGAAATACATGCGCTCGCGAGTTAAGAATCAGGAATTGTCAACCCAGCACTGTCAGGCTAGTATAGTAGAACTGCTAAACCTTGCGCACTTGCTGGAGGGAGTATTCTGCCCGGCGCATGCTTTTACACCTCATAAAGGGTTTTACGGGATGCTGTCACCTTCATTTAAGTCGTATATGGGCCGGGAAGCCAGTCAGATTCGGGCTCTGGAACTGGGACTCAGCTCGGATACGGATCTGGCGGATACCATTAGTGAGACCCGCCAGTTTACTTTTCTTTCTAATTCGGATGCCCATTCGGCAGGCAATGTAGGGAGAGAATACAATCTATTGCGGGTGGCCGAGCTGAGTTTTGATGAATTTCGCCGGGCGATCTATGAGGAAGAAGGACGCCGGGTGTTAGCCAATTACGGGATGGATCCGTTGTTGGGAAAATATCACCGTAGCTATTGCCCGCAGTGTGAAATTATCGTACCGGAAGAAGCGCCGGTGGTGATATGCCCCAGCTGTGGCAGTTATAGATTGGTCATGGGAGTTTATGACCGCATTGTCCAAATCCAGGATCGCAGCGAAACAGTTCATCCAGTGGGCAGGCCACCTTACCATTATAGAGTACCGCTGATCAACCTGCCGGGAGTGGGCCCCACTACTTACGGAAAAATGATACGGTATCTGGGGAATGAAATAGAGGTGGTCGAGAAGGCCAGTCCTGATGATATTGCCCGGGTGGCGGGAGAAAATATTGCTCATCTCATTATGCAGATGCGGGTGGGTCGCTTGCCCATCACTCCGGGAGGTGGAGGTGTCTATGGAAAGGTTCAAGCCCATAATTGTAAGCAGTGATGCCTCGGGAGCTCAGGAGGCAGCCCGGCAGGGATTCCTGGTAATGATCGTGGATGTTATCGATATGTCGACTACACTGGAAAGTGCTTTGGAAGCTGGCGCTATTGCTGTTTTAGGTGCCAGCCCTGATGAAACCCGGGCGCCGGTTCGGGTGGATCCGATGGGAATGGGGACACACGCTGCCCAATTGGCTCATGAGAACCATGCTGGGATTATTTTGGTAAGCGAGCCTCGGGTGGGCACTGACCAGGATCGACTGCAACGCTGTCAAAAGGTAATGCAGGGCATCAACCGGGCCGGGGGAACAGTGGAGGCGGTACTACCTAATTTAGGGGCGGAGACTCCTCGCATGCTGGACATGTCTGGCAAGGTGGTGGTGGCCGTTACTGATACCGGAGGAGTTGCCTATGATGCAGCCTTTCTGGAAAGCCCTCGGGTGATAACGGGCACGGTGGCCCGAACCTACCAGCATCGGGGAATTGAACCTGCTCGGCGAGCAGTTGAACGAGCCTGGCAGGAATGGGGAGATGCCCGCGGTTTGGCCATAGTAGCAGCCAGCCGCAATTCTATGGAAGATGTCCTGGCGGCACAGTTTATTGCTAATCTAATGCTTAAATAACTAACACAGGGGGGATCACTATGAAGCCAGTTATGGTCATAGGCCATCGCAATCCGGATGTTGACTCGATCGCAGCGGCTATCGGATATAAAACCTATAAGCAGAGTACGGCTCAAGGCCTTTTTATAGCGGCTTCTGCCGGAGAAGTAAATGAAGAGACCCGTTTTATTTTAGACTATTTTGATTATGAGCCTCCGGCGGTGGTATGGGATGTGCGAAACACAGTAGAAGATCTCCTTGATGATCGTGAAATTGTAGCTATTTCCACCGACATGAGCCTGGCGGAATTGGGCAATCTGATGCGCAGCCATGACTTAAAAACCCTGCCGGTTCTTGACCAAGGTGGGCGTTTGCTGGGTCTGGTCACCATTGGTGATCTGGCGATGATTTTTATGGACAACCTGATCCCTACCCGGGATATTAGTAGTGCCCCGGACATCTTGCGAGACTTGTTCAGTCGCCAGGTAGCGGATGTTATGATGACTCGAGACCTGGTTCTTTTTGAAAAAGATGAATCCGTGGAGGAAGCCCGTAAGCATATGCTGTCAACTCGCTATCGCAATTATCCAGTCGTAGATGAGCAGAACGCTTTTCTGGGCTTTATTTCTCGCTATAATCTGCTGGAAATGAAACGCAAAAAACTGATTTTGGTGGATCATAATGAGCGCAAGCAAGCGGTAGAAGGGGTGGAGGAAACCGAAATTTTAGAGATCATCGATCATCATCGGGTCGGGGATCTGCAGACTATTTCACCGATTTATTTTCATAATGAACCGGTTGGCTCCACCTGCACTCTGATCGCGGAAAAGTACTTAACAGAAGGTATGGCCCTGGGAACTAATTTGGCTGGTCTGCTTCTGTCAGGCATGCTGAGTGACACTATGATTTTTAAGTCCCCCACTACTACCAGCAAAGACCGGCAAATAGCTCGGCAACTGCAAGAAATATCGGGCTTGGATGGGCTGGACTGGGGCAAACAGATCTTAAATCATACTATAAATACGCAGATGCAGTCCGATGAAGAACTCATCACCTCCGACCTTAAGGAATACATCAGTGGTTCCGTTAGCTTTGCCATTTCTCAGCTAGAGACTATTGATGCCAAGCAGATGGCTCCCCGCCGCGAGAATTTGCTGAAGAGCCTGGAGGAATTAGCCCTGCGCAGGGGCTATGCCTTCATATGCCTAATGGTCACCGATATACTGGAGGAAGCGACTGAACTGTTGGTGGCTGGAGAAGAAAGTCACCTTATCAACGCCGCTTTCGGGCCGCAGAATAAAGGGGGAGGGTTCTTTCTAAAAGGAGTGCTGTCCCGTAAGAAACAAGTTGTACCTGTGCTGTACGAAATAATTAGGCGTGAGAATATGGTATAAACAATCTTCTTAATACAGAAATTCAATGCTGTCTTGGTCAAAACGTTTTGATCCATCTGTGTAATCTATAAAATTAGTTTTTGTTTGCATCAAAAAAACGCCTCATCTTAATGTAACTGCATGATAACTCCAATTATATTATGTCAACAGACTAACCCGGGCTTTCACGGCCCGGGTTTTTGCTGCTGTCATAAACAGCACGTCGCCACCATATTATTTCATAGGAGATGACCAGTCAGCAGGTGGACATGGTTTTGGATTCCCAGTGACACCTACATTTATCAAGGAGACCGGGATGGCTTTACGACAGCGGTTGAAACAACATATACGAGACAACCGGTGGCAGTATCTGGTGATCAGCCTGATATTTCTGATTGGATTATTTATGGGTACCCAAAAAGTCGAAGGCCTGGAAGGCGGTGTCCGCGACTACCTGGGGGAGATGATCGATAGCTATCTGTTGGAAGGACAGGAAGCACCCATTTATGGATCAGGAATACTGCTGGCTGCGGCGGCTACTCAGGCTAAGACCGTCTTGGCCATCTGGTTTTTGGGATTAACCATTATCGGAGTTCCCCTCATATTAGCGGTGGTATTTTTGCGTGGCTATGCTCTGGGTTTTACGGTGGGCTTTCTGATCCACCAAAAAGGGGGGGCCGGTGTCCTTATGAGCGTTTTGTCCATTCTGCCCCAAAACCTGGTCTACATTCCCTTCCTGATCATCTGGTCGGTGGTGGCGGTCAACTTCTCCTCTTATCTGATGGGACGTAATTCGGGAGGATCCCTAGGAAGGACTCTCGGTAATTACAGTCTGCTTCTGGCCATATTTTTGCTTCTTTTTATGGTGGGAGCTTTTATAGAGGCCTACCTATCACCGTGGTTTTTAAGTCTGATATTGTAGTGGGGGGGTGTAAAATTGATCATTATTGTCAGCCAGTGGAAAAAAAAGATACTACAGCTGCTAGCGGTCATTTTCGTCATATTGGCCTTCGCGGCAGCGATCCCAATGATGACCGGCCAGATCTACCAGCTGATCCCGGCGGTGGGAGGCTGGTTTGAGGACGAACACCCAACGGGTAATCCCATGCGGGTGGAAAATGAAGAGCAGTCCTCCAAGTATGATCAGGTTATGGATCAATTCGTAATCAAACTGCAGGATTTTTATATCGAGGAAAAGCAATAGCAGGGATTTAACGCTTTGATGTCAAAACTGTCAGGAAAACGGCAGGAGCAGTATAGCTATGCTAGCTTATTTGGAATCATTTTTGGACTATATCAAGTATGAAAGAGGTTTGGCTGCTAATACCAATGCTGCTTATCGGCGTGACCTCATGAAGTTTAATGAATTTCTGCTCAGTCAGCATCGCTCGGAAGACCCTGAGCAGATAACCAAACAGGATATAAGAAGATTTCTTACTCACCAGCTGGATGAAGGTATTTCCCATCCTACCATCGCCCGGCGTCTTTCCAGCATCAAAGCCTATTATAAATATCTTGTTCTGGAAGGGCACTGCCAGAATAATCCTACCGTGGATCTGGAAACTCCTAAGATAAAAAGAAAACTGCCTGATGTGCTGTCCATTGAGGAAGTAGACCAGCTGCTGAACCAGCCCCAGGTGACCTTAGTGTTGGGCCTGCGGGATCGGGCCATGCTGGAGTTGATGTATGCCACCGGGGTCAGGGTATCGGAACTGCTGTCATTGCAGATTGATGATATTAATTTTTGGGCTGGATTCCTGCGCTGTTTTGGCAAAGGCCGCAAGGAGCGCATAATCCCGGTCAATCAAACTTCCATTGACTGGGCGCAGCGGTATATAGCCCGTAGCCGCAGCCACCTCGTAAAAAGTCCTCGGGAAAGAACCCTGTTTGTAAATGCTCATGGCCGGCCTATGACCAGACAGGGGTTTTATAAAATTTTACAGGGTTATGTCACCAAGGCGGAATTCACCAAGGAGGTTACCCCCCATACCTTGAGGCATTCCTTCGCTACCCACCTGCTTGAAAACGGGGCCGATCTGCGTTCTGTTCAGGAAATGTTGGGACATGCTGATATATCTACTACCCAAATCTACACTCATTTGTCCCGGTCCCACTTGCGGGAGGTATACAAACTTTATCATCCGCGGGCATAATAGAAGAGAAATACTGGGAGGTGAACTATGGATCGACGTGTGATTCTTATAATTCTTGATAGTGTCGGAGTTGGCTCAGCCCCGGACAGTCATTGTTTCGGGGATCAGGGCTGCAATACCCTGGCACATACGGCTGATGCTGTGGGGGGCCTGAATCTGCCTAATCTAGGGAGATTAGGTTTGGGCAATATAATACCCATTCAGGGAGTAGCCCCAGTTTCCCAGCCTCTGGCGGCCTATGGACGTATGCAGGAAAAATCCCCTGGCAAAGATACTACCACCGGCCATTGGGAAATGATGGGCCTGGTCTTGGAACAGGGTTTTCCCACTTATCCGCATGGTTTTCCTGTGGAAGTGATCGCTGAATTCGAAAGGCTAATTGGCCGAAAGACCCTGGGTAATAAAGTGGCTTCAGGCACGGTTATTATAGAGGAGTTGGGCCGAGAGCACCTGCAAACCGGATATCCGATCGTTTATACCTCGGCTGACAGTGTGTTTCAAATAGCCGCCCATGAAGAAATAATACCCTTGGATCTCCTGTACCAGATGTGCCAGACAGCACGGGAAATGTTGACGGGAGAGCATGCCGTGGGCCGGGTGATTGCCCGTCCCTTTGTGGGTGAACCCGGCAGTTTTACTCGTACGGCTCATCGCCATGATTATTCCCTGGAGCCTCCTGAACATATTTTGGATCATCTGATCGCTGACGGCTGCCGGGTGGTGGGCATCGGAAAAATCAAGGACATTTTTGCGGGACGAGGCGTCACTGATTCCAGCCCAACTTCCGGTAACCAGGAGGGAGTAGACAAGATACTGATCGCCCTACAGGATGGTTCCCGCGGGCTCATTTTTGCCAATTTGGTCGATTTCGATCAACTGTATGGGCACCGAAATGACCCGGCTGGCTATGCCCAAGCCTTGGAGGATTTCGACCGGCGGTTGTCGGAGATAATCGGAGTCATGAGTCAGGAAGACCTGCTCATTATAACAGCTGACCACGGTTGTGATCCTACTACACCAGGAACAGACCATACCCGGGAATATGTGCCCCTATTGGTATATGGAGCAGACATTCGCCCGGCAGATCTGGGTACACGCAGTACTTTTGCAGATGTGGGCCAGTCGGTGGCCGATCACTTGGGAGTAGCCACGAAGAATATGGCGGGAAAGAGCTTTTTGCCCGAACTGAGGTGATGGTGGATGAACTTTCAGAGTTTGATCGAGAAAAAGAGAGACGGGGGAGCCCTGAGCCGCACTGAAATAAAGGAAATGGTGCGGGGTATAGTATCCGGGGATGTACCGGATTATCAGATTTCCGCCTGGGCTATGGCCGTCTATTTTCAAGGCATGAGTGAGGAAGAGACTCAGCATTTGGCAGTGGCCATGTGCAATTCCGGTGATGTGATGGATCTGTCAGGCCTAAACGGTATTCCCGTAGATAAACATAGCACCGGTGGAGTAGGTGACAAAACGACACTGGTAGCCATACCACTGACGGCGGCAGCGGGGGTTCCGGTGGCCAAAATGTCCGGGCGAGGCCTGGGTCATACTGGCGGAACCATTGACAAGCTGGAATCTATACCGGGTTTTCAGGTGGAAAAGACTTTGCCGGAAGTTATTGATCAGGTCAACCGGGTCAAGGCTGCTGTAATAGCGCAGATGGGCAATTTGGTACCTGCCGACAAAAGGCTCTATGCTATCCGTGATGTTACCGCCACAGTGGACAGTATTCCATTGATCGCTTCTAGTGTCATGAGCAAAAAACTGGCCTCCGGCGCTAAAGGTATTGTTTTGGATGTCAAGGTGGGCCGAGGAGCATTTATGAAGGATCTCGCCCAAGCTCAGCAGTTGGCCAGAACCATGGTGGCTATTGGGCAAGGAGCAGGCCGGCAAGTGGTAGCCGTACTGAGCAATATGGATCAGCCCCTGGGGAGAACGGTGGGAAATGCTCTGGAAGTCAAAGAAGCCCTGGACACTCTGCGGGGCCAAGGATCAGCCGACCTGGAGGAACTTTCCGTTATGCTGGCGGCGCATATGGTGTATATAGGTGGTGGGGCGTACAGCCTGGAGGAAGCTATAAGTAGAGTAAATAAGCTCCTGAAAAACGGTGCCGGCCTCGAGTCGTTGCAGCAGATGATAGAGGCCCAGGGTGGATATTTAGATCTGAGTCGTTCTGATTACGGTCTGCCCCAGGCGGCTGAGGTGCTTGATGTGATAAGTCAACAAGAAGGGTATATTAGTGAACTTAATGCCCTGGCCATCGGCAAAGCTGTTATGGGTCTGGGAGCGGGCCGCGAACGCTTAAATGATGTGATTTTCGGAGAAGTAGGGGTAGAACTTCATAAAAAAGTGGGCGATCTAATAACTCCCCAGGATAGATTGGCTACCATTTATGCTCGTGATAAAAGCCGACTGTCCCAGTCATCAGCGGAAATTCAAAAAGCCTTCACCGTCAGTGATAATTCTCCTGCCGCCTGTCCACTAATTCTTGATACGATTGGATAATACCCATCATAAGTCAGAGACTATGGAAGATATTTAATAAAGATATTTTACTAAGCCATTCTGAGATGATACCTTCAAGATAGGAGAAAACCAGTGCCTATTAATTGGCTTTTATTTGCAGTCAGGAGGAGAAGGAATGGCTTACTCCATAAGTGACAGGTGTAATGGATGTGGTGCCTGCAAATTACTATGTCCGGTCAGCGCCATTAGTGGAGAACGCAAAGATCTTCACCAGATTAATGACCTGCGTTGTATAAACTGCGGCGTTTGCGGACGAATCTGTGTTCAGGAGGCTGTGCTTAACGAAAAAGACGAGCCTTGTTCACGCATTCCGCGCAAACAATGGCCAATACCTGTCATTGATCCCCTTAGCTGCTCAGCCTGCTCGATGTGTGTTGAGATTTGCGGAAAACAAGCTCTGTCAATATCTATGCCGACTTTCCCGGGAGATTTGCGGGTATATGCGGTTTTGTCCCATCAAAAGGCTTGCGTAGGTTGCGGCCTATGTGCTCTGATTTGCCCTCTGGTAGCTATTACTATGGAGGTGCCGTCATGATACCAGTACGCTACGCAGACATTGATCTTTCGAATGGACAAGTACGGGATTATCCCCTAAGTGAAGCTATAGTTCGTATGTACCTGGGAGGAAAGGGGCTGGCCGCCTACATACTATATCAGGAATTAGCCCCCGGTATCGACCCCTTGTCAGCTGACAATGTGCTGATAATAAATACCACACCTTTAACTGGGACAGGTGCTCCCTGTACCA
>CAZTZX010000072.1:0-10000 GCA_964618175.1 uncultured Syntrophomonas sp. | reverse complement strand
AGCAGTGGATACTTGACACGGTCAGGGCTGTTGATCTTCTGAACATTTGCATAACCTTTCAGGCACAAATGTCCTCTGGTGATGGGATGATCTGGATCACCTTCGATTTTGATAACCTTTTCATCTTTTACATAGGCTAACAAACCGCAAGTGTCATAACAGTTATGAGGGCAGGCAGTTTTTACTACTCGGTCTGCGATCACCTTTTTCCCGCCAATCCATATCGGGACATTGGTTGCCACTGCATACTTGTCGAGATCCTCATTTTTTCGCCATGGGACAGGATTGTTTTTCGCCATTAGTTAATACCTCCTTAACTAAATTGCTTAAAAAAGCTGGTTTTACGTCTTGCATCTTTCAAATCGGCGGTCTGTAACGCCATTTTTTCTATGGTCTTTTGACACCTTCTGCAAAGCAATAGAGGTTTCTTCTCTAGTTCTTTGCCATTGCGGGAGACATGCATGAGACATTTTCCTCGGCAATGCTCTAGCCCTAAAGTATGGCCCACTTCGTGGCAGACCTCTTTCTTCAGTTCGTCCAAAGTCTCCGGACGAAAGCTAGAGACGATCGCCTTATTGGGTAAGGCAGCTCCATAGAGATATCTATATCCCGGGTGATAAATGTCTTCGGCTATAATCCATACCGAGAGTTCTTCATCGGGAAGATGTCTCAAAAGGCCGAGCGCGTCATATTGATATCTGGATGGATCATAATTCTCACTCGGAACTTCCTTGCTCCCGGCATAAAAAGGTTCCAAGCCGGGGAAGACAACTTTCAGGCCTTCCCTAATTTCCGGAACCATCTCTGCACACTGTTCTTGCCAATAAATATTCAATAGCTTGTCTTGCATTACATCACCGCCAATGTCAATAATGGTTAAATTTACATTTTGCCGCCGGTCATTAATTTTGCCTGTGGTAACTTGCGGGTAGCCATAGCGAGAATGGGAGCAATTAAAGCGCCGATGCCTAACATTACAAAGCATGGCCCCCAAATCGTAGCGTCTATAGAAGCAACCGGGCCGTTTAATTTTTCTAGTAAAGCACCAAATGCCAGAGGTGCTAAAATAGTCATTGAATAACCGACCGCAGACTGTACGCCTAGAATTGTTCCTCTGATCTTTTCTGAGATCATGTCTGTCAAGCCAGCTTTGTAAATAGCTGAGTCAGCTATAACCCAAAAACCGATCCACAGACCTACTATTACAACCATCCAGAGGGGCATTCCAAACATATAACCGAAGAAGAACTCAGGAACCAGACTGCAAGTTGCCGCAATGATAATGGCCTTGGTTCTGCCGATTTTATCGGCTAGCAGGCCCAGTAAATACACAGCAGGTGCACCAACGAGAATGATGATAGCTGCCAGTAATCCGCCTGTGGCAACTGCTTCTGCCCCGGTAATTCCGACAGCGGTACAGGAGGCCATCATAAACGCTCCGATCCAACCCCAGAATGCATATAATTCCCACATATGACCCATATAGGAACCGGTAATAAAGATCGGTCCTTTGTATCCACCTTCCGGTGCAGGCTTTGGCATTGCAGCGCCATCACCCAGAAAACCAATCGCACCGTCAAAACTGGCCGTACCTTGAGGTCTGTCCTGTATATACCTGAAAACAATAAATGCGGCTACGAAAACCGGGAGAGATGTAGCCAGCATTCCGACCTGCCAACTATATGCCGCAGCCAAGGGAGCTGCCACAAAATAACCACCGGCATAAGCCGCCACTAACCCAGCTGTATAAGCTCCGATCGCTTTTCCGCGTTCTTGAGGTTCAAACCAGTTGGACAGCAATGCCATACCTGGTGCATAGATAGCTCCTGCGGATAGACCAGTCAGCAATCTCATAATAAGAGTAGTTGTAAAATCATGCGCCACAAACGGGAATAGAGTGGCAGTAACCGCACAGCACAGTGTCGCCCAGGCCACAACTTTCTTGGCTCCAACTTTGTCAGCCAGCCATCCTGTAATCAAAACAATAACTACATAGCCCAACTGAAAAGCTGAGATAATCATGCCCTGATGCCCAGCAGTCAATCCGAAATCCGTGGATATATAGGACATAACTGCGGAAAAATTGTACCAAGGCAGATAACCTAAGAATAAGGCTACAACCATCAGGATCATGATTTTAGTCTTTTTCTCCAATTCAACACACCTCCAGCTATTATTGTATTAAGCTCTATCCAACGCCCCTCCTCCACTTTGATTTTCTATCACTGCACGCCGCTAGCCTTAGTTTTGCAAATACCATGCCAATATCATTTTGAACAATAATATTGTGTAACTTTTCACTTAAAAACGCCGTCTTGCCGTGTAAATGCACGGACTGTGCACTCATCCATAATTAAACCATCTCTCTGTTTTACCCGAAAAAAATGTCCCACTAACGGCACATTTTTGTGTCATGAGTAGGACATGTAATTATTCAACCCAATTATTCTTAACTTTTTACTTTTTGAATTTCCAAGGCTGTCATCTTTCTGTACAAAGTACTTCTACTAATACCTAGAATTTTAGCAGCATCCTCCACAGTACGCTGAGTTGCAATGGCCTGCTCAATTCGCACTTTTTCAATATCTTGAAGAGACATATTATTCATGTTCATGCTTGTCGCACTATTCAAATGCTCGGACAAATCGACCATCTCTATCTCATTTCCTTTGGCAATTACGGTGCTGCGTTCCAATGCATTCTCAAGTTCCCGCACATTCCCGGGCCAATCATATTTCTGCAAAATTTGCATGACGGCAGGAGAGACTCGTAATAATTGTTTGTTCATACGTGCACAGATCTGTGGAAGCAGTTCTTTCACCAGCAAAGAAATATCATCTTTACGTTCTCTCAGCGGTGGTATCCTTAGGGCGATAACGTTGAGGCGATAATAAAGATCTTCGCGGAAATTCCCCTCAACGACTTTTTCTAAAAGATCTTGATTTGTAGCGGCGATTACTCTTACATTTACGGGAATCGGTTTAAAGCCTCCTACTCGTACGACCTCTCTCTCCTGTAGGACCCTGAGCAAAACTGCTTGGAGATCTAACGGCATATCTCCTATTTCATCCAAAAAGATTGTCCCATTATGGGCCCGTTCAAATTTACCAGGTCGCCCATTGCGGTTAGCTCCCGTGAATGTCCCCGCCTCATAACCAAATAGCTCGCTTTCAACAAGACTCCTGGGAATCGCTGAGCAGTTTACAGCAATAAAGGCACCACTGCGATTACTGTCATTATGAATGGCCTGGGCAAATAGTTCTTTCCCTGTTCCGCTTTCACCCAGCAATAAAACAGTAGAATTTGTTTTGGCAACCTCCTGGGCAATTTTCTTCGTTTGCACAAAAACCGCATTTTGCCCAATCAATTTATCAAAGCTGAATTGCGCATGGGCACCTGTTACTTGGTTAACCAGATTATCTACCTGATCTGATGACTGTATCTGAATTACAGCACCACTGTATTGGCCGACTTTACTATAAATACTCTTAGCAGACAGATTGCAACGTCTAGCTGTGTCATCATCGCCTATAAAAATCTCTATTCCATTAGCAGCACCATTTCTCATTAATTGTATGAGATCCTGTTTGGTAGGTAATATCTTTCCTAATTGATTTCCAATAGCACGTTTCGGTTCAATTTTAAGCAGCGTAGCTCCGGTAGCGTTAAGTTGAGTGATAATCCCTTCCTTGTCCACCGTAATAATTGCATTTGGCGTACATTCCAAGGTAGTATTCATTACCAAATTGTTATTTTCAAGCTCTAATAACCCTTCTTCAATTCTCACTTGATTTTGAATGGCCTGAGCACAGGCTACTACCATACCCAGAGTGTGTTCATTAACATCGTTACAGTTACCGGACATGTTTAAGATACCGAGCAGAGCACCTTCGGCATCATAAATGGGTGCTCCTGAACAAGTAATACTATGCTGCAGAGCGCAGTAATGCTCTTTCCCCACTACCTGTAGAGGGCTTTGCGTAAAAATAGAAGTACCAACTGCGTTAGTTCCAGCCGATTGTTCACTCCATATAGCCCCTTCGACCAGGTTGGTTTCCCTTTGTTTTTGCAACTCATCCCGATCCCCATCCAAAATGAGTACCGTACCTAGATTATCTGACAGGAAAATAATAAAACCACTGTCAACTGCATATTCACTAAGCAACTTAATATAGGGTTGAGCTACTTTAATAAGATGGGCTTGTTTAGACTTTCTTTCCGCAAATTTTTCAGCAGACAGCAACACCATTACACTATCGGATAAAGGATCAACATTAAATTCCCTACATCTAACCCAAGAATTAATAATTTCAGGGCGCACACGTTGGTCTATGACCCCTTGAAATACAAACTTCTCCCAGGCATCCGCAAGCCATAAATGGTAATTCTGAATTTTGCTCATATTCACGCCTCCATATAACAACATCCCTATAGTAAACATTCCTGTCGAGACGCAACAATCATAGTGTTCGTAGATTTAATATAACATAAATTTGATCTTACCGTGACATAAGTTGAATGTTGTCGTTTTTTGGCATTTTCGCCTGGGGGGGTTGTATCATCTTACCAAACGGAGTGACGCAAAATAGGTAAGCTAAAGGTGAGTATTAGTGATGAAGAATAGGAGATAAGTTCGGAGTAGCCGTGGATCTGAGACATTAAAAACTGGCAACAGTCACGGAGTAAAAAACAGATGGGATCCGGTGGCTGTCACTAGAAGTATCTACCCGCTATCATACTATGATCGCGACCATCTTGGTTAATGTGAGTCAGTTCCACCATTAACCTCCAATCTGGTACATCTTGCGACGGTTTTCAGCGCCCCATCCTTCCAGCATGTGGTGCTGAGCCGGCTTCATTAAAATGGCTTTTACGAAAAGGTTCCGCAGTTGTTCATCGCTGCAATCATTGTAAAGAGCCAGGCGCAAATCGATTTCCTGATAGCTGTATAAACAACCGCGCAGCTTACCGTCGGCTGTCATGCGAATGCGGTTGCAGCTACCGCAGAAATGATCACTCATGGCACTTATGAAGCCCAATGAACCCTGCCCACCTGCCATTTTGACATACTTGGCCGGACCGTGTCCTTGGACTTGCGCCCCTTCAATAAACTCGTATTTCTGCTGGATGATTTCCCTTACCGCCCCAATGCTAAGACATTTATCCGCAGTATGGAAATCGAGATCGCCTATGGGCATGAATTCGATAAAACGGATGTGAACCGGTAGATTGTAGGCCAGTTCTGCAAAATCCAGGATTTCATCATCGTTGAAGCCCTTGATCATCACCACATTTATCTTGACCGGCTGCATGTCCATTTCCATGGCTTTATGTACCGCAGCTATGGCGTCGCCCAACTCACCGCGGCGGGTTATATAACGGTATCTATCTTCATTGAGAGTATCCAGACTAATGTTTACCCGGTTGAGACCGGCCTGCTTCAACTCTTCGCCCATTTTCGGAAAAAGGATGCCATTAGTAGTCATAGACACATCATTTATTCCCGGCAGACTTGCGATCTTATCTACCAGAGTTACAATATTCCTGCGAATCAGGGGTTCTCCGCCGGTCAGCCTTACGTTGCTAATCCCGGTTTGGCTGGCTATCTTAACCAAACGGTATATCTGTTCAAGCGAAAGCATGCGGGAATGGCCCTCATTTTCGATCCCTTCCTCGGGCATACAATATCGGCACCGCAAATTACATCTATCAGTTACTGATATTCGCAGGTAGTCAATTTTTCGGCCATAAGTATCTATCATCATTATTCCGCCCTTTCGCTTGATTCACTCATATTGACAGGACTGATCGCTCCATAACCCTTCATATAAAAAAAGTTCCTGAAAAATGTCCAGGAACTTGCCAAAACTTCTGAACATCCTTTCCAATAGGGGAGGCGGCTAAATTTCTCTGGCTGCCCCGTGGGCTTGAGCCCAGGCTGCATTGCCGTAGGAACTTTCCCTTAGGCAGTGCGGCTCGGAGTTCTATTATAAAATTGTATTTGCCTCAGTTGCGGCGATTGAGGCTGTTCTTCACTGCGGTCGTGCAGGCTAGTCTAGCCATCTATATTGCAAACAACGTGCCAACTTGAACTTACTGAGGCAAAAACGGCGCAAGGCTTGATTTCAAGCCTTTCTTTTTTCAGATGTCAACTGTAGGGATTGTTCCATTATTCTCACTTTAGGATTTAATCTAGTCATTATGGGACAGAATTTGAAAACCTCCCCGTTGATGATGACTGGCAATTAATTCGCAACCGTCGGCCCGGCTAGAAAATGACGGTAATCCTCGGGGGTATTCATGTTATAAACATTATCTCGGGACTGGCCGATACTAGCCAAATCCTGTTCATTTATTTTCAGGGTACGCAGTCGCTCGAACAAGCCATAGACATTACGTATTTCAGCACACAAGAATTCTTCTATGGTTTTCAAGCAGGTTCGTGAATAAACTGCGCATAAAGGCTCCCAGGCGCCATCGATTTCCGGAGCCACCACATCATAATCATTGTTCACACTGTTAATGAGGAAATTGGCCAGATCGGAGTTAAACAACGGCATATCGGCCGCTACCACAAAGGCATAAGGATGACTAGCCTTCAATAACCCGGCATGTATTCCTCCCATGGGGCCTGTGCCCGTAAACAAGTCCGGAACCTCTATCGTCCCAGGCAGATTGTATTTATTAAAATGGTTGCTGGCTATGATCACTTCGTCGACAACCTGGCCTAATTCGCTAACCATTTTCTCTATCAAAGTTTCGCCGTTTATTTTCATCAAAGTCTTGTCTCTTCCCATACGGGTACTACGTCCCCCAGCCAATATGATGCCGCTAGTTTTGAATTGCATGCTGAATGTCCTCCTGTCGTCAAGAATATGATTTTCTGATAAACAGTTGACTTTCGACCCTCACTTCTATTTGTACTAGCTTAGGAGCCGGAAAAATAGCCACAACATATAGATTAATACTATGCAAAAATTGTTCCAATACCGAATATGGAAAGAGGATTCCGCTCCAGGGCTTAAGTTTCGCTATCGAGAATAGCTGGGCAGCCCCCCAAAAAGAATCGTCTTTTAAGGACGGGTGTTTCAAAATGATATTAAGCACATTGAAACTGAGACACAGAGACATTTTTGATGGCACTTAGATGTTCCGATATTCACAACGTGATGTTGAAGTATTGATTGGTAAAAAGGGGGTCAAGAAGAGAAATGAGACCTCAAAATGAATGCTTTAAAAACATCCACTCCCCCACCAAGAGGAGTATGAGGTCTCGTTTATAAAATTTTCCGATACTTTTTAAGAGGACAATAACAACCTTGAGATCATTAGAAAGCATGGCGGAGGGATTTTGTAACAGCTATTAATATTTTTCGTCTCGATTCTTAAGGGTACGTTTGCTCTTTTGTTTGACGACCATGAAGCCTGCCGGGCGATGGTATTTTACTGCTTGCAGTTCAGCAACTGCCGCCAAGGCAATTTCAGCAGCTGTGCTCCCTCCTATATCCAGGCCAATCGGTGTATGAACACGGGACATGGACTCATCAGTGATGCCCAGGGACGTTAGTTTGTTCGCATATGCGGTAACCGCCCTTTTGTTACTCAAGATTCCAATATATCTGGCCGGTGAGTCTATTACTGCCAACAACGCCGCTTCATCATTCTCATGGTGTTGGGTGACGATAATTATACTGGTGTCAGTATCGATATTACATTCTTGCAACAACTGCACTTCGTCTCCCAACCTCAGTTCACTGGCATCAGGAAATCTTTCCTGGGTAAGCGTCTCAGCTTCATGGTCAAGCACCGTGATCTGATAACCAACCACTCCGGCAAATCTACTTATAAAGAACGCAACCCGTCCCGATCCGGCAATTATCAATCTGTCTCCGCCACTTGCCACCATTTTTTCTCTCCAATCTAGGTCGTAAGTAATGCTCCATACCTCCGCATGCCAAGATTCCACCAGTTTTTAGTTTTGTAATGGTTCGCCTTAAAATTACAGTATTTCAGAATACCAAGTAGTTCATGTGGTTATTTTACCAGGCAGAAAACCTGCTGCAATCATATCAAGTCTTCAGCAGATCCACTTTTTCAATGAAATTACGATTTTTGTTCAATCTCAGTAACACATTCGTTTTTGATCTTTCCCACCAAGAATTGCAGGGCATCTATAACATGAGGTCGGATGTCGCCGCCGATCAACACATACATGATGTCATCCCCAACCTCCAGCTGGCCTTCGTTGAGCCATACCTTGACATGGAAGATCCCTTCCATATTATAAGTCTGGGAAATCACTTCATCTACTTTGGCCGCATCGTAGCTGAATTCCATTCCCGTTACCACTGAACCATCATCAAGCCCCTGGCGCACTTGAGCCTTGGGGGTCTCCCGCACCACTCCGTTGTGAACCAAAAACATCCCTGATCGGGCCGCCATTTGATGGGCTTTGGCTTCTTTGAGCCATTCATTCACCGATGGGGGTGCTTTTTTTACCTTATTATCACTCATAAACACTTAAACTCCTTTTCGTTAGAATGGTCTCGCTTTCTATAGTGCAGTCCCTTTTTTCGGCACAAATAATCCGTTCAGATCTACTCCTTCGTGCTGAAGCAGCTTTATCTTTTTATCGATCCCACCGCCATAGCCGGTCAGACTTCCGTTGGTGCCTACCACACGATGGCAAGGTATAATGATAGATATCGGATTGTGTCCGACAGCACCACCTACAGCTTGCGCAGACATCCTATCCTTTCCCATACGTTTGGCAACTTCTTTGGCAATGTTACCGTATGTTGTCAGCTCACCATAGGGTATTTCTCTAAGAACTTTCCACACCTGCTGTTTGAACTCGCCTCCTATTGGAGCAAGAGGCAGTCTGGATAAACTCGGTTTCTTACCCGTAAAGTAATCATTCAACCATGCTATACCTTCTTGAATTATTGGAATGTCATCCTTTTCCGTCATGTCTTGGGGCATGGTGCTGCCAAGATGTTTTTGCTGGCCCATCCACAGACCGATAATGTTATTTTCATCACTTGCCAGCAACATATCCCCCACCGGAGATTGGTAATGTGTCGAGTAGTACATATTTGAAGCCTCCTCATACAAGGAATTCCGTTTCATCACCATTTTGTTAATCCTAACTTAAGCATTATAGGCCTTGTCAATTTCGGCTAGCATAGTATAAACAGCTTCATAACTTTCGCAGACATCCCCCGGAACGGTGTAATCACGTGTGATGTCACGCAGCTTGGCAAATTCTTCGTTTAAGTCAGGTTTGTTTGACCCGTCGTCTTTTATTTTTACATTGATCGCATCAAATAATTGACGAACTTCATGAAATTCCGGGTGATTGTCTCCATGAACTCGCGATACAACCGGTACATACTGTTCCAATGTCTTAAAATGCATTTCTTTGGCTTGATCGAATGTTATTGGCTTTGACACGATATCCACCTCATTTTTAATTTTTCTTTTTATGAGTTTATTGTAGCATGGTTTACTGAAAACTATTTTGACCTAAGTCAACAATTAGGGGGATTCGCACAATTTTTCGGTCTTTTCTAATCAACCTTAACTGTATAGAGAAATTGAGGATCTGTCATACCCCTATTATTCAACACTACCAAGGATTTGATCAATCTCCTCGGCGGGCATCGGCTTATAATAATAATATCCCTGCACTTCATCACACAACCAACGACTGAGGAAATCAAGTTGAGTTTTTGTTTCAACCCCCTCTGCAATGACCTTGAGCTTCATGCTTTTGGCAAGATTGATTATCACCTTGGTAATTTCCCGATCCTTTTCGTCTGCTTCGATGCCCCGAATAAATTGGATATCTATTTTCATTCGGTCAATTGGCAAATGCTTCAGGCGGCTTAATGAGGAGTATTCAATCCCGAAGTCGTCAATTGCAATTGTGACTCCCAGTGCTTTTAAACTGTTTAAGATATTAAGCATATTGGCGTCATTGTTGCTCACTGCACTTTCT
>CAZTZX010000071.1:0-10063 GCA_964618175.1 uncultured Syntrophomonas sp. | reverse complement strand
GTTGCTGAATTGTTGCGATGCCACTGATAATCCCTCCCTACAATCACTACTATATATATTTCCTGCAATTGGCAAGGCATTCCCTTCTCTTCCAGTTTCGCCGCATCGGTCTTCACTTCCTGCCGCCGAAGCGGTAGTATATGTTGCTTACAGATAGACACTTGGAGGGAAGTCAGTTGTACGAAAAAACCGTACAACTGAGATTACTGTCGTCCAAGATAGATAATTGCGGTATATTTGATTAAGTAATGAGTGATTTATTGAGAATATTATGCCTTAGACGTGGGACATATTGATGGGCGAAAAGAGGGACACTACCTTATGATATAATAGCTCTGGCGAGGAACACGACCATGGTCAACACGCTCACGGGGAACGATCACGGCCATTCTCATAATATTGTAAAACGGGACCATTGTGTTATGCTTGTATCCCCTACACCGCCTTGATTCAAAGAGAGGAAAACTTCCCCTGACGACAAACCACTGAAAGATTCTGTAATATGCTAAGAAAGCCGGATAAATAACTATGATAAAATGGCTGCTGCATCTTTTTGTAAAGGATCACCAAAATACGAAAGACCCAGCTGTGCGAACCGCTATTGGCAGCTTTGCGGGTTGGGTGGGTATTTTCTGCAACCTATTTCTCGTGGCGGGGAAAATGGCCGTCGGCTTAGCTTCGGGCAGCATTTCGGTAATCGCGGACGCCCTGAATAACTTACTCGACGCCGTCAGCTCCGTCATTGCATTAATCGGTTTTAAGATTGCGGCCAAAAAGGCAGACAAGGAACATCCCTTCGGGCACGGTCGGTATGAATATATCTCGGGACTGGCTGTGGCAGTACTTGTGCTGGTAGTCGGAATCGAGCTCGGAAAAAGCAGCTTGGCCAAGATCCTGGCGCCTACCCCCGTCGATTTTAGCCTGGTCAGCTTGATCGTGCTGGCAGCATCGATATTACTGAAGTTATGGCTGTCTGCTTTCAACCGCAGCGTAGGCCTGAGCATCAGTTCAACGACGCTCAAAGCCACCGGCGTAGACAGCCGCAATGACACCGTCGCAACGTCGGCAGTTCTTTTGACTGCAGTACTGGCTCGCTTTACCGGAATGAATCTGGACGGCTGGGCGAGCCTGGGAGTAGCGGCCTTTATCTTATATAGCGGCATAGGGTTGGTGAAAGAAGCGTTGAACCCCTTGTTGGGAGAAGCCCCCGCACCTGAGCTTATCAGGTATATTTCCGAAAAAATCAGGGCGTATGAATGTGTACTTGGCACTCACGATCTCATAGTGCATGATTATGGGCCCGGTCGCCTGATTGCCAGTGCTCATGTGGAAATATCGGGGGAGATAGATGCGTTGACCGCGCATCAGCTCATCGACACCATCGAGCGCGATTTTCTAGAGAACGACAACATTCACCTGATCATCCACCACGACCCGGTTGCGACTGGCGATCAGAATGATTATCAACGCCTTTGGGTTGAAGGTCAGGTCAAAACCATAGACACCCGCTTGTCCATACATGACTTGCGCATTGAGGACTACCCTGGGCATACCGATTATAGCTTTGATGTTTTTGCACCCCCGGAGATCAAAACACCCGATTCAGAGCTTAGAATGCTCATTTTAGAAGCGCTTCAAACCAAAGATAAGCCAGCGCAGGTGACGATCACCATCGACAGATCTTCAGCTGATACACTCCCTTAGAGGATAACTGTGAGGGTGCTAATTTTCAATCGCCAAAAACGTAAACATTGTTATACATTTTTCCCCCAAGCAGCCCAAAAAGGTCATTCAAACAGCTGACCCATCCATTTCTTTTCCCTTTTTTGCTATGTTAGCTTACAATTTTGCCACCAATATGCTATTTTGTTAAAAAGGAGGTTGATACCCATGACTAGTAATGGAACCCAGGACAATCTGGTTGGTTTTGAAGTTCGTATCATTTTCCGAGATACTAGGGCCATCGACCTGACTGAAATGGCGGAGGCCGCCAAAAAATCCATGTTCGACATAATGCGTATTACTGTGGAAAAAATCAAGGTAAAGAAGTATGGATTTAAAATGCTGGGCAAGGGACCCATACAGGAGATCCTACGTATTGGTGAAAATGCTTATCAGCTAACGGCCGGAGGTGGTCTGGAGATTATTGTCCATGTGGGCAAAAAGGAATGCTTCTACATGAAAGACGGCCGCATCCATGATCTGCGCAATGGTGGTGCTCCCAACATAACCGTACCAATCTTTGATGACGCTGAGCCTGACGAGGAAGAATATACTCGCCTGGGATGGTAGGAAACAAAAAGGCCCTGTCTTGGACAGGGCTTTTTTTGTTTAGTTTAGCTTCTATATTATAAACCCGTGCATGTTCTAGACCTCTCTTATTTAGTGAGTTTAACTTTTATGGTTTTGACCTGAGCTTGGGCACTGTTGCCGTTAGGAAGATGCATCAGTCGCACCTTTACTACTTGGCCGATTTTTTTATCGGCAATGGCTTCCTGCAGTTCCTGGCTGGTGGTCACATCTTTTTTATCTATTCGCGTAATTATGTCAAACGGCTTCAGACCTGCCTGTTCGGCGGGACCTCGTCGGTTGGGCTCTACTACTACTCCATGATGTATGGGCAGCTTATAGTATCTGGCCTGATCGGGGCTTAATTCCCCTACTATGCGCACCCCTAGTAGAGGCCGACGCACTTCCCCATAGCGCAGCAAGTCTGCTGTTACTATGGCCACTTGATTAGCGGGTATGGCAAAGCCCATTCCCTCAAATCCCTCTACAGCGATCTTGGCGGTGTTGATACCGATCACACGTCCAGTCAAGTCGACCAAGGCTCCGCCGCTGTTGCCCGGATTTATAGCGGCATCGGTCTGAATAAGCCGGTAGACAAAGCCTTCTTGCGTGCTCAACAGACGATTTAGTCCACTGACTATTCCCGCCGTTACGGAGCGGGCGAAACTCAATCCTAATGGATTTCCTATGGCTATAACTTCCTGGCCTACCGCCAGGTTATCGGAATCACCGAATATGGCTGGTGACAAGTTGTCATTACCCTTGATCTTTATTACCGCCAGATCGGTACGGGGATCAGTTCCTACCACCTGCGCTTCTCTTTCCTCCCCATTTATCAGAGTAACAATCAGGTGATCCGCATCGGCTACCACATGATTGTTGGTAACGATATGACCGTCCTTATCCATGATAACCCCAGAGCCGGTTGATTCGCTGTCATGCCCGTCAAATACCCGTCCGCCCTGCTGCAGACTGGTAATGCCCACCACTGCGGGGCTAACCTTGGCGGCTACTTTGCTGACCTCGCCGGCTGGTTGCGGGTCCTCCTGTACCATAGGTTTACTGGGAGCCAGAGCCGCATCAAAAACACTATACATAGCTAATCCTACTAGAAACAGGACAAAAAATGCCAGTACGCCTTTAGCTCTTTCCCGGTTCATGTCACTCCTCCTCTTCATGGTGGTACAGATATTGTGCACGAACCGGATGGGCTTATACTGTTCAATATTTCCATTGTCGCCGATAAAAAAAAGAGGCTTTTAGCCTCTTTTTGTTAGCTTTTTATCTTACTCTGGCTCCCAGGGATTTCAACTTGTCTTCGATCTTCTCATAACCTCGGAAAATATGGCCCGCCTCTTCGATTTCCGTTTCCCCCTCGGCGGCCAGTGCCGCCAGTACCAAGGCAGCACCTGCCCTGAGGTCAGTAGCTCTTACCTTGGCTCCCGACAGGTGAGTTCCGCCTTCCACTACGGCGGTGTGTCCTTCCACTTTGATATGGGCACCCATACGTTTTAATTCATCAACTATCTGGAATCGATTCTCAAAAACATTTTCCACGATGACACTGGAACCTTGCGCATGACATAGCAAAGCCATCATCTGGGACTGCATATCGGTCGGAAAGCCGGGGTAAGGCAGCGTTTTTATGTCCACTGGTGTAATATGCCGTGCGGCCTTGACCAAGACGCCCTGTTTAACTTCTTCTACCCGGGTACCGGTTTCCTGCAGCTTAGCAATAATGGGGTGCAGGTGGGTGGGGATAACATTCTCCACCAGTATCTCCCCTCCGGTGATGGCGGCGGCAATCATATAGGTGCCGGCCTCGATCCGATCCGGTATTATAGCATAGCGTCCCGCTTTAAGGGCAGGTACGCCTTCAATCTTAATAACATCCGTACCCGCACCGCGAATACGTCCTCCCATGGAGTTGATGAAGTTGGCTAAATCCACTATTTCCGGTTCTTTGGCGGCGTTTTCAATGACGGTCTGCCCAGGTGTCTTGGCCGCCATCATTATAATGTTCTCCGTGGCTCCCACACTGGGGAAATCCAAGTATACCCGACTGCCTGAGCGGTCTTTGGCTTTAGCATAGATGTAGCCGGATTCTAAATCGACCTGCGCACCTAAAGCTTGCGCGCCCTTTATATGCAGATCCATAGGACGCGATCCTATATCACACCCGCCCGGCAGGGATACCTGAGCTTCGCCCTGACTGCCCAGCAGAGCGCCCAGCAGTAAATTAGAAGCGCGGAGTTTCTTGGACAGCTCGTAAGAAGTATGAGTTTTCAGCCCACTGGAAGGGGGGCATATGGAAAGGCTGCCGTCTTCATTCCAGTGGATCCTAACTCCCAAGTCCTCCAGAATCTGAATTAAGACTTCCACGTCCCTAATGCGGGGAACATTGTCCAGAATGGTTTCGCCTTCAGCCATGATGCTGGCAACTATTAAAACTAATCCTGCATTTTTAGCCCCGCTGACCCGAACTTGTCCATGCAGTGGATAACCACCTTCGATAAATAAATTGTTTTTCAATAGACTTTACACCTCTCGCCCATTTCCATCCAGTACGCTATAAACATTATTTTCAAAAGTGTCGTAATCAATGACCAGGGTGTTCTCTATCGCCTGCTCCATACTTAACCCATTACCCAGGGCTTCCAGAACATCAAACAGGCAATCTTCTCCATATTCAGACACTAGGTATTCCACTACTTTCAGAGATTGCCAGTAAGCGATCGGCTGATCCAGACTATCAAAACTTCTTGCTAATGACCCCAGTTCATAATAGTACGCGGGACGTCCACCGGCAAAGGGATCAGCAAATGCAAAGCCGGTAATGTTTTTTTCCACGTACTGAGCTACGCCTTCAGTCCACCAGCGATTATAATTGCCCTGGGTAATTTCGTCAACCATAAGATGAGCAAATTCATGCACCATTGGCCCCTCCTGGGCGAATAGTTCATCAGCATCAGCCGATCCTATCCACTCCCGCGGTGACAGGATGCGAATTGTTCCGCCCCAGTAAACTCCCATGGCCTTTTGATCTCTATCCCAGCCAAAACTGTCTGATAAACTGGCCGAGTCGGGATATACCACAATGATAGTCTTGCCATCCGGTTCCTGCCCAAAAGCCTGGCTTACCGATTTATAAGCTTGCTCAGAAGCGTTGCTGATCATCGAAATATAGGGTTCATCTACCTTGGTGTATTTAATTTTAAAATGCTCGGTTTCCGTCACGCTGAAGTGGGCTGTTTTCAGATTGATCTCCTGTCCCACCGCAATCTTTAATAAGGTATTAGAATAGCGTGATATTACTAAAATTGCCAGCAGAAGCACAATAAGGATCAAGCTGGCCGTTTTGACGGAACCAATCCCTTTTAAACCCAACATGCTTCTCTCTCCCCTCTAGAGCCATTATACAATGGCATCCTATCTAGAAGGGGAAGCAAATACTGGGACTATTCCTTCAAATAACCAGTTACGGCTATGCCGGCTAAAGCTCCATCGCCAACTGCCGTGGCCACCTGGCGGGCGATTTTGTTTCTAATGTCCCCCGCCGCGTAGATTCCCTCCACGGAGGTCTGCATATTATGATCGGTGAGAATGTAGCCGTCTTCGTTGGCCAACAGGTTGTCTAAAAAGTCGGCAGCTGCCACAAAACCAATACTGACGAACAGGCCCTCTGACTCGAGGATTTCTTCCTGACCGGTCTGCACATCAGCCAGAACCAGTTTCTGCATCATAGTATGGTTGCCTTCTACTCGCTTGATGACCTTGTTCAGCTTCAATTCAATCTTATCATTCTGCAGCATTTTATCCACTGCCGTCTGATTAGCACGGAATTGCTCGCGCCGATGCACTAGATAAACCTTGGAGGCCATATCCGATAAATAGAGGGCTTCTTTCACGGCTGAGTCTCCTCCCCCAACTACGACTACCGGTACCCCCTGGAAAAAGGCCCCGTCGCAGGTGGCGCAGTAAGATACTCCCCGTCCTAAATAGTCCTTCTCTCCGGGTACATCCAATTCCCGGCGACGGGCGCCTATGGCAATAATGACCGCGCGAGCCAGGTAAGTTCCCTGGTCGGTGATGATTTTTTTGCCCTCAGGCACTATTTGCAGGTCAATTACTTCTTCCATTTTCAGTTCGGCTCCAAACCGCTCCGCCTGGCGCTGAAAATGCTCCATCAACTCCGTGCCGTTGATGCCAAAGGGGAAACCGGGATAATTGTCGATCTGATCAGTAAGGGCAGTGTTTCCTCCTATAGCATTTGATTCAATGACCAGGGTACTTAGCTTGGCCCTGCCGGTATAGATAGCAGCAGTCAATCCTGCCGGTCCAGCTCCGATGATTATTACATCATACACGGCAATCTCTCCTTTTCTTGCATATATAAAAAAACCCTGACCCCTTAGGGCAGGGTTTTTGTAAGTCTAGCGTAAGTAGCTGAGTGGATTCTGGAAGGAGCCACCGGATAGAACCTCGAAGTGGAGGTGAGGTCCGGTACTGCGGCCGGTGGAACCTACCGCCCCAATGGTTTCGCCTCGGGCCACCTGCTGGCCTTTAGACACGCTAATACTGGAACAATGCGCATAGCGAGTGATCATGCCATTACCATGGTTAACAATAATAAAATTACCGTATCCTCCCTGCCAGCCAGTGAAAGTGACCGTACCACTGTCCGCAGCTCTGATCGTTGAGCCGCTGCGGGCACCAATATCTAATCCGGTATGACCTCTCTGGTAGTATTTGGTTATCTGCCCGTAAACAGGCCAATCAATGGCTCCTCCGCCACCACGGGAAGCTACTGTAACTGTTTTCCCCTTAACCAGTACTCTGGCTACCGCTTCTTTGAGAACAGTTTCTTCTTTTATTTCCTGTTCATCTACCGATCCATTGACCTTGGTAGCTACATAGACAATCTTCTTCTCTCCATCGCGGCCATCCTGTTTGATTCGGACTCCGCTGGCATTATTATCTATTTCCGTTTTGGTTTCGAAAGGAATGGTCTCTACCTTTTCCCCTTCCACCTGAGCAATCACACTTATGTGCGGCTGGCACTTGACCAGAATTAGTTCATCACCAGGCTTAAGGTTTTCCGTGTCCAGATGATTGGCTCTCACTATTTCATCCACATACATGTCATTGCGACGGGCAATCAACCACAGGTTATCGCCCTCTTTAACCGTATAGGTTTGAGGCTGGTCGGTTCCTATGGTGATCAGTTGATAGGCCTTATCCAACGGCATAATATGGCTGAGAGCTACACATTTTTCCTGTATAGTCACCTTTTCGGCAAAAGCAACCGAAAGAAGCTTTTCTCCTTCATCAACTACCGTGTTTTCTTTTTTCAACTGCGCTAATAGCTCCTGGGCCTGCGCTTTGGTTTCCATATAAGCGATAGGCTTACCGTCTACCATGAGAGCAGCCGCAAGGGCCTTAAAATCAACTGTTTTCCGAACGGTTTGTTCCAATTCCTTGCCAGAGAGGATATCGTCCCGGCTGGCAAAGGTACGTTGGTAGTCGATTTTGCTGCTCAGCTCCAGCTTGGGTTGACATTGTTTTTCTTGTTGTTTTTGTATGCTGACCAGGGTTTTTTCAACATCACTTTTCTGTTTTACCACAAATGTCTTTTCTCCATCTATTGTTACCGAATAGGCTGGAGTACGGATAAGATTAGTACAGATGAGGGATAGTGCCACTATTAGAACCAATCCAACAACTATGCGCATAGACAACTTCTTATTCTGCAAGAAATAATCAATCATATGAAACTCCCTATAAATAGCTTAAATTTTCTTTAGACCTGGAAAACATTCTATTTGTTCCAGTATTTTTCCTGCTTTTCTGAGAAAATTTTAGATATACCTAAAAAAGTTGCTTTTTTAACTCCAGATAAATTGCCGCCTCTACCCGGCGCCGATGCATGGCACAGGCAACTTGCGCTGGACGGCTGATATCTCCATTGGCAAAATAATTATTAGCATGGCAACCGCCTCCACAGAAGTTGCGGGCCCAGCACCGACGACATTCCTCCTTGACTAGCAGAGTGTTGTCGGCAAACCTTTGCCGTATCTTTTCTTGTAACTCTGTGTTTTCCAGGACATTACCCAAGCAATATTCAGCGTGGCCCACAAACTGATGACAGGGGTAAATGTCCCCCTCCGGTGTAATAGCCAGATAATGGGAGCCGGCCCCACAACCAGTCTGTCGTTTAGCCAGACAAGGCCCTTTTTGCAGATCCAAATCATAGTGGAAAAAATGAACCTGGCGCCCTTGCTGATGGTATTCCAGCAATAGCAAGGCCAGTTTTTCATATTCATTTAAGACCTGGGGCAAATCCTCTTCACGGATGGCATAATCGGTGCCCGCGCCTACCGCAGGTTCCAGTGACAAAGAATCAAAGCCCAAATCTACAATATGCCGTACGTCGGCGCTAAAGTCCAAATTACGGCGGGTATAGGTGCCTCTGACATAATAGCTGATCGGCCCCTTTTCTACCATGCTATGGATCTTAGGAACAATGGTTGCATAACTTCCCTGGCCATTATTCAACACGCGGTAATGATCGTTAACTTGCGGACGTCCATCCAGGCTCAATATTACTGCGATGTTCTCACTAACCAGATAATCCATTATGTCCTCATCCAGCAAAAGGCAATTGGTGGTGAGGGTGAAGTTTAAAACCTTGTCCGTATCAGCTTCGATCTGGCGACCATAAGCCACAATATCTTTGACAACTTCCCAATTAAGCAGGGGCTCGCCTCCGAAAAAGTCCACTTCCAGATTTTTTACTCCCTGACTGTGTTCCACGAGAAAATCCAGAGCCTGTCGGCCTACCGCGGGACTCATCAAAGATTTGCCCAGGCCAAAATCTCCCTGACTGGCAAAACAATAGTGGCACTTCATGTTACATACATGGGCCACATTAAGACAGAGTGCTTTAATCGGGGCGTCGGATAAATCCACCACCGGATCTTCAGGATCACTGAACAAACTGCCATCTTCCCACAATCCAGCTACTTCCAAGGCAGCTTCCATCACTTCGTCCCAATCGCGACCAGTATTAGCACAGGCTTCTATGGCCAGGTAAAAGTCGCCGTTAGAATTGATAAAGGCCTGTATAAACTGGGCGGCCAGTTGGTCAACTACATGAATAGCACCAGTATTGACATCCAGCACAATATTGAGCTCCTGAAAGCGGTAAAGGTAGACATGGGCGGAAAAGTTATAATCAGATAGGATTATCATTATAGGTTCCTCCGTTGATCAAACACAAAAAAGGGGCACGGGGCCCCTTATATGTAGCAATTACTGATTGCGGCAGGTTTGATTGCCAACCGTGCAGGATGTTTTGCAGGCGGACTGGCAGGAAGTAGCGCATTCCCGGCAGTTGGTATGGTTAACATCACGCTTTAGGTTCGGTTTAATAACGGTAGTAATATGTTTCATATAATACAAACCTCCTTCAAACTTAAGGGTATTCTCATCAATAACGCAAATACTTATGGAGCGGGAAACGGGGTTCGAACCCGCGACACCCGGCTTGGGAAGCCGGTGCTCTACCACTGAGCTACTCCCGCACGCTAAATAATTTTACCCGATGCCAGTGAATAACGTCAAGGCAGCTTACTGATATTAATTTATGGCACGGTCACATCAAGTATTCATTTATATGGCGGAGCCGACGGGATTTGAACCCGCGATCTCTGGCTTGACAGGCCAGTATGCTAAACCGCTGCACCACGGCTCCACGCATTTGTATATTAGCAAA
>CAZTZX010000070.1:7678-10177 GCA_964618175.1 uncultured Syntrophomonas sp. | reverse complement strand
GAGCTTCCGCATAATTCCTCTTGTCGGGACGAGCAGAGCCCTGTTATACTACACATAAGAACAAAGCCTGCAAGGATCGCGGAACGGTTGTATTTTTAACCACAGTTGAAACCAGGGAGTCTTGGTCTAATTGAGGGATGCCAAGCCTGACATAAGGGCAGGTAAGCAGAAGCCATTAGCCGGACACACCCACCTTATGAGAACGTTGGTTTCAAAAGAGACCATGAACGACTGCGCGGGATAAGAAGCGCCTTTGAGCCTAATAGCTCAAAGGCGCTTCTTTTTTCGACTAAGGGAGATAACTAATTGGTAAACCACTGGGTTACATATAGATAATTTCCTTCCTGATAGAAACCCAGGCCCACCTTATGATAGCCGCTTCCCAGAATGTTTTGACGGTGGCCGGTGGAATTCATGAAAGCATTATGGGCCCCTTTAACACTAGTGTTTTTGGCAATATTTTCGGCGGCGGCCCGGTAGGTGACGCCCAGGCTTTTCATCATGGCAAAGGGACTTCCATAGGTGGGGGAAGTGTGGCTAAAATAATTATTTTCCGCCATATCTTTTGATTTCAGATAGGCTCCATTACACAGAGCGGTGTCCAGAGTTAGTGGAGCCAAGTTGTTGTCGGCCCGAGCTGTGTTGATATATCCCAACATTTCGGTCTGCATAGCTGAGAAGTCTTTGGCAGGTGCTGGAACCGGTATCGGCTCAGGTTCAGGAACCGGAGTCGGTTTTGGACTAGGTAGCGGGGCCGGAGTCTCTGGTTTGGGCTGTGGATTCGGCGCAGGTTTCTCCGGTGTGGGGTTTGGCACTGGCACCGGGGCCGGACTTGGTACTGGTTTAGGTTGGTAGCCGTTGTAATCGGGTTTGGAAATACGATAGACGCGTACTTCAGGAGATTTGCTGGGATAATAGGTTTTCCCATTGACTATTTTGCTGACCAGATAATCGGGGAGCAATTCTCCATCACTGCTGCCTGACAGCGAGACATATGGCCTGATCGAAATAGTTGCAGCCTCAGCTGTATCCATGCTGACAAAGCTATGTAACGGGGAGCAGATAAGTGCGACTACAAGGACAATTTTCAGTAACTTTTTCATTAATCTACCTCCTTGCTCCTATCCTAGCTAGATTTATCCATTTTAACTAGGGACAAATATTACCAGTTGCCCCTAGGGTACCATTTAGAGATCCTACATGAGAGTGTTGCATAATTGGCTTTTCTTGAATTATGATTGTAACTTTAAAAATGTGATCCTGAGCGGTAGCGAAGGTGAGCGGCGGCATTTGCAAGACTCTTCGCTATCACTCAGAGTGACAATATTGAAGGATTTATAGAATGATGTAAAATCCTCATATAAGTCGAAAAAAGGATGTCCGCCGAACATCCCTAAGCTTAGTTTTAACAAATTAATCTTTCTTTCATTATTTCCCGGGAAATATCTACAAAATGATTAATCTCCGCTAGGAATCTTAAAGATGCGGTCTTTGGCAAGATAGCGTCCTCCCACCGCCAGGGCAATAATAACCGCTATAATAAGCAGGGTCACCTTTATGTCTTGGGTCTTAAAAAGAGCCAGGCCTAATCCGGTATATAGCACAGCGGAAGGGATCTTGCCAATGGCGGAGGAAAAGAAGAAATTCCAGAAGGATACCCCGCCGATGGCAGCAACGGCATTTATAATGGGAGTGGGGATCACGGGAACTATGCGTGCCACTACGATTCCCCAGAAGGCCAAATGGCCATTAGTGCGGGTAACATCATACCCGAAACGCATCTTAAGCTTACGCTCGGCCCATTCAGCTCCTAATAGCCGGAAAACCCAATAGGCAACAGTCGCTCCCGCCAGAGCCCCTGACCAAGATATTAAAAAGCCCATCTTAAAACCAAATAGAAGTCCGCCGGCGGCAGCCAGAATTATATACGGAAAAACGGGCAAGGCTGCTTGCACCACAAAAAGGCCAAAGGCTACCATTGGTGCCATAACACCAAAGGTACGCACATAGGCAATAACTGTGTCTATACTGCTCAGTTCAGCAAATTCCACCGATCTACACCTCATTTATAATTTACTATGAGTGAGATTGATATACAATACCGGGGTGAGCGTAAGTCTATTGAATATATTAATTATTGAGCAGGGCAAGAATCAATAGGCGGCCTGCTTTTTTGGGTACGCTATCTTTTTCTATATTCAGGGTTTACAATATGAGTAAACCTAATGTAATTTCCGGGGGTTGTGAGGGAGCAGACCATGGTGCTGCTCCCTCCGTATATATTGTACTATAATTATCACTAAAGATTAGCCGCCTAGCGGTATGCTATAATATGGATGATATTAGTGGGAAGGTGATTCGGTGCAGGCCAACCTGGTTGATCTTATCATACTAGTACTGCTGGCACTAAGCGGCCTGACTGGACTGCGTCTAGGATTTGTTAAAGCTTTTGGCGGTCTGTTTGGCACCATTACCGCGTTTGTTATTGCTCTTCTATTT
>CAZTZX010000070.1:6172-7578 GCA_964618175.1 uncultured Syntrophomonas sp. | reverse complement strand
GGTCAGAGAAACTAGAATAAATTGATTAAAGGAGGCCCAACTGTGAGCGAAATCGGAGAAGAACTGAAAAGAAGTGCCTGGATTAAAATGAATGAAGAGGAGGCCCAAGCAGCTTACCTTTTTGCCGATAGTTATATCGATTTTCTTAACCAAGCGAAAACCGAGCGCGAGGCAGTAGATTATATACGCCGTCTGTCCCAGGATAACGGATTTACTCCCCTGGATCAGGCCGGTGCTATTAAACCCGGTGATAAACTGTATATGGAAGCCAAGGGCAAAATTTGTGCACTGGTTATCATTGGCCATCAGGATTTGCGGCAAGGGATAAACCTGGTGGCATCTCATATCGACACGCCCCGGCTTGATTTGAAACCCCGGCCCCTGTATGAAGCCGAAGGATTTAGTCTGCTGAAAACTCACTATTACGGAGGAATCAAAAAATATCAGTGGTTGGCTATACCGCTAGCCCTGCATGGTGTTATCGTGAAAAAGGATGGCCGCCAGGTACAAGTTCAGCTGGGCGAGGATGAAAACGAACTGGTATTCACCATTGCCGACCTGCTACCGCATCTGGCCAAAGAACAGATGGAACAGAAAATGGTGGATGCAATTAAAGGGGAAAGCCTCAATGCTCTGATTGGCAGTCGTCCCGAAGCCGATGGCGCCAAAGACCCAGTCAAGAGTGCGGTAATGAAACTATTGGAACAGCGTTATTCTATCGAGGAAGACGACTTTACTTCCGCAGAACTGCAGTTTGTACCCGCTTTCAAAGCACGCCATGTGGGTCTGGATCGCAGCATGGTAGGGGGCTTTGGCCAAGATGACCGGATATGCGCCTATACTTCCCTGCGGGCTATATTGGATACTTCGGTTCCGCAGCGTACAGCGGTGTGTCTGTTTGCTGACAAAGAGGAAATCGGCAGCAGTGGAAATACCGGCCTGCAGTCCCTGATAGTAGAGCTGTTAGTAGCAGAGTTGATGCAAAAAGCAGGCTGCGGTGATTATTATGCGGTACGAAAAGCCTTGGCTGATTCCTACTGTCTGTCGGCCGATGTCAATGGGGCAGTAGATCCCAACTATCCTGATGTTTTTGAAAAGATGAATAACAGTTATCTGGGACGAGGTATTGTTCTTACCAAATATACCGGATCAAGAGGCAAATATGATTCCAATGATGCCAACCCAGAATTCGTCAGTCAGATACGGCGGCTCTTTGACGAAAATCGGGTCGTCTGGCAGGTTGGGGAGTTGGGCAAAGTTGATGCCGGTGGCGGCGGTACTGTAGCACAATATGTGGCCCGCTATGGGATGGAAGTGGTGGATTGCGGCCCGGCTATTCTGGGCATGCATTCACCCTTTGAAGTATCCAGCAAAGCCGATATTTATATGGCCTACCAGGCCTATAA
>CAZTZX010000070.1:0-6072 GCA_964618175.1 uncultured Syntrophomonas sp. | reverse complement strand
TAGAGATGGCCACGCCCCCTGGCGGGGGTGCAATCGCCACGATAAACGGAACTGTTTTTAACAGAAAGGGGGATTGGGAGGAGTGAAGCAGGTGCGCCTGACACAAATGGTTCGAGCGGCTGGATGAGCGGCAAAGATGGGTCCGGGGACCCTGGAAAAACTGCTTAGTAATGAGATCTTTCCCCATCACCCTGATTTGCTGGTGGGGGCTCAAACTCGTGATGATGCGGGAGTATTTCGTATCAGTCCCGATACGGCGCTGATATTGACCTTGGATTTTTTTACTCCCATGGTGGACGATCCCTATCTATTCGGCCAGATTGCTGCCACCAATGCTATCAATGATGTCTATGCCATGGGTGGAATTCCCCGCCTGGCTATGAACATCGTCTGTTATCCGGAATGTGAAGATATGCAGGTGTTGCGGGACATTCTGGCTGGGGGACAGTCTAAGATCGAAGAAGCTGGTGCCCTGTTGGTAGGGGGACACACCGTTGATGACCTGGAACCTAAATATGGTCTGTCAGTAACTGGTATGGTGCATCCGGAACGGGTGATCAGTAACGGAGGGGCCCAAGCCGGAGATGTTTTAATTCTGACCAAGCCCATTGGCAACGGTATCATAGCCACGGCTATTAAAGCGGAGCTAGCCTCCCAGGAGGCTTATGACGAAGCCACTGCTTGGATGACTACCCTGAATCGAGCCGCCAGTGAAGCCATGCAGGAAATTGGTGTCCATGCCGCCACAGATATAACCGGGTTTGGCATAGTGGGGCACCTGCAGGAAATGGCTGCGGCGGCTGAAGCTGAAGTAGAACTGTGGGCCGAAAATGTCCCGGTAATGAAAGAAGTCTTAGATTATGCAGCCATGGGGCTGGTGCCGGGGGGAACCTATTCCAACCGGGACTATTTAGCGGGCAAGGTAGTATATGAACAGGAAATTGAGGCATCGTTAAATGATGTGCTGTTTTGTCCGGAAACCGCCGGGGGATTATTGATAGCGATAGAAGAAACCCGGGCCGCTGCTCTACAGCAGGCCTTGCAGGAGCGGCAAGTTCCGGCAGCTTTGGTGGGAGCGGTACGCTCAGGGGGTACCGGACAGGCAGGCCGAATATATGTGCGCCGTAAATGATAGCGGCCCAGCCACACTGCCGTTGGAGAAGCCCGGCAACCGACAGGGATTCAACCCAGGAGTGGGGAGGGGGATTCCATGGAGCGCAAGAGTTTTGATCTGGGTGATATAGTACGCATGAAAAAGAAGCATCCTTGCGGCAGTTTCAACTGGGAAGTAACCCGCATGGGTGCGGATATCAAAATCCGCTGTCAGGGATGCGGGCGTCTGGTCATGCTGCCCCGCTCCGAGTTTGAGCGGCGCATGATAAGAGTGGTGGAAAAACCGGATCAATCCTGACAACACTCCTGCACCGGTAGTGCATATAATAGTATAATCACCACCGGGAGGAGGAGATGGTAAATGACGCTAAAACTGGTACCCAAAACAGAGTTCCAGCCCGGCGATTTGGTAACAGTGGCTAACCTGCCGCAACACTGGCGCTTTTGTATAATTGGATTTAGGAACAAAGAGCAACAAGAACCATTAGCTATTCTCAAAGCTCTGTTTAACGATACCTTCATCATTGAAAAACCCTGTGCCGAATTAAAGAGCTTGCTTATCAAAGGCTTGCTTTGATAAAAGGCGTAAATTTGTGTGCAATTTCAATTTCCAGTTGCGCCCACTTCGATTTATGGTTATAATTTATGGCAGTCCCTGCTCCGGTTTCGAATCGGAGCCGGCCCATTGTGGGTTAGTCCATAGGGAGGAGGTGTCACCATGCGTGCGTATGAAATAATGTTCGTCCTTAAGCCCGACCTTGATGAGGAAACCATAACTGAAGTCAAAGAACGATTACAAAAAATCCTAGTTGACTTTGGCGGTGAGTTTTTGGAAGAGGTTAATGGCTGGGGTAAAAAGCGCCTTGCCTATAGCATCGAAGACTATACGGAAGGTGTTTATTATTTATGGAACTTTAACGGTACGCCAGAAACGGTCAATGAAATAGACCGTATCATCAAAATATCTGATCGTTTTCTGCGTCATTTGATTATCCGTAAGGATGAGGACTAGGTAATGACTTGGGGAGGGAAGCGCTATGCTGAATAAGGTGGTATTAATCGGACGTTTGACTCGTGATCCTGAACTTCGCTATACTACCAACGGTACGGCAGTGTGTCGTTTTAGCCTGGCGGTGAATCGCCGCTACAACCGGGAACAAGTTGATTTCATCGATATTGTTGCCTGGCGAGGACTGGCTGAAAACTGTGCCAACTATCTGGGAAAAGGTCGTTTGGCAGCGGTGGATGGTAGTATCCAGATACGTTCCTACGAAGCACAGGATGGGCAAAAGCGTAAAGTAACCGAAGTGGTTGCCGATGATGTACGCTTTCTGGACCGCGGTGGGACAAGCGGCTCAGAAGCCAAAGCTTCTTTCCAAAACAAGCCTCAAAAAGACCAATGGGATGATCTCGGAACCGAGGTCAGCAGGAACGATATCGACTTCGTGGACAGCACGGAGGATGACGAAATTCCTTTTTAAGGAGGGATAAGAAATGATCAGAAAAGAGCGCCGCAAAAAGAGACGGCAGTGCAATTTTTGCGCAGACAAGGTCGAACATATAGATTACAAAGAAATTCCGCGGCTGAGACGTTACGTTACAGAGCGCGGCAAGATTCTTCCCCGGAGAATTACGGGTAACTGTGCCCATCATCAGCGTCAGCTGACTACCGCTATCAAGCGGGCCCGGGTAATAGCCCTTCTCCCCTACACCAGCGAATAAATCTAAGCCCCCGACTTCGGGGGCTTTGCCATTTATAGCCTGGTCAACCTCCCTTTTGCTAGAGCAGGAAAAAAGAGAAGCTGCGCAGAACTCAGAATTAGCGGGAGGTGTATGATTTGGCCAGTAAAAGTAGAGAAATAGATGTTGCCAAGAACCTAAAAACAATAGAGTGGCTCAAAGCGGAAATGGTGGATTCGGTAGGGGATCTATTCAAAGCCATGTTAAAGACAGGTAATGATGCTGCCGCCGATGCTATAGCCGCTATCATAATCGTGTCTTACCTGCTGGGTAAGAGAGTGGGGGTTAATTTTTCCACAGTTGACAATAAAGTAAAAGCCCAACTAACGGCTAATATTGACGGTGGGCACGAGGTAGAACGATGGTATGGAGACCTGTCTGATTTGCTGCATTATATAGAGAACAAGAAGAGGTGATTCTTTGGCACCATTTATAAAAATCGTTCTGTGGACAGCCTCGTTGGCTTTGCTGATGGCCTTGCTGCCATTTTTGACCATCATTATTGCTATATTGTGGGGATGCAGTCTGCTGTTGGCAGCTTTATACCTGGATCAAAAAAGGCTAATCACCGTAATTATCATTAATTTAATAATAGTACTTTCTCTGAGTGGTCTGGAACAAACCGTATATTTACTAGCCTTTTTCATCATACCGGCTGTGGTGCTAAGCATAGGGGCGCAACAAGGCAGAGATTATTATCAGTTGCAGCGCTGGGGAGTTTTTGTTGCGATTCTTACCATCAGCCTTCTGCTGGGCGGGCTGTACTACAGCACCGGTGATGTAGGTATGGCTCAGTTGGAACAAGAAATGGCTGCTCAGGTAGAAGATACCGTAAAATACTATGAAGATACTGGTCTACTAAGTATATATGAAGAGCAGGGCATGTCTTCAGAGGAAGTAAAAGAAGCCCTGGTGTCCTTTATGAGTCTAGCAGTGCGTCATTTACCCGCCTTTTACTATCTTCAGGCTATAATGGCAGTATTTTTCATACTCTTTTTGGCCTCTTTTTGGTGCCAAAAACGCAACCTTAACCGTCTAATAAGAGAACCCTTTGATAAGGAGATCATGCCCTGGCAGATTGCATGGGTGGTTATCCTCGGCTTGGCGCTGTGGTTATGGGGGCGCGATCAGCTGTCAACGGTCTACTACATAGGATCGAATATACTGCTGATTACAGTGCCCATAGCGTTCTATTACGGACTTGCTGCCGCAAGTTTTAAAATACGGCAGTTTAAGAAGAGCAGCACCCGCCGAATTATGGTGATCGTATTGGTCGTCCTGTCACTGTTGTTCACTGCTTCGGCAATCATTTTCTTTACGGTAATCGGGTTGTTTGATTCATTGCTGGACTACCGAAGATTGCGAACGAAGGAGGAATAAAAATGAAAGTAATTTTTCTTCAGGATGTTAAAGGTCAAGGCAAATCAGGCGAAATAAAAGAAGTTTCCGATGGTTATGCGCATAACTTCTTGATCCCCAAAGGGTGGGCAGTAGAAGCTACCAAGACCCGGTTAAAGGAGATCCAGGAAAGCCAGGAGAAACAGCGCAAGACTCAGGAAAGAGAAAAAACTGAAGCAGCCAAGTTGCAGCAAATTCTGGAGGGGCAATCGATAACCATAAAAGCTCGTACCGGCGGCTCAGATAAATTGTTTGGGGCAGTCACTGCTAAGGAAATTGCTGAGACTATTCAGCAGCGGTTAAAGGTAAAGATCGACCGCAAAAAAATCGAATTGACTGAACCCATAAAACACGTGGGAGAATTTCCGGTGAAAATCAAAATTTATCCCTCTATTCAGGCTGAGATAAAGGTTATAGTCACAGCAACAGATTAACTCTAGGAGGATATGTCGTGCAGTATGAGGTTAGGACGAGGAGAAAGAAGGAGCAGCACCAAAAGACATCTCAAACACACTGGAAAATAGAATCTATTTACAGGAGCCTGGATCAACTTTACGGCACCCAGGGTCTGATACTCAGGGCTAGCAGACTGGATGCTATTGACTTGATGAGTTCCGCAAATCCCCATGATCGTATTCTGGCATTAAAGCGAGTATTGTGGGAGGATCCGACTTTTACAGCTCCAGAATCCGATGAGGATCTGGAGTACACTTTGATGGAAATAGAAGACCGGATTGCGGAGAAGCTAGCTCGCAAGGCTGTCGAAGAGGATTTACAGCAGCGCATCCAGGACAAAATGAATGAAAAATATAATGATTATTTGCGGGACATTCAGGCTCAGGTATTAAAAGAACAGAACGGCAGCCGCGAGAATGCCCAGACTCTCAGAAAATACGGCCAGCTGGAACTAATGGAACATACCAGCCTGAATCGATCTGCTCTGGAAATCCTTCGCCCCTCTTCACTGGATGAGATCGTGGGCCAGGAAAAGGCCATTCGCTCGCTGGTTTCTAAGTTAAATACTCCTTATCCCCAGCATATTCTGCTTTATGGCCCCCCGGGAGTGGGTAAAACCACCTGTGCCCGCCTGGCATTGGAAATAATCCGGGGACGGCAGCAAAACCCTTTCGGAGAGAATGCCCCCTTTGTAGAAGTGGACGGAACCACCCTGCGCTGGGATCCGCGTGAATCAACCAATCCCTTGCTGGGATCGGTTCATGACCCGATTTATCAGGGAGCGCGCCGGGAATTGGCCGAAGATGGGATCCCGGAACCAAAACTGGGCCTAGTATCGGAGGCCCACGGAGGGATTTTATTTATAGACGAGATCGGGGAAATGGATCACTTTCTGCAGAATAAACTTCTTAAAGTTATGGAGGATAAGCGGGTTTATTTTGAGTCCTCCTATTATGATCCGCATGATGAGCGCATACCCCGCTACATAAAGAGAATTTTCGAGGACGGCGTTCCAGCCGACTTCGTGTTAATAGCTGCCACTACCCGCAGCAAAGAAGAGATCAGTCCAGCCTTTCGTTCCCGCTGTATGGAGATCTTTTTTGAACCGTTGACCGCTGAACAGATCCTGACCATTGTGGAGATGTCAGCCGGGAAGCTGCAGATCGATATTGAACCCGGAGTGGCCCAGGCTATCGGTAACTATACCAATGACGGGCGCGGTGCCAACAAAGTCCTGGTAGACGCCTATGCATTGGCTCTAAATGACGAACCAAACAATCACCCTCTAATAGTAACCTGTGACCATGTTTACCAGGCTATTCAGAATAGCCGTCTTACTCCGCCCGTATATGCTCGGGCAGGCCA
>CAZTZX010000069.1:6442-10262 GCA_964618175.1 uncultured Syntrophomonas sp. | reverse complement strand
CTCGCATAGGAGGAGAGTTGAATACATACTTGGTGCTGGATTCTCTGAGTAGCTGAAGGATCTCCACATGATAAGCCTTACTGCGGGTTTCCAAGTCATCAACCTTCAGCTTCAATTGGTTTAGTTCGGTTAAATCACGTACATTGGTTACCACCATTATAATTTCCTGGTTATCATCTAATATGGGGGTGCTGGTGACCAAGGCCATTTTACCAGTCTTGGCCTGTAGTGGCACTGTTACCGATTGTTTCTGTTCCAGGGCCAACAAGGTGCCTGAACGCGAAAAGAAACCTTTCTCAACTAGTTCAGCCATATTTTTGCCGAGGCATTCAGAAGCGGTGACTCCTGTAATGCGTTCAAAAGCCTGGTTTAGGCGTAGGGTATTGCCTTGACCGTCGGTAATGTACAGACCGTCATAGGAAGAATCAAATATGGCGGCTAATTCCTTCTGACGCAAACCTTCAACCTGTTCCAGCTTTTCCTCCAGAGCCACTAATTCAGTCATATCACGAACATTGGTAACTACCATCATGATATTGTCTTCATCATCAAAAATAGGTGTGCTGGTAACCAGCGTATTTTTACCGGTTCTGGCTTGTAGGGGAACAGTTACCGCACTTCGTTCTTCCAAGGCTAGCAAAGTACCGGAACGGGAAAAATAACCGGCTTCCACCAATTCCCGCATGTTTCTCCCCAAGCACTCACTGGCAGTCACCCCGGTAATGCGTTCGAAGGCTTTGTTTAGACGCAAGGTAACTCCTTGTCCATCAGTTATATAAAAACCGTCAAAGGAAGCGTTGATAACACTGCCTAATCGTTCGTTGAGACCTTTTACACGGGCCAATTCCGCAAAAGCCTTTTCAAAGCGGCTCATGTCCCTGAGAAACAGCAATGATCCCACGTTTTGACCGTTATGTACTACTTCGGCCAAATGGGACCAATAGGTTGTACCTTGGTAGACTATCTTAAAATCTTCATTATAGGGATGGCTGGCTATGAATATATGATTAAGAAAAGAATGAATACTAGCAGTATTGTTAGTGAGATCCGGGTGAAACCGATTCTGGAAGGCAGTGTTATATTCAAAAATGTAGTCCTGTGCATCAAAAAAGACAGCCGGATAAGGTAGAAAGTTAAATAAATCCGATCCAGTAATGGCGCAACGTTTAAAAGTGTTTTGAAGATGGTCAGCATAAATTGCAGAATAAGATGTAGAATCGTTGGTAGCGTCGATACTGGGGAGTTTCTTGAAGGCCATGCAAATCCCCCCCGCATGATTCTATGCCCTTAAAGTTCATTATACCATTCCTGCCCCAAGTTGCTGCACATCGGCAAAACTTTCTGTTCTAATTCTCTATAATCATTCTCAACACGATTACTAACCAAGAATATGTTTATTACTGATAACCTTTTTCCAGAAGCTTAAGAGCCTTGACCATTTCATCGTAGTGACCTTCAAAGAAAATGACGTATCCTCTGACATTGGGATATTCCAGGGAAAGCATTTTGATGAAGGTAAAACCCGTTTCCTCCAACAGTTTCCTATCGGTATTACGGATGGTTTTTAGGTGCTGATCAGTTACTTTGTTGGCTTTGCAGAAAACATCTTTTCCTTTGGCATTGGAAAGGGCCGTGGCCACCAGAGTACGCATAAATTTCACATCCATTTCGTCAGCTAATCCACTAATAATAGCATATTACTGCTGATCTTTCGTAGTTTATCCATTTATATCACTTCTATTTTTGGATAAGTCTTAACGAACCACCAGCGGCAGGAAATTGGTGGTGCGGGCTAATGGTTTGCAGTAGCTCATGTAAACAGCGTCATCCAATTGAAAGGTATGATGATGGGGATCCTTGCGCCTGATGGTAACATAGTTGTACTTATCGATGGAAAATATTCTGAATCCCTGCTGCAGAGCATCCGCTTGAAAATTACTGTCCTCTCCTAAGGTAACACTGTCAAACTTAACTGCCTTCCATACAGCTCTTTTGAAAACCATAGTGGCGCCTGATACATACTCAAAATAGTCATACTCGATACCTTCGTACACCATTAGTTGAGATTCCTTTTCGAAATAAACGAAACGGGAATGTTTCCCAACTATATCTGCGTTTGAGTACTGAAAAGCCCGCATAGCATCGGTAAGATGATGTGAACCATAATAGTCATCATCATCAAATTTGGCTAGGTAGTTATACTTGGATTTCTCTATTCCGTAATTGTAGCAATCTCCCAGAGTATAGGAGTCACTCACTTGGTATACTCTTATTTTTTCATGATCCTTAGTCTTATTTTGAATATCCCGCCGCTTGTTGGAATTGCCATGCAACACCAGAATTAACTCACGTGGAACATATTCTTGTCTGGCATAATTGTCCAGTAAGTTGTTCAAAAAATAAGGCCGGTTGGTAGCAGTAATTATTGATACTCCAAGGGTTTTGTCTGGGATGGTTACCAATACTAAATCCCCCATTTTACGCGTAGTGTGAAAACATTCGAGTTGTCAACAGTATATGGTTTTACTAAAAAGGCAGTTCCTATAATTGGTGGTATCACCCTCTGGAGCTGAATTGAGTACTATACAACAAGCAAAAACACTGGAATAGAAGGGATAAATCAATAATGATATCTATATTGATAACGTCATTTTTGCGCCCGCACCTCCTGCAATGGAATCTCTTTTCCCTGGTACGGCAGAACATACCATACCCTTTTGAAACCATAGTATTGAATGATGGGCTTCCCGATGCAAGCAGGGAAATCTGCAGACAGTTCGAACGAACCTTGAATCTGAAGTATGTTTTTACCGGGCAGCGTAATCAAGCCAATGATTTGAAGTATCGCGTGCCAGGGTTTGCACTCAATATAGGAGCAAAGATTTCTAGTGGGGAAGTGCTCATCATATCGTGCGCGGAAATGTTTCATATCAACAACACTATAGAACTGCTGAGTGATCCGATGATGATGGATACTAAACTACTGACTACTTCGATCGGTATGGATGACCATGATGGATCATTCCTGAATTACATTAATCGCCATATGGGTAATATCGATTCGCATGCTTATCACTACAACTATCCCCGCTTAAATACCAGGCTTCCTTTTCTTATGGCCGTTCAACGCCGGGATTATTTTTCTATAGGTGGCTATGATGAAGATTTTACGGGATTTGCTTTTGATGATAATGATTTTGTTGATCGACTGATTTTGAACGGAAGGCGCCTATGCCTAACCCAGGCTAAAACAGTCCATCTTTATCATTATCGCCACGATACAGACTATGAAGATTCACCTGAGTATCTACATAACAAAAACCTATACCTGCAAAGAAAGTACCAAATAGTTCGCAACCATGGTAAGGATTGGGGAAAAATACTATGAACCAGCTATGGTGGAGGAGTAAAACATGATATTTGAGCCTTGTAAGAGCGTGTTCGTGTCTGAATATTACAAAGATGTAAACTTTCACAAATCCAACGGAACATTACACATAGGCCGGTTTCAAGGAGTGGGTGATAGTTATCGCTCGTTAATGCGGTTCGATTTGAGCAAGTTGGCCAATGATGATTTTGATAAAGCCTATTTGATCATTGATATCAATCGCAACGAAATCTCTCAGGGGAGTTCCCCGGTTGGGATATACCCCATTTTGCAGGACTGGAATGAGAAGGATATCACCTGGGGATCAGCATTGGCAAAAGCAAAGGTTCCCGAGTTAGCTTTTACGGTAGTATTCGGATGGATCGGATTATTGATTGTTGATCTAACCCAGTTAGTGCACCGATGGCTTGATTATACTTATCCTAACTACGG
>CAZTZX010000069.1:0-6342 GCA_964618175.1 uncultured Syntrophomonas sp. | reverse complement strand
TCAAACCCGGCGTTTTTTAACCGATCAATGACAATTAATGCCGGACTCTCTCTGGTATCGTCCACATTGCCTTTGTAACCAACACCTAGAACTCCTACCTTGACTGAAGATCTGCTGGCAGTAAGCTGGCAGACTGCTTTAACGATGTAGTCAGGCATACCTTGATTGACCTGACGAGCTGTCGATATAAGCCTGCTTAGGTGGGGGGCCTTTTCGATTATAAAGTAGGGGTCTACAGCCAGACAGTGGCCACCTACCCCTGGACCAGGCTGCATCAGTTGTACCCGCGGATGATAGTTAGCTAGTTGAGTTATTTGTAATATATCAGCCCCTAAATGATTGCAGATCATGGCCAACTCGTTGACCAGGGCAATATTAACATCGCGATAAGTGTTTTCCACCAGTTTAGTCATTTCGGCAGTAGTAAGATCACAGTGGGATATAGTGCCCTTGACAAATTTTTTGTATACCTGAGCAGCCAAGTAAGAGCACTGGGGGCTGAATCCCCCTATCACGCGATGATTTTGGATCAGTTCCTCGAGAATATTGCCGGGCAGCACTCTTTCCGGACAGTGAGCCAGGTACACATTCTCTCCTACTGTTAATCCGCAGGATTCCAGGCGCGATTTTACAATGCCTTGACAGGTAAAGGGAGGAACGGTAGATTCAATAATTATCAGGCTGTTGACCTGCAGGTAAGGAATAATACTGTCTACCGCCGAGATAAGAAAGTTCAGATCACAGGTAAGCTTGTCGGTGCGAGGAGTAGGCACCGCGATGATAAAGGTATCCGCCTGTACAGGTGTGGGGGAAACCTGTAGTTCATTATTGCCGATAACCTGGGCTACCAGTTCCTTAAGACCTGGCTCGGGAAGGTAGACACCATCGGAAACAATCGCCTCCAGTAATTGGGGATCGGTGTCGACCCCCACCACTTTTGTGCCACTGGCTGCCAGCAGTGCTGCGGTTGGCAGTCCGATATAACCAAGCCCAACTACACATATCGTACTCATAAAGGCCTCCTGAATACCGTAGCTTCTGCATATTATTCAATTTGTTCGCAATGAGTTCTTAGTATGTAAAACGAACACTTTAGTCATGGAACACATAATATGGCTCAAGAGAATTTGCATTGCTACAGGAGATGAATGGGTGAAAATACTGGTAACAGGTGGTCAGGGTGTCGTTGGTTCAGCATTGATCAAGGAACTTGATGCCAAGGGATACGAGGTATGGAATTGTGATCTAAAACATGACAATATGAAGCAGTATATTCGTGGCGATGTAGCTGAATATCGGCAAATAGCTGATGTTTTTAAGAAACACCGCTTTGATCTGGTCTATCATCTGGCCGCTGAATTTGGCCGATGGAATGGCGAAGACTATTATGAACAGATGTGGAAAACTAATGCCATAGGCACCAAAAACTTAATTCGCCTGCAAGAAGAATATGATTTCAAGATGATTTTCACCAGCAGTTCCGAAGTTTATGGTGATTACCCGGGCATTATGAGTGAACAGGTAATGGATCAGGTGGAAATCAAGCAATTGAATGATTATGCTATGTCCAAATGGGTCAATGAAATGCAGATCCTTAATTCAGCCGCCATGCAAGGAACCAGTACCGTAAGGGTCCGCTTGTTTAATGTTTATGGACCGGGGGAATACTATTCACCCTATCGAAGCGTGGCAGCGATTTTTATGTTCAAGGCCCTATTTGATCTACCTTATATGGTTTTTTTGAATCATAAGCGCAGTTCACTATACATTGATGATTGTGCCAAAGCCCTTGGAAAATTAGCGGAAAGTTTTAAGGCCGGTGAGGTATATAATCTAGCTGGCATCGAAACCCATGATATCAAGAGCATTTCTGATATGATCCTGAGCTATCTCAATAAGGATGACAGCCAAGTGAGATACCTGGAAGCAGAACCCATGACCACTCGGGACAAGATCGCTGATGTATCAAAAGCGGTTCGTGATCTGGGTTTTGATCCCCAGGTCTCATTAGTTGAAGGGATTGCCAATACTATAGAGTGGATGAAGCAAGTTTATTCCGTGAAGTAAATGCCCATATGAACAGGAATTATCAAAAATAGTTGGCACCAATAAAAGAAAAAACCTGCTGAAAAGCAGGTTTTTAATCTTCATATGGTAGCCCCAAGGGGAATCGAACCCCTGTCTCCGCCGTGAGAGGGCGGCATCCTAGGCCTCTAGACGATGGGGCCTAAATGGCAGCCGAAGAAGGACTCGAACCCTCGCGAACTGATCCAGAGTCAGTCGTGCTACCATTACACCATTCGGCTGCGCTTTGCCGGTTTCCCGCGCAAAATTTAGTATAATACAGGCCAGTAGGAAAGTCAAAAAGTTTTAACCAAATTATAAGATCTTTAGCCATAAATTGCTGAGCAGTCTGAAACATCGTTAATCAGCTAACTTTTAATGGTTCTCTTTAGAGGATATTATGGATTTTGCTGTATATAATTAATGGCTTGCTGAATTCTTTTGATACATTCATCGCGACCCAACAGTTCCATTACTTCAAAAATGCCAGGTGAATTGGTGCGGCCTGAAAGAGCCAAGCGTGCAGGATGGATCAGATCACCTGCTTTGGTATTTAGCTGTGTTGCCGTTTTGCGTATCAATACTTCCAGATTATTGCTGTCAAAAGGATCCGATACTGATAAAACATCTAAAACACCTTGAAGATAATCAATCGTTTCAGGTTTTGAAAAGTGCTTGGTTATTCCTTTAGGATCATAATGATTAATATCTTCGAAGAAATATTGCATTCCTTCAAATAATTCAATAGTGGTTTTGACACGTATTTTTAAGAGTTCGACCACATTTGTGAAATAGGCGCTGTTGTCATTGGTCAGCCATCCTCTTTTAATTGCTTCTTCTTTAATAATCTCAACAATTTGTTCTGATTCTGTTTCGGCAATATAATGGCCATTCATCCAAGTGAGTTTTTCCGTGTCATAAATAGCAGCTGATTTTGATACGTTTTCAAGCTTGAATCGATTAATAAGCTCATCTATTGTTAAAAAAGTTAGGTCTTCGCCCGGTGACCATCCCAGTAAAGCTAGATAGTTAATCATTGTTTGAGGAAGATATCCATTATCCCTGAACTCCTGAACAGATGTTGCACCATGACGTTTGGACAATTTACTCCGATCGGGAGCTAAAATCATTGAAACATGTGCAAAAGCTGGTTTTTCAAATTCCAATGCTTCATATAAAAGCAATTGGCGCGGAGTATTGGAAAGATGCTCTTCTGCTCGAATCACATGAGTAATTTTCATGGCATGATCATCAATGACGACAGCAAAGTTATAGGTGGGCCATCCATCAGATTTACATATAATGAAGTCATCAAACAACTGGTTGTCAAATTGTACTGATCCACGTACAAGGTCTTGAACAGTTGTAAAACCACTTTGCGGCATTTTAAAACGAACGACAGGTTTTAACCCGGAGGATAGCTTTGCTTGTACTTCCTTCGCTGTAAGATCACGGCATTTATTATCATATCCTTGGTTATTTGTTTTTCGAAGAGACAATTCTTCCGGTGAACAAAAACAATAATAGGCCATACCTTCATCTAATAGTTTTTTTATGTAATGTTGATAAATTGATAAACGTTCACTTTGCCGATAAGGTCCGTAAGCCCCTCCAATGTTCGGACCCTCATCCCAATTTAAGCCTAACCAGTGAAGACCTTCAAGGATACCTGTGGCTGAAGATTCTGTGGATCGTTCAAGATCTGTATCTTCCATTCTAAGTACAAACTTTCCATTATTGCTGCGGGCAAACAGCCAGTTAAAAAGGGCTGTACGTGCACCTCCGATATGTAAAGTGCCTGTGGGGCTGGGTGCAAAACGTACTCTAACTTCATTCATAATATCTTCACTCCTTCGAGTAATTATAATATAGTCGTTGGCTACATTTCAAAGGTTCCTAAACTAATCACATAAGTATGCACCAAGTGTAACTACTTTTCATATACTACATAGAGAACCATAGCGCAGTGATTGAAATATAAGAGATTCTTTTCTGGGGCAAAAATACGCCATCCGGCCAGCTCTATTCATTTGTGAATTAATGGCAGCGGATCAAGGCGAAACCTGATAAAAGCCAGCCGGCTTACTTTCCAAAATCAAGTTGTTCTATGCGAAACTATCCGTAAAAATCACCACACGTTTACAGAAATTGCTGCAATTTTACGGATAGAAATTACCTGAACGATCCGATACAATAAAAACAGAGCTATTGCCGGAAATTGCATTATTAATCCGTGATGGGGTGCTGAATTTTGGTCGACAATCAAATAGTATTACAATTGCTCAGCAAGCTTAGTGAAGCAGAGGATCAGGGAACAGCTGAAGCACTCAAAATGATTATCTTTGATGCTCAATCAGAGATTCAGAGGCTGTATTTACGGGAAGAAACCCTTGAAAAGATCTGTAAACAGGCAATTGATGAACTGGAAAACAGTAAAAGGCAACTTTCACGAGAATTGCATGACGAGTTGGGACAAGCGATGACCTCCATTTTACTACAATTAAAGTTGCTGCATCAAGAGCAGGATCTGGATGTGATTCATGAACGCATAGGCGGATTACGCTATCTCACCCAGCAAACGATCGAGGATGTGCGAAGGTTATCGATGAGTCTGCGCCCAAGTGTGTTGGAAAACTTAGGATTAGCGGCAGCTTTGGAGTGGTACGTAGAGGATTATCGCCGCTACTCGGGGATTACGGTGGACTTTTCTGCTTCTCGGATTAAAGGACGGCTTCCGAGTGATAAAGAAATTGTTATTTATCGTGCTGTGCAAGAAGGCCTGACGAATGTGGCACGTCATGCTGAGGCAACGCACGTTTCAGTTACGTTGCATATTGATAATTGTTGTATAAAACTGCAGGTGGCGGATAATGGAAAGGGCATGAGTCAACAGGATACAAATGGGGGATTAGGCTTGCTGGGAATGGAGGAACGAGTCAAGCTAGCCAGAGGGGAATTCGTTATAATAAGCCAGCCGGAGCATGGAACCAAGATCTTAATTACCCTTCCTTTGGATGGATAAAGGAGAGTAGAAAAATGAACGGCAAAATTCGTATTTTTTTGACGGATGACCATACGTTACTGCGTAATTCCTTATGTATGTTACTTGAAGAACAAACTGATTTTGAAGTCGTTGGCGAAGCAGCTAATGGCACAGAAGCTGTTCAGGGAGTTATTGAGAAGAAACCTGATGTAGTTTTAATTGATATCACTTTGCCCGATTTTGACGGAGTTGAGGCTACTCGAAGAATTTTGAAGGTGTTGCCTCAAACCAAGTTAATCGCAGTTACCATGCACGTTGAAGATGTTTATTTACTGCAATTTCTGAATGCCGGCGGTATGGGCTATGTGCACAAATCCGCAGCAGACCGGGATTTGCTGAAGGCAATATACACAGTCATGAACGGGGAAGTGTTTTTAAGCTCAATAGGAGTACAAGTAATGGCTCGTCAATATTGCAACTCAGATAGTGTTGCCCAAACAGAGCCTGATATCTTATCAGACAGGGAACTGCAGGTGCTTAAATTAGTTGCCCGTGGTTTTACAGGCAGAGAAATCGGTGTAAAGCTTAGTTTATCACCACGTACCATAGACACATATCGGGAGCGTATTATGGTTAAATTGAATTTGGCACATCGATCCGATTTGGTTGATTATGCGATCCGTTACAAACTGCTGGGACAGTAGTCATTTTTACTGACACTACTGTCCTTTTTTTGTGCTCAATAATCAATGAAAGAAACGGCTTTATTCCCGACAGATTAGTGTGGATGCTTAATATACAATGAAAGTGCGATTAACATAAAGGAGCTGTTTTTGGTTGAAACGACTGGGTGGTATTAGTAAAGAAGAGGTAGATTCTTTAACTGTTATTATCGCAATTCCTCATGTTTGGCTGGGTCAGGTTATAGCAAGAATCTTTGCTTCTGTCGAAGTCAACTGTATCTGCGTAGAAAGTATCACGGATTTGTATGAGAAAATCAATGAAAACAGCCAGGCGCTTGTTATTGTTGATGTTTTTTCATATACACAGTTTTATCGCGATATTTTCGAACAGGTTAAGGAAAAAGGTGCAGGTCTGTCTATCATCGCACTGGTATCAGCGAACAACAGCGGGTATCAGTGCGAACTAATTAGGGCCGGAGTTACTGCTGTTGTGGTTAAAGAAGACGCCGATGAACAGTTATTACCTGCTTTAATTCAAGTGTTGCGAGACCGAGAATTCAACAATACCGTCGCTCGGTTATTGGAAAATCAAAAACAGCTTAACACTCTAAT
>CAZTZX010000068.1:0-10284 GCA_964618175.1 uncultured Syntrophomonas sp. | reverse complement strand
TAATCAGGCCTGAGCGGTTTATACATAATCGCGAATGATTTCATCAGGGTCACCGCTCATAAAATCAATAATAGGAATTTGGATAAGGGTATAAGCACCAGGTTGTTGCTTCGTGCTGGCCCGGGCTGAAGCCACCATGACTTGCGCTGTTAAGGCCGGATTATTTATGCTCATATTGAACTGTAATACTTGGTTGTGGGTGGATCCGGAAACGCCTTTGCGTATCATTTGCACTCCATGTCCCATATCGATCAACTGATTGACATCGGCCACCTGCTCTACATGGGTCTCATCTTCTATAAAATAAGGATCTTTTTTAATAACTCTCTCCACGTAGGCAAACTCTGCTCCCGGTGCCAACTGAACATAAACCATGCGTCGGTGCACGCCAGCCCCGAGGGGAATAGTCATGGACAAAGCATTTTCAACGCCTTTTATGGACTTCACCGCTACAGAATGACCCATGCTCATTCCGGGGCCAAAATTAGTATAGGTTAGTCCATGAGGGGCCATTAATTGGAATAGACACCGCACCATGGAATCAGTTCCAGGATCCCAGCCTGCTGAAACTATCGCCACAGAATTGTTTGGCCGTGCAATTTCAGCCAACTCAAGGCGCAGATCAGCTATGTCATGATGAATGTCATAACAGTCTACGGTATTAATACCTTCAGCTAATAGTATTTTGGCGTAATCAGGCATAAGGCGAGAAGGTGTACATAATAAAGCAACCTGAACCTCTGGCAAGTCAGATATAGAAGCCATGAGGGGGATCCCTGCTGCTTCTAGAGATGATTTGAATGATGTAATCGGGTCAACTACCCCTACCAGATCCATGTCCTCAGCCATTCGCACCGCTTCCACCGCAAATCGCCCAATATTGCCATAACCGACAATAGCTATTCTAATCTTGTTATTCATACGTCCTCCAAATAATCAAGTGATTACACCATTTAGAGTAAACAAGGTTTAAGATCAAATCAAGACCACCTCGCGGAAAGTACTGTATACAATTTTTACTGTCATGTTCATCTTTGCTAGTATCTCCCCGTGTGAAGACTTGACAAACCAGTGAGACACTCCATTTAGAAATGAAAACTGCACGGTAAACCAAATCCCCAAAGCGTGTTTTTGCTATACACATTTGCTTAGTAATAAAACTTTTGTTAGGGAATATTGGTTCTAATGTTTAATTTGGGGGATCAGTAGACTATTGCAATCAATAGTTTAGCCCTGCTGATGATAGGGAAGGGCAAAATCGACCGACACCCTATTTCGTCCTAAATGTTTCGCGCGATATAGTGCTTTGTCAGCATGTTCCAAAAGTTCCTCCGGGCTATGGCTAGACCCCGGAACCAGACATGCTACTCCCAAGCTTATAGTAACTTTTCCTATTGTACCCGAATGCTGGTGGAGGATCTCCAGTACCTCTATTTGGCGGCGTAGATTTTCCGCTAGATTGGCGGCTCCCTCCAGGGTAGTTTCGGGCAGCAGTACTGCCAGTTCTTCGCCTCCAAACCGGGCAACCACATCAGCTGGTCTTTTAACTCCCTTTTGTAGAGAAGCGGCAACCTTTCTAAGACATTCATCCCCGCTTAGGTGACCATAGGTATCGTTATATGCTTTGAAGTTATCAATATCGATCATGATTGTAGATAAAGGCGTCATACTGCGGCGGGCGCGGTGCCATTCAGCAACTAAATGTTCATCAAAATAGCGCCTATTAGGTATTCCAATCAATCCGTCTCGAGTACTGCTTTCTTCAAGTTTGTTATTCGATTTTAATAATTTATTCATTGCGTAATTAGTAATTACAAAAGTAAGGAAAATCCCAATTAACACTGTTAAGACATTCATGATGTTCACACTTACCTCATGGTAGATCGAAGAAAAAACGGGGTGGGATAAACCAGAAGAATGAGGCAAAATACCGGAAGTTACTAACAACACGGTAAAGATATACATGAGACCGCCGAGCGCAGCCGTGTAAAGAGCAGAATGATAGTCCACATTGACCCGGTAAATGGCTACTGCCACCAAGATAAACACCAAGGTGGGGGACAAAAGAACTCCACCCCCATATAACATCAATTGTATGGTAGTTAGTTCTAAAAAAATAATAAAGTAATGTATACGTTTGACACCTAAAGGCCATTTACTCAAGTAGTTTACGCTGATATTAGCTATTAGGTATAAAAAAGCCAATGCTACCCACAACTTGAAACCAAGAGGAACAGAAGTGATATATGGCTGGTTGATCAAGTACAGATAGCAAAACAAAAATAACAAGGGAAAGACGAAGATCAACCGTATTCTTGATGCCATTATTAGCCGATGGGTATCAATAGCATCAGGGCCCAAGGAGGTAAACAAGTCGGCCACAAGCTCCCGTATAGTACTGGAGGAAGACAAATTGGATCCCATTAAAATACTCCCAACTAGGTTTAATTCGGCTAAATCTATTAAATGTCTGTAATGTATACACTACCATTTTACACCATTATATCTCATTGCTTACAATACACCTATTCTGTCCTACCCCTTATAATCAGCCTCTGATAGTAATCTACACTCTCTTAAGGCGATAAACTGCCAAATGGCTGTCGATCTGCTTAGATTATTAGTCTTACCATCTTTGCTATCGTTTCCCTGAATAACAGCCCCTTTTCTTCTAGAACCGGGCGTGGTAGCGAATTCAATAGTGTTGTATAATGTATACAATAAGATGATGCGGAAGGTACTACTTGCTAGGCTTTGGTTCTTTACCGATTAAATCGAACTCCAGAGATTGGTGTGATCGATCCAGGTAAAGGAACGGGCAAGTGTCGATGACTCTAACGGGATGAGAAGGAGGTGGGTATATGACTAGGTATCAAAAGCAGATTTATTCTGAAATGGAAAGAATGATAGCAAAAACTCCATGCAAAATCTGCCAAGAACCTATTGGGAAAACCGATTATGTAGCATTTGAGGAACGTTATTTTCACTCTCATTGCCTAAAGCAATCCTCTCCAGGTGTTGGTCATACAGCTATTTCCCAGCGTAAGGCGTGATCAGTCTTCATTTTTAAGTTATTGAATTATTGTTATAAGAAAAGACCTGGACTTTACAACCTCTCCGGTAATAGCCGGAGAGGTTGTAAAGTCTTTTCATATAGAAAGGTAAATCAAAAAACTGCGTAATACTTATAGCACCAATTGAATCAAACTAATATAGAGAGGTGAATAATGGCAATATCACTGATAGCACCTATTATTTTAGTGATCGTATTAGCCCTCATAATTATTGTGATCTCGTCAGCTGTAAAGGTGAGTTCATCCGAAGGAGGTGAATCTGTGCTAAAAAGCGTCTACATTTACCTGGTGCTATTCGCTACCTTAATGATGACCATTGGGGGCAGTGTAGCAGCATTTATGGCAGTGGCTGACATCATTGCCCCGGCCCCTTATTATCAGAGCTTTGAAGAATATCGCCAGTGGGGAGTCGAAAAAACTGAACTCGGCACCACTGAAAAAGCCCAACTTTCTGAAGCTGACATCAAAATCCGCTATGATGCAATGGTGGCAGCAGAAAACGACCGTCAGATGACTCGCGCCAAGAATAGTCTAATCAAGAGTTTGGGCTGGATCATTATTCCACTGCCTATTTTTATCTATTATCAAAGAAGGCTGAAAGATAAAGAAGTCTAGGCAACAAAGCATATAAGATAATCTAACCGGGGGACAGTCAGCTGTCCCTTTTGATTTCATAAACTCTATCTAGGTAAATGTGGAAAGAATTACGCTTAAAAAGCAGGTCAGAAATGGTTGCAGCTGCACCTATAAAACTGATAAAATTTTCGAGGAACTATAACCTTTTGAAGCCTATGGAATTATGACCTAAAATATTAGCCTTAATGTGCTTATATAATATCGGAGTAATAAATAATGAAATTATTAAGGATATCGGTTGGCCTAATTGCCTTGTTATGCTTATTTTTCGATACCAGCTACGTATTAGCGGGCAACGAGTTGGCGATCAACGGCCAGGCCGTAATTTTAATGGATGCTAAGTCGGGCCGGGTGTTGTATGAGCGCAATGGCCAGGAACAGCTTCCACCAGCTAGCCTGACTAAGATAATGACTGGCTTACTGGTAACTGAAAATGGTAACCTCGATAAAAAAGTAACTGTAAGTAAACATGCTGCTGATACTCCTGAGTGCACCATATATTTAGAGCCCGGTGAGGTTCTAACTCGCCTGGAGTTGCTTTATGCTGCCCTGCTACCTTCGGCGAATGATGCCAGTGTAGCCCTAGCGGAGAGTATCGCGGGCAGTGAGGCTAACTTTTTAGAAATGATGAACCAGCGTGCCGAAGAATTAGGCCTGCAGAATACGCATTTCGTTAATCCCCATGGTCTGCATTATGAAGAACATTACACCTCAGCTTATGATTTAGCCCTACTAACCAAAACGGCTTTATCCAATCGGCTTTTCGCTAAAGTGGCAAGCACTCCAAGAGCCGTAATACCATGGGATAGCAGACCTGATGAAGATCGACTTTTACTAAATCAAAACAAGCTTCTGCATCGCTATGATGGTGCTATAGGTGTGAAAACTGGCTACACTCGCCAAGCTGGCAACTGTGTAGTAGGAGCTGCCAAGAGGGGAGACATGGTACTGATTGCGGTATCAATGAACTCCTCCACAGTATATGAAGACTTGGAAATTCTATTTGATTATGGTTTTGAAAATTATTATATGGCAAGCTTAGGGAAAAGCCATGATTTATCACGTAGTATCAACGTTAGAAATGGCGGCTCAAGTACCGTGACAGTCGTTCCCGCTACTGACCTTCTTGTTGCAGTTACTGATGAGGAAGCCCCCTACCTGGCTTATAGCCTTGAGATCAAACCAGATGTAACTGCTCCCATTCAAACAGGGGACATACTGGGCAACTGTAATCTTTTCATCAGGGAAGAGTCGGTTGGGAATATCGACCTAATAGCTATGCACGACGTCGGTATCCAAACGTTTTCTTGGACGACTACACTGTTTACCGTTTTGAAAGGGCTATCTCTCTTAACTGTATGCCTGCTATTTATAAAGATGATCCGGAAAAGACTTCGACAGCAAAACAGCAAGGGAAGAATACCCAGCCAGTATAGAAGACCTCATTATTGATCGTTTTCCTTTACGATATTTTCTAGAGAATCCCTGATATTTTATATGACAACTATTCACTTAACCAAGAAGGGGATTCCTAGCTAAGCCTAAGTCTGGTCGTTAAAAATACGCTGCCACAACTGTTTTAGCCATGGTTTCTTCTCGGTGGGAGCCGGTGTCCCTACATCAGCGTTCATAATAATTGGGTCACGGCTGGTTTGAACTTTTTGCTGGATGGCCGGAGCCACAGGAGAGTTAGCTCGTAAAGTTTCTTTCACAGGCTCAGCAGGCGGTCTGCTATTGGTCTGCTTCGCCACTGTCTTGGGTCTGTTGTAAGCCTCTCTTGACGAATCCTTAGGTCCCTTACCAGACTGTCGATTGCTGATGGGGGACTTATTTGGCTTTTCTTTCGATCCTTGCTTAAGTGTGCTTTTAGATGGCGGTTGTTGAGGAGAATTTTTCTGTATCCATTTAGCAGTTGCAGCTCTGTTTTCATTAAGATCTGTTTCGGAAGGCAGTTCACCTTCAGGTATCATCGTACCTATATGTTCTTCGATCTCATAAAGATCCATAATATCTTCACTGGTTACCAGAGTAATAGCCCGGCCCTGGTTACCGGCTCTGCCAGTACGGCCGATTCTATGAACATAGCCATCCTTCTCCAGGGGCACATCATAGTTTATTACCAATGACAATTCATCGATGTGGATTCCCCGGGCAGCTACATCAGTAGCTACCATGATATGAAATTCGCCTTGCTTAAACTTCTGTAAAGTCCTGGTTCGTTTGGTCTGTGGAATATCTCCATGTAAGGCATAGCAGAGGTAACCTTTGCGCGACAAAAACCTTTGCACCCTTTCAACAGCCATGCGAGTATTACAAAAAATCAAACAGCTTTCTGGTTGTTCTATCAGCAGCAGTCGGTTTAACTGCATGTTTTTATCATTCCCATTCACACGATAGTAAACCTGTTGAGTGGCCTCCACCGTCATGGCCTGGGATTCAATTTCTATGGTAGCTGGATTCTTCATATGTTTTCTGCAGATTCTTCTTATCTCATCAGGCATGGTAGCGGAAAACAGTAGCGTCAATCTTTCTTTGGGCACCCTTCGAACGATTTGTTCAACCTGATCGATAAAGCCCATGTCCAACATGCGATCAGCCTCATCCAATACCAGAAAACGCACCTGTTTTGTTATCAAATTACCTTGTCGGATGTGATCAAAGACTCGACCGGGAGTTCCCGTAACAATGGATACCCCCTGACTAAGATCCTGGATTTCCTTATTCATGTTATGCTGACCGTAAATGGCTGTGGTCTTATGTGGCAAATGGCCAGCTATCTTTTTTAGATCGCTGTCTACCTGAACAGCCAATTCCCGAGTTGGAGTGAGGATCAAACCTTCAGGTTGCTTGGCACCAGAATCGATCAACTGTAGCATGGGAACGCCGAAAACAGCGGTTTTACCAGTACCAGTTTTGGAGACCACGATGACATCTTTTTGTTGAAGCACTTGGGGAATAGCTTTTTTCTGAACTTCGGTGGGTGATTCAAATCCCATTTCTTCTAAAGCTCTTAGAATGGGTTCCGAAATACCCAAAATGCTGAAACTGTCGTTCATTTAAATCTTCTTTCCTTAGTTAATTTCCTTAATTATATCACTCATTCGGATTACTTATATATTAAGCCCGAAATGTTTAGGGACGGAAGGTATTATTTGCAGAATATATTGTAGCATAGTAGTGGTTGGGTAAAGATGAATGGACCACAATATCAGCGAATTACTTCTGCTTATTTTATAATAGTGCCCGGGCAGATAAACATTGCCCGGGCATAAAATAAAGACACTAATAAAACCTGACAAACGGTGATTTCTAATACAAATTCAGGTTAAGCAATGTAAGCATGATAACCTTGCTGGCTCAGATATTTACCGATCACCATCCTCTGAACCTCCACAGTTCCTTCAAATATCTGCATGATTTTGGCATCACGCATATACTTTTCTACGGGATACTCTTTAACATAACCATATCCACCGTGGATTTGAACTGCATCGATACTAACTTTCATAGCCGAATCAGCAGAATACATCTTGGCCATATTTGAAACTATCTTAAAGGGTAGTTCATTGTCCTGTAGCCAGGCTGCCTTCTGATAAAGTAAACGAGAAGTTTCCACAGCTGTAGCCATATCGGCTAGTTTAAAAGAGATAGCCTGAAAAGCTGCAATGGGCTTGCCAAATTGCTGTCTTTCATTGGCATAGGTAATCGCCGCATTTAAGGCTGCAGTGGAAACGCCTGTAGCCATAGCCGCAATGGCAGTACGGGAAAGATCAAGAGTCTCCATCAGAATAGGGGTTGCACCACCTTCACCGCCCAGCATCATCCAAGCTGGAACTCTTACATCTTCAAAGATTACTTGAGTGGTACTGGAACTCCTAATACCCAGCTTATCCTCTTCAGGACCAATGCTAATGCCCGGAGTATCGCGGTCAACCATAAACGCACAGATGCCTTTATTTTTCAAGGTTTTGTCCAAAGTAGCGAAAACAGATAAATTCTTAGCATGTCCACCATTGGTGATGAATTGTTTGGTGCCATTAAGAATGTAATCATTGCCATCCTTAACACATTTACACGACATACCGAGAGCGTCAGAACCTGCACCTGGCTCAGTCAGACCGAATGCACAAACAGCGCCTTCCAGCATCCGTCCATACCACCATTTTTTTTGTTCATCATTGGCACCTACCCAAATAGGATCGGAAGCCAGAAGGGTAGAAGCGATCATGGTTGTAGCCAAACCTGCATCGCCTTGAGCAATCTCTTCACAAACTAAGTATTTTGACAACCAATCCAGACCATCTCCGCCGTATTCGCCTGGAACCCCAATGGTCATCAATCCCAACTCCTGCATCTTGGCAATGGTCTCGTAAGGAACTAGGTGATTCTTATCCCAATCTCCGGCATAAGGAGCAACTTCGTTTGCTGCAAAATCAGCCGCCATCTGTCTTATCATTTCTTGTTCTTCTGTTAAACTAAAATTCATTATCAGAACCTCCTATATGTTATATGAATTAGTAACAATCATGCGAGGTGTTAGTACTTCTATTTTAGATATCGCGCGTCCATAGTGAAGCAAGAGCCGGTCCGGTTCCTACACAGAGTGATGCTCCACCGATGGTCTTATTCTGTCTTTGCAATTCATAGATCATAGTGACAATAATACGTAGTGCAGTACATCCTACCGGGTGACCCAGGGCGATTCCCGAACCGTGCAGGTTGGTTTTGTTCATGTCGATTTCAATACCATGCTCCTCTTTAAGCATACGCCCAACGCCTAAGAACTGCGCTGCAAACGCTTCATTGATCTCCCAATAGTCAACATCTTCATATTTAAGATTAGCTTGTTTGAGGGCCTTGGGAATAGCGACAGCTGGTCCCAGACCCATGACTTCAGGAGCGACCCCTTTAGCTACAATATTTATCATCTTAACCATAGGTTTTAGGCCCAGTTCTTTAGCCTTATCCTTGGACATGACGATAACTGCTGCAGCGGCATCATTAAGGCCAGAAGCATTGGCAGCTGTTACCACACCACCTTTCTTGAAAGCGGGCCGTAGTTTCCCCATAGACTCCAGGTTAGCATCGGGAATCATATGTTCGTCAGTATCATATATCTTGATACCTTTCTTGGTTTTGATTTCTACTGGTACGATTTCTTCTTTGAAGATTCCATCCTGAACTGCTTTAGTAGCACGTTGATGGCTCATAAGTGCTAGTGTATCGCATTCTTCACGAGTAATGCCGTATTTTTCTGCCACATTTTCTGCGGTCAGTCCCATGTGACCAGGAACCATACCATCCACCAGACCATCATGTAGCATCGAATCTTCAATGGTACCGGGGCCCATTCTATATCCTGCTCTAGCTTTGGGAATCAAATAGGGGGCCAAAGTCATGTTTTCAACGCCAAGAACCAGAGCAATATCGGTTTTGCCGCACATAATGTTGGTGCAAGCTACATCCAAGGCCCGCATTCCAGAACCGCAATTCTGGTTAACTGCGCAGGCATTGCTTTGAATATTCATGCCAACTGCCAGGCCTATCTGCCGTGACACCATAGAGCCCTGCATACCGCTAAATGTTTGACCAATTACGATCTCATCAATTATATCTGCTGGGATTCCTGCTCTCTTAATCGCTTCACTGGCAACGGTAATCCCGAGTTCTTTGGCAGATACGTCTTTTAGGCTCCCCAAAAATTTACCAATGGCGGTTCGGCATGCACTTACAATTACGACTTCGTTCATTACAAAATCCCCTTTCAATTATTAGCTTAAACCAAACAATTTATTACTAAGCACTTATCCTATTAGAACGTAACCAGATTTTGGCTTTATCCGCAGCCTTGATCAACTCATCCCGGAAATCAGGATGGGCAATTTTAATTAACCCTTCCGCCCGTTCCCAGGTGCTTTTGCCTTTCATATTAAAAGCACCGTATTCAGTTATTATATAAGCAGCTATGGAGCGAGGTACGGTTACAATGGTTCCAGGGCTTAAAGCCGGAGTAATACGCGATGCCGAGGTTCCGTCTGATTTTTTAACCGTGGAACTCAAGGCAATAATAGGTTTACCACCTTTGGAATGATAAGCACCATAAATGTAATCCAGCTGTCCACCGGTTCCGGATATCTGTCGTCCGTTGGAGGCTTCAGAAGCTACCTGTCCATAAAGATCAACTTCCAGGGCATTATTGATGGCTACAACATTATCGTTCTGGGCAATAATATAGGGATCATTGCAGTAATGAACCGGATAACTGGCGCAAACTGGATTGTGGTCAAGAAACTGATAGAGCTTGTCAGTGCCCATAGCAAATGTATAAACCATTTTGCCCTTATCAATAGATTTTCGGCTGCCGGTAATCTTACCGGCTTCATACATATCTACAAAGGAATCCACCAGCATTTCTGTGTGCACACCTAAGTCTTTCAGGTCTGATTGAGATATTAAAGTTCCCACTGTATTAGGCATAGAACCAATACCCAACTGCAAACATGTACCATCCACCATTTCTTCCATGATGAGGGCAGCTATTTTCTTATCTACCTCAGTGGGTTGCGCAGAGGGG
>CAZTZX010000067.1:0-10308 GCA_964618175.1 uncultured Syntrophomonas sp. | reverse complement strand
TGTTCGATCAGACCGAGAAACAATGGATGCGGTCGATTAGGACGGGATTTTAATTCGGGATGGAATTGACAGCCTACAAACCAGGGATGACCTGATAACTCTATCATTTCTACCAGCCGGCCGTCAGGCGATAACCCGCTAATTACCAATCCATTTTCTTGCAGGATAGTGCGATAATCATTGTTTACCTCATAACGGTGCCGATGGCGTTCCTCAATATCTTCCCGGCCATAAAGGCGGTGAGCCTCGGTACCAGGTACCAGATGACAGGGATAGACCCCCAGTCGCATAGTCCCGCCTTTTTTATCAACATTTTTCTGGTCAGGCATCAAGTATACCAGCTGATTACTGGTATCAGTGGAAAACTCGGAACTATGAGCATCTTTTAATTGACATACCTGGCGGGCAAACTCTATAATGGCGCACTGCATACCCAAACAAATACCTAGAAAAGGTATCTTATTCTCCCGGGCATAACGGGCGGTAGCTATTTTCCCTTCTATGCCGCGTTCCCCAAACCCGCCCGGAACCAAGATACCATCGATTCCGGCCAGCAAGGCGTCAGGCCCTTCCTTTTCCACCAGTTCAGCATTTATCCAGCGAATACAAATGTCGCTGTTATACTGAAATCCCGCATGCTTTAGAGCTTCGACAATACTGAGATAAGCATCGGGTAGTTCTACATATTTGCCGACCAGGCCAATGGTTACCTGGCGATTTAAATTTCTTACCTTGCGGACGATTTCCTGCCATTCAGCCAAATCAGCCTTTTGACAGGTCAAAGACAGCCTTTTGATTACCTCTCGATCCATACCTTCCTCGGCGAGCATTATGGGCACTTCATAAATGGACGTAGCATCCTTCAGCTGTATAACCGCTTCCCGATCCACATCACAAAATAGTGCCAGTTTGGCTTTTAAGTCTTCGGAAAGATCTTGCTCAGTACGACAGACCAGAATATCGGGCTGGATTCCTATGCTGCGCAGCTCTTTAACACTGTGCTGAGTGGGTTTGGTTTTCAACTCACTGGCGGCGCGTATGTAGGGAATCAGGGTTACATGAATATATAAAACCCGTTCCTTGCCCAGATCAAACTTCAACTGCCGGATGGCTTCTAAAAACGGCAGCGATTCAATGTCACCTACCGTTCCGCCAATTTCGCTTATGATAACATCCGGGTGCATTTCCTTCTCCATGAAGGTGACCCGGTCTTTAATTTCGTTAGTAATATGAGGTATTACCTGGACTGTCTGTCCTAAATAATCTCCCCGCCGTTCCTTGTCCAACACCGTCTGGTATATTCGTCCGGTGGTGTAGTTAGCATACCGAGACAAGTTAACATCTACAAACCGTTCATAATGACCCACATCTAGGTCGGTTTCTGCTCCGTCTTCCGTCACAAAAACCTCGCCGTGCTGGTAGGGGCTCATAGTGCCAGGATCCACATTTATGTACGGATCAAACTTCTGCAGTAATACTTTTAGCCCGCGGCTTTTTAATATCCTTCCCAAGGAAGCTGCAGTGATGCCTTTCCCAAGAGAAGAAACCACTCCGCCCGTAATGAATATATATTTGGTCAACTCTAGCCCCTCTCTTTCCCTTGCCTAGCCCAATGAATATCTATACCAAAACCAAATCTTTTGCAATTGTACCTTCTTCTTAAGGCTAAGGTCAACCAGTGAAAAGCTCCAAAACAATTATCTGCCGTTTTTCAGGCAGTTCCTGAGAAGTTACAGTTAAAACCGGACGTTTTACGACCTGATCATAGCGCGATAAAAAATCCTCTACCGGCGCTAATGGCACAGTGCCCTGGGGAGTTTTATAATGCATGGGAATTACTATACGCGGCTGCAGTTGGTCAACCAGGGTGGCTGCTTCGGCAGCACCCACCGTATAGCGACCTCCTACCGGCACCATCAAAATATCCACATTGCCAATCTGCTCTAACAGGCTTTCTTCCAACAAAGTCCCTTGGTCACCCAGATGAAGAAGATCCAGGTTCTCAGCGGATATTTTATATATATAATTGTGGCCTCGTTCCTGCCCTTGCTTTTTGTCATGATAGGAGCGAAAGCCTTGGATGGTAAAACCGTGTGTATTTATCGGGTCCAGCTGTTCTTTTACAATGCGGGGATCCCCGAGCAGGTGCTCTACCGCATTGTGGTCGTAATGATCATGACTAACCGTTGCAACATCCACGGCTTTATGCCAGGGTTGGTAACCACAGCGCTCATCACAGGGATCGGTGATAAGACGCTGGTCATGGCTATTGATCAAAAATGAAGCATGTCCCAACCAGTTGATTTTCATATTATTACTCCTCAACTAGAATGCGGTTGGTATCATAAAACCAGAAGCCATCCCCCTCATAAACCAGACGGTTATCCAGATTAATTCTGGTATAAACGGAAGTCAGAGCTTGATCGTCCTGGCTCCGTCCCATCCGCTTGCTTATCTCCTTAATTAGTTCCAGATAATAAACTGGTTCTTTCTTTTCCAGTAAAATCTCTACTGCCCAATCCGCTTCGCTACGTTTTTTCTGCTGCATTAGTAAAACCTCCTCCTACATCTGTTCAGGCGCTGTCACGCCCAGTATTTCCAGAGCATTCTTAATGGTGATACGCGTCGTCTCCATCAGGAGTAAACGGGCATCCTGAAGACTCTGATCTTCATTCAAAACTCGATGGTGGTTGTAGAAGCTGTGGAACAATCCGGCCAGATCCATCACATACCTGGCAATACGATGCGGGGCCAGGGCGCGGGCGGCTACTTTGATTTCCTCAGGGAAGTCCGCCAGCTTACGCAACAACTCAATTTCTTCTTCTTCTATCAGCAGACTGGCATCGATCTGCTCAACCTCGCTCATAAGTACACCGGCAGCTTTAGCCTGACGGAAAATGCTGCATATACGAGCATGAGCGTACTGCACATAATAAACCGGATTTTCCTGATTCTGCTGTTTAGCCAGTTCCATATCAAAGTCTAAGTGACTATCCGGACTGCGCATAACGAAAAAGAAGCGCGCCGCATCTTTACCTACTTCTTCAATCAGTTCATCCAAGGATATAGTGGTTCCAGTACGCTTAGACATCCTGACCAGGTTGCCTTTGCGATAAAGCCTCACCAACTGCATAAGTACAACATCCAGTCGATCAGGTTCTATTCCCAAAGCCTGCATAGCGCCCTTCATACGAGCGATGTGGCCATGATGATCGGCCCCCCACACATTTATGACCCAGTCAAAACCACGGGTAAATTTATTGAGATGATAGGCAATATCTGCTGCAAAGTAGGTTGGCAATCCATTAGTGCGTCTGACGACCTCATCTTTCTCATCGCCAAAGCGCGTGGACTTAAACCATAGAGCTCCTTCGCTTTCGTAGACGAAATCCTGTTGTTCCAGTTCAGATAATACTCGGTCAATATCACCGTTTTCGTACAAACTCTTTTCATGAAACCAAACATCATAGTTAATACCGAAACCGGACAAGGTGTTTTCTATATAAGCTACTTTTTCCTGAAGAGCATAGTCAACTATTAAGGAACGACGTTCCTCCACAGAGAGCTCCCCCAGATCGGATCCATATTTAGCTATTAAACTTTTAACAGTGTCGATTACATCCTGTCCGGCATAACCATTCTCCGGAAAAGAGACGCTGTGCCCGGTGAGTTGGAGATAACGAGCTTCCAAAGAATCGGCGTAGATTTCAATTTGGTTGCCGGCGTCATTGACATAATACTCTCTCTCTACCTGGTAACCAGCCCGATCCAGTATATTAGCCAGAGAATCCCCAATAGCGCCTCCGCGGGCATTGCCCATATGTAGATTACCAGTGGGATTGGCACTTACAAATTCCACCTGCACTTTGCCCTGGTGGGTGGGATCACTACCATAACGGTCGCCCATTTGGTGGATTATGCCTGGAATATCATAAAGCCAAGCTTTGCTGAGGAAAAAATTGATGAACCCGGCCCCCGCCACCTCCACTCGCTCAATCTGGGGATCCGCGTTTTGCTCCATAATGTTCACTAAGATAGCCGCAATTTTGCCAGGAGCCATGCGGGCCTGGCGCGCCAGCAGCATAGCCACATTAACAGCGAAATCGCCATGCTCTTTTTCCCGGGGAACCTCGATAGCAAAGTCCGGTATGGTTTCAATAGTAATTTGTTCGGTTTGCACGGCTTGGTTAACGGCCTCTACTATTTTCCCCCGTATGGATTCTTGGATTGACTCGATCGGGTTCATTTCTTACCTCCTGCCCTCAACTGCATATATAATCCCTGTTCAGAAAGTCTATTAATAATAACTACTTTTGAACAGGGAATCATTCGCATTTTCTATAGTTGCTATACTTTTTACTCATTGTCTTGGTTAAACCAGTTAGCAAAATACTCTTGCATGTCATAATGGGCCTCCTGCTGGATTATCTGGAGTAAATTATCCGTGGTAGCTATCTGAAAACGGTAATTCGCCAGATAACTTCGCAATACCTGCTTAACTTTTTCTTCACCTAATTCCTGCTCCAATCCCCACCAAAAAGATTCGCCCCCCGTATAAACGGTAGAATAATAATCATTACGAGAATACATTTCGTTCAATTCGCGGGTCAAGTTGGTAGGGTTACTGGCGGACTTGCCTCCTGACACAGCCGCTCCCTGCTGATTCAGATATTTATATGCCCCCCAGTTAGCCAAGCCTTCATCAAGCCAAGGTTCACGCAACTGATCATTGCCCACTATCCCGTACCACCACTGATGGGCTATTTCATGGGCCAGGATAAATCGAGTATGCTGCTTATCGGTTGCGGGTGACAGCAAATCCTCAGATAGGAATATCAAGCCTGAATATTCCATGCCATGAAAGCCTTTCATCGGTACAAAAACTACTCTAAAATCCGGATAGGGGTAGGACCCCCAGGTGCACGAGAAGAAATCTAAGATGTCAATCGTTTCTTGCAGTAACGGCCCCATATCAGTAACTACTCGAGCAGGAACATAAAGGGAAACAGTTTGTCCCGGGGCTGTTTGGGTAAAGTCTTGATACTGATCATAAACCACCAAGCCAAAATCGCGCACGTTTTCGGCAGCCGCAGTCACAAAATACCTGCCATTACCTTCTGCTATTGTCTCCACAATACTCCCCGTTGATACCATACTATAGGCTTCCGGAATGTTCAAGCGTACCACATAATCAGCGCAATTAAAGCAGAAGGGATCACCAAAAGCTGAATTGTATGAAGTTCGCCATCCCTGGTCATCATATACATTCAGAACCGGATAAAAGCTGCCCAGCATGAATATTCCATCTTTATAGCCATAGCGATATGATAAACGCGGAATTTGAGCTTTCCATTGCATTTCTACAGTTATATCCTGACCTGGTAAAATGTCCTCGGTAGGCATCAGTTGTAAGGACACATCATCCTTTATATAATCGACTGACGTAAAGTTGACTAGGATCTCCTCGAATTCTATACCTGCGGAATCAAATCCTGCATAATAGGCTGAAGTCGGCGCCGGAGTGGTATTGGCTTGGCGAAAGGCATCCGCATAAATAGTAAACCAGAGCTCAGATAGAACCTGGTTACTGGTATTATTGGTGGTAAGTAACGTAGTACCATGTATAGTCCTGGTATCGGTATCCAGATACAAGCTCATCCTATAGAGCGTTTTCCCAGGTGCCGGAAATGGATAGGAGAGCTCAGGGCCATTATAATCTGACGTGGCAGAGACCTCGGTACCGGATTGATTTCCGGTTCCAAAAAAGTAAGCCACACACATAATAACTGCGGCGATTATTATGACCCAAACCTTTTTCTTCATTGTTCCACCACTTTCACTACCAGGGTTTTCGCAGTTCGCCTTTAATTAAATAGAACCAGATCTTCTCGGTAATCCCTCTGCAAATCCTGCTCCAGGAAGTTGAGGAAACGCACCAGCATGGAAGAAGCTTCCCCCCTGGTCAATACTTGATTAGGATTTACTCGATTGTAGGCATCCCCGCTAATCAGGCCAATTTCACGCGCCACATAAACACTATCTATGGCCCAGTTAGGAATAAAGTAATCATCGGCAAAAGATGTATGGTATCCCGGTGTAGGAGCCATATTCTCAAAGCCTAATGCTCTCACCATTATGGTAATAGCCTGAGCTCTGGTTAACGATTCCTCCGGTCCAAATAAATTATCACTCACGCCGCTAATAATGCCCCTTTCTAGGCCATCCTTAATATATTCATAGTCGGGTGATGCAGCAGGAACATCTCGGAAGGGTGATACTTCCACAGTTTTGGCACGACTGCGTGCCGTCTTCCGCGGCTGTTCTACCAGAGAGGGTCGCATGTTAGCACCTTTAACCATAGCCCGGGTAAACTCAACTCTAGTCATGGGAGCCTCGGGAGCAAAGAAGGAGGGCGCACCTTCAAAAACATCCAGCGAGTACAGCTTTTCAATATCATCCTGCGCCCAGTGTCCAGCCACATCTCTAAACTTAGGCACTACCAGCCTTTCGATGCGAGGAGACATTTCCATATCTAATTCTATGCCACTGCGCAGCCGACTTCCGGCAACTTCTCCATTCTTTATACGGGGCAAATTATAATCATAGCGCGAGTACATATCCTGATTGGTTATGCGGCTATGTCCTCCGGAAAAGCTCGCTAAAGTCGCTTGATTGTCCGCATATTTGAGGGTCTTGGCCATACTGTCTGATGCCGTGATGGTTATCGTGCCCTGCCAGGACAATTCCTCCGAGTCTTCCTCGCCTTGGGCGTCCTCCCTGATCAGGGTTCGGTCACATTCAATCACATATTCTAACTGCTGAGTTTCGGTTTTGCCCCAGAAGTTTTCGTAGCCCACCATAGCTCCACTGATATCCATAGTTATTTTGCCTTCATCTTTATTCACCACATAGGTTTTGCGTGCTTTAAGACTGCCGGAATAATAATCAGACGCCGGGCGGTTATCAATAATGTCGGAGCGAGAGAATTGGTAGTCACTCAATTCATATTTGTCTTCTCCAAGCTCGATTTTTTCAGAGAACTTGTCGACTTCCATCTGGGCGGTAGTCTGACCTTTATCACTGTATTTGGCCAGAGTAGTCTTGTAGGTTATGGATCGATTAAGGCTACCGGGAAAATCAGCATCCTCCGAGGTTAGCTTTAATCGGTAGGTAATCGAACGGCTATCAGCTTTTTCCGAGGTTTTGATATTAATATCCTTACCGCTGCCGACAAACTTTACAGGTGTGCCGGAAACAAACACCACTTCTTCATATTCATATTCATTATTGACCCCTCCGCCAAAATCAGGAGGAGCGGCCTCGGCGCCGGGTGCAGCTGCCAATATTATAAAACCTAATAAAGTTACGGTAAGCATAAGTTTTTTCATAGTGTTCTCCTTTGCTACATGCTATTGAACGATAACCACTTGGGCCCGAAAGTCGTCACGTACTATATAGAGGCGGTCAGCCGGCTTAAGTTCCTCAGCGCTAATAATTTGCCCATTACGGATGATCATGGCTTTAGCCAAGTTAATCCGCACATCAGCATTTTTAGGGACCCAGGCTTCTCGGCGGCTACTCCAGTCGCGACTGTCCCCCAGCAGGACTGTCCATCCTACCAAACTGTCATCCTGGATATTAACTGCCCTGCCAGTTGTGATACGCTGCCCGCTGACGGTTTCCCCATCCTTTTGCACTGCCATGGTCGCAATGCGGTCACCATCAGTGTAAATCCAGGCATACCAGTTCTGCAGATCCAGATCACGAGCCCGGTCTTCACTCTCATCTACTGTATAATCTCCCGCGTATAATTCGGCGGCACTAATTAGACTCTGGGTTTCCAAATTATAAAAATCGCTGTCTAAATCATAGAATAGTTCTTTATCCTGGCGGTAGCGCTCCCATTCATGTTGGTTCAGCATGTAGTATCTATCTAACCAGACGCGATCCTCGAATATCTGGTCAAGCGTCCCGCAATATAGGAAGTGCTGGCCTAGAGCCGAGCGATTAATATCCTCATTATAGATGTAGACCAGATTAGCCGTTGAAGATATACCACTGCCGTCGGCTACTATATAAACATCATCGCCTGGACTGATAGCAAAACGATCCTGTAGGCGCCCATTTTTTATCACTGTGGTGCCCTCATTCAGTCTCAGATTACGATGGCTGGCTAATTCGATACTATCGGCAAACCAGTTGACGTTCTCAATTTTATCGCTATAGCCTGATTCATACTGTCCCTTGATAACAGCCCGATCGATGGTCTCTCGCCCCAATAAGTTCTTACTGATCAAATAAAGGGTTTTTCCCCGGTAATAGGGCCAGTTTCGTTCCGGTACTATCTGCCCGCTATAATACATAGGCAGTCCACGAGTATAGTTCCAAGCATAATCAGCACCAGCCGTCTGCCAGCTGCCATTATAGAAACGCTCCAGATCATCTATTATCAGACGATTGGAGTAAGCATCCACCGAAGTCATCTGTCCCCGATAGACATCCTTAACCTGAATAGAGCTTCCCTGTACCTCCAAACGGCCAATCACGGACGAATTAATCTCATCAAAAAACAGCTTGACCCGATCCCCAGTATAAAGTGTATCCGCTGAGACGCTCTTTCCCTGGCTAAGTATAATGGTGCCGGGTAAAAGCTGATAGGCAACTTCGGTTCCATCCCCACCTCGCACCTGCAAGGAGTCGTTGCTGAGGTTGGTTATGACCCCTTTGCGCACCTTCGTGCCCGGATCGATAAAGCCTAACTGGGTGGTTGAATATGCTTCCAGAGACTTTAGTTGGCGGCCCTGAATGGTGCCGTAGACTTCCATACCGCTGCGCAGTTCGTTCCAGTTGACCAAGCGGTTGTCAATCAAAAACTGGGCTTGCGGATGAACGGTCAGAACAAATCTCTCCCCCGTATAGGTTTCAATTTCAGCCGTTCGGCCGGCCTCTTCCGTGGCATTAATCTTTAACAAATAGCCTTCGATAAAACCCTGCACAAATGGCGAAGGTTCGGCTGCTGATACCTGTGGGGAGCAAATCAGAACCGCCAGAATTACCATAAGCATTATTTTTCGCACCATCACCATTAGCCTACCTCCTGCTTCCCATCACTACATATGTTCCCAGATAATTGACAGCAGCTCCCGGAGATCGCGTTCTTACGGGGCGAGCTGGTACATATCTGCCATAAGCTGCATCATATCTATACACTAACACTTCAGACAGGCGGCGCAGCTGGGCTTTGGCAGTGTCATATTTGAGCTCCAGTGTCATCGACCCGGCTAGTACCTCCAAAGGAGTCTGTTCTTGCCCCTGATAAAACACAGCTTCCAACTTATACGGCGATGATAGCGCATTAGCTGCGGAGGCCGGAGGAGTTCCGGTCAAAGGTGCCATTTGCAGGCGTATCCCGGCATCATCGCGGTGGCGGTTGCTGTTTACCAGAGCCGTATTAAACACCCGAGGGTTGAATCCGAGCCTAAAGTCGCGCCCCTGAATATCAATGTCAGCACTACTGCTCTTGGCAACTACACTGGCCGGAATGGCCACTACCACCTGACTGCTGCCGGCCAGGTCACCTTGAGTAAGATCAACTTGTATGGTTACCCGGGAATTATCCCGGCTACCTACATTAAGATAGGCTACCGAGCCCTGGCGCTTTATTTCGGTTTCTTCTCCCAGTTTGCCGTCTTCATCAGGTGGCCCTACTGTAGAACCGGTTTGTACCCAATTGCTCTGCTGGGAGGGTTGGGAAGATCCGAAGTCACCAACCGCTTTAACAATAAACCGGTAGCGAGTACGGGGCTCTAAATCATTGAAAATATAGGAATTAAGGCGAGTTGAGCCCAAGAATTCCTCACGGCTGCCGCGCACCACGTAGATTTCATATTCGCGTGCCCCCGCTACACTATTCCAGAACACTTTTATAGCCCGGTCAGTCCGATTATGTTGGTCACGTACTATCTCCGCATAGACTTCACCTTCCGGAGCAGATAATTCCGGTAGTTGGAAAGAAATATCCCCATAGTCTTCGCTGGCCCCTTGATCAGGGTTAACTACTATTAAGCCCATAGTGTCTAGCTTACCTACCGGGGTTTTGACAGTAAGGGTTCGTTCATCAATATACCTCACTTCGCTACCCGGGCTGCCCTCTTTTAAGAGGTAGGGATCCAGGACATTGCTGGTATAGTTGTTGTTCTGGGTGGTGGTTACTCGATAGACTAAGTTACCGCCCGTCTCGTCAGCAGCCTTTTCCAAGACCGGTGCAAAGATCACCTGGGCACCAGACACGAAGCCGGAGCCTTTTAT
>CAZTZX010000066.1:0-10634 GCA_964618175.1 uncultured Syntrophomonas sp. | reverse complement strand
TCTGCAAGCACTAGAGAACAAGGTGCGAAAAAAGATATCTCCTAATGTGTCACTAAGGGAATGGCATGCTTCCCTGGTATTGGAAGGGACGGTTTCCACCTGGGAGCAGTTATATAACGCCGGGAAAATGTGTGCTAACCAAGGTTATAAAGGCGTAGTCAACAAGCTTAAGGTCAGCGACTTGAACATCCCGTCCACTAAAAAGCCCCGGCTGACTGATAACTTTCTTCAGGATAAAAAGGTGGATGTACTTATCATTGGTGCGGGCATAATTGGCTGTGCCATTGCCAGAGAACTCTCCAAATGGCAGTTGACGATTTTACTGGTGGATAAGGAAGACGACGTGGCTATGCATGCCTCTTCCCGGAATGACGGCATGATTCATCCCGGTATTGAACCTAAGGTCGGTTCTAAAAAGGCTCTTTTCAATGTTAAAGGCAATGATATGTACACCCGCATCGGACAAGAATTGGATGTAAAAATAATCAGGTGTGGTTCGAGTGTTCTTTTCGACCGAAAACTTTTGAGTCTGGCTAAGCCGGTCTTAAATATACGCGCTCAGAAAATGGGTGTTAAGGGTGCCACTCTACTATCGCAGGAAGAGGTACTTAAAAAGGAACCCAACATTGGCATACCGGTAGCCGGAGCCCTGCATTTTGCCTCGACGGGAATAACCTCACCCTACAAAATGACCGTGGCCTATGCGGAAAACGCCGTGCAAAATGGTGCGGAAGTTGCTCTTAACACCATAGTGCTGGCTATGCAAAAGGAGCATGATCGCATTACCAGCGTTGTCACCAACCGGGGAACAGTCTATCCCAAGCTGGTCATCAATGCCGCCGGAGTGTTTGCGGACATTATTGCTGATATGGCCGGTGATCAGTTTTTCTCCATCCATCCGCGCAAAGGGCACATCCTATTTCTGGACAAAAAGAAGGGCGAACTCATCAACGGGGTAATAGGAAAACCGAGTCTTAGCCTGGCCAAAGGCAACACCAAGGGCGGAGGGGTGGTTAAAACTGTAGATGGCAATGTGCTGGTTGGGCCTGATGCCTATGAACAGCCGTTTCGGGAAGACTTCTCCACGGATATGAAAAACATGGCGGCTATAATGGCAAAGCATTTACCACTGGTAAAAGGATTCAGTCCGTCCGATGTAATAGCTTACTGTGCCGGGATCCGAGCCTCTACCTATGAAGAAGAATTTATCGTGGAAAGATCGGATTATGTAGCCAATCTGGTTTATGCTGCTGGTATTCAATCACCTGGTTTTGCCTCGGCACCGGCCATTGCCGAGGAGATCGAACATATAACCTGTGCGGCCTTAGCCCAGGTTATGGAAGTCAAGCCTAATGCCGACTGGAATCCGATTAGAAAAGGTATTCCGGATTTAAGCCATATGGATTTTGCTGCCCGCAGCCAGATTATCAGAGAAAATCCCCATTATGGTGAGATTGTCTGCCGCTGTGAGGGGATCAGCAAGGGTGAGATCATCGATGCCCTGAATTCGCCCTTAGCAGTTCATTCGGTTGATGCTATCAAAAGGCGGGTCAGAGCAGGCATGGGGCGGTGTCAGGGTGGTTTCTGCCTACCTACCGTCATGAGTATTATTAATGAAGAGACCGGAATACCGATGACCGCCATAACCAAGAAAGGCAACGACTCCAATATAGTAGTGGCCGAGACTAAAGTGAGCCCGAGCACCGGGGGTGATATGAATGAATAAATATGATGTGGTAGTTTTGGGCGGGGGTCCTGCCGGGCTTTCGGCTGCTTGGGCTGCGTCGGTCAACGGCATGAACACCCTTATTATCGAAAGAGAAGCCCGACTGGGCGGAATATTAAAACAATGCATTCATGATGGTTTTGGTTTAGTGAAATTTAAGGAAAAGTTAACTGGGCCGGAATACGCCCAAAGATATATTGAATTAGTGAAGCAGAATAATATCCCGGTTTTAATGAATACTTTTGTGATCAAGGTGGAAAAAGACGAGGATGACTTTGAAATTACGGTAGTCAATTCTTCCCAGGGGGTTGACCAAATCAGAGCTAAATCTATGATACTGGCCACCGGCTGTCGGGAGAGAACGGGCAAACAGGTTTTTATAAACGGCACCAGACCAGCTGGGATATATACCGCTGGCACGGCCCAGCATTTTGTCAATATTGAAGGCTATCTACCCGGCAAGAAATGCGTAATTTTAGGCAGTGGAGATATTGGTCTCATAATGGCCCGCCGGCTCACCCTGGAAGGAGCCCAGGTATTAGGAGTATATGAGGCCAAAAAGACCCCTTCAGGATTAAGCCGCAATATTGCCCAATGCTTAAATGATTTTGACATACCTTTGCACCTGGCTACTACCATTACGCGGGTATTCGGCGATGACCGAGTGGAAGCCGTGGAAACAGCGCAAGTGGATGAGAATATGGTGCTGATCGAAGGCACGCAAAAGATCATTGCTTGTGATAGCGTTATCCTTTCGGTGGGCTTGATACCGGAAAATGAAATCGCGGAAATGTTGCATATTGAAATGGATAATATCACCAAAGGACCGGTGGTAGATCAGAACTTCATGACCTCGGTGCCGGGAGTCTTTTCCTGCGGCAATGCTTTGCATGTCAACGATTTGGTGGATTATGTATCAGAAAGCGGTGAAATAGCCGGAGGAAATGCTGCCCAATATGTCCGGGAAGCCAGTGACCGACAATTTGTGGACATAAAAATAGATGGTCGGGACTTTTTGTATGTGGTGCCCCAGCATATTGATCTGAAGGCGGGCAAGAAGACGCTGATTCTATATTTCCGCTCCCGGGAGGTGCGGGAGAATATGCGGGTCATCATTAAATCTGGGGAAAATGTCCTGTTTTCTAGAAAATTTATCAAGCTGAAACCACCGGAAATGGAACGGGTGCGCCTCAACTTAAAAGGCGATTTGTCCAGCGGTGGGATAGATTTGATCATGGAACCGGTCAAAGACAAGGAGATGGCGCCATGAGAAACCTGGTTTGCATAGAATGTCCCATCGGATGCAGTTTGACGGCCGAAAAAACTGGGGAGCAGTGGGATGTGAAAGGTAATCGCTGTGTCAAAGGGGCAGACTTTGCCATCAATGAAATAACCGATCCCCGCCGCAGCATTTGTTCTACTGTACGCACCACCTTCAAAACAGCTCCCCGCTTATCGGTGCGAACTCAGGGAGAAGTACCTTTAAATGCCATCTTTGCGGTGATGGAGCAGATAAACTCAGTAAGCTTAGACCATCCAGTTCATATAGGAGAGGTGATCATTGAAAACGTCAGCAATACTGGTATTAACGTAATTGCCACGTCGGATCTATACTATTTACTGGAGGAGGATCAAGGATGAACAGTGGGGAGGGCTACATCTTAACCCTTGATTGCGGAACGCAGAGTGTAAGGGCTATACTGTTTGACGGCCGCGGCAACATAGTTGGTAAGGAAAAGGTAGAATTTGAACCTTATTTCTCCAGGGAACCAGGTTGGGCTGAGCAAGATACCGCTGTTTTTTGGGATAATTGCTGCCGGGCCTGCCAAATCTTAAAATCCAGGCAGCCTGAGGATTGGGACAGAATTATCGGCGTAGCGGTGACCACACAGAGAGATGCCACCATCATTGTTGATGAAGAAGGTAAACCACTGCGACCGGCTATAATCTGGTTGGATCAAAGAATGGCGCAATGTAGGGAACCCCTTCCCTTTTACAACAATATCATGCTCAAGACAGTGGGCATGGCCAAAGCTGTGGATATTCTCAGAAGACAAGCCAAAACCAATTGGATAATCGAAAATGAGCCTGAATTATGGGAAAAAACTTATAAGTTCCTATTATTATCGGGTTTTTTTAATTTTCAGCTGACCGGAAAATTTGTAGATTCAGTAGCCAGCCAAATCGGGCACATCCCCTTCGATTACAAGAGGCAGTGCTGGGTCAAGTCTAATACTGATTTCAAATGGAAAATGTTTGGCATCGACAAAGCTAAGCTCTATGACCTGGTCAAACCGGGAGAGATCATTGGGGGCGTTACCGCCCAAGCTGCCTCGGCTACCGGTATTAAAGAAGATACCCCGGTTATTGCCGCTGGATCTGACAAGGGCTGTGAGACCTTGGGGGTGGGATGTCGGGATCTTTCCTGTGCCAGTATGAGTTTTGGTACTACTGCTACTGTGCAAACTACTTCCGGGCGCTATTTGGAACCGCTGCAATTTATGCCTCCTTACCCGGCCTCTATACCAGGGTATTATAATCCGGAGGTGGAAATTTTCCGGGGATATTGGATGATAAGCTGGTTCAAAAAGGAATTTGGTGCCCGGGAAATGATCGAGGCGGAAGCTCGGGGAGTCTCTCCGGAGACCGTACTGGATGAGAAATTGGGTGATGTCCCCCCGGGATCCCAGGGTCTCATCCTGCAACCATTCTGGTCTCCCGGGTTGAAGATACCAGAAGCGAAAGGTGCGGTCATTGGCTTTGGGGATGTGCATACCAGGGTTCACATCTACCGAGCTATCATTGAAGGGATCAATTATGCGCTCATCGAGGGTTTGGAAAATATCGAAAAGAAATCCAAGGTAAAAGTGCAAAGGATAGCGGTTTCCGGGGGAGGATCACAGAGTAATGCCATCTGTCAAATCACCGCTGATATGTTCAACCGCACAGTGGTCCGGGGACAAACCTATGAAACTTCCGGACTGGGCGCCGCCATCAATGGATTTGTTGGCTTAAAAGTATTCAGCAGCTATGAAGAAGCCATCAATAACATGGTTCATTATACCAGCTTTTTTGAACCAGACCCTGTCAATGCCCAGCTCTACCATGAACTTTATCACCGGGTCTACTGCAAAATCTATTCCCGGCTGGAGAAATTATACAAGGAAATCAAAGCGATCACCCACTATCCTGACATTTAGGAAATCGTGAAGGAGCGGATATGATGAGCAATAAACACAGCGGTTTTGTACCGGACTGGCATGTACAAGCACCACCCGAAAAATCCTACCGGTCTATTTTAAAGTGGGGGGATCCCCAGGAATTCAAGCATCCTAACCCCCGCCTTTATGAACTCATGAAAAGCACCTTCCAGATGAATGATGGGGATTTCCAACAAAAACAGAAAATGGGCCTGGAAGAAGTATCCTTTGATCTACCCACTTCTCTTACCTCGGAGCAAATTGACCATTTTAAGAAGATAGTTGGCCCAGAAAATACACGGGAAGATGAGTACTCGCGTCTGCAAGTGGCCTACGGCAAGACCATGATCGATCTGATGCGGCTTAGAGAAGGAATAGCTGAAAACGTACCCGATCTGGTCATTCATCCCCGCGATAAAGAGGACATCAAGAAAATAGTGGATTATTGCCACCAGGAAAAAATCAATATCTATGTTTATGCGGGAGGATCTTCGGTAACCAGAGGGGTAGAGTGCGTTGAAAAGGGCATTACTCTAGACATGCGTGTACATATGAACAAAGTGTTGAAGTTTAATGAGATTAATCAGACCATCACCGTTGAACCCGGCATGTCTGGCCCGCTATTGGAAAAGACCCTCAATGACGCCCCTCAGCTTTTGCAGGCCCAAAGGGCTTATACCTGCGGACATTTTCCGCAATCCTTCGAGTATTCCTGTGTGGGCGGATGGGTGGTGACCCGAGGAGCTGGTCAGAATTCCACCTATTATGGCAAGATAGAGGATATAGTTATTTGTCAGGAATATGTCACTCCGGTGGGAACCATTAAAACGGCTGAATATCCTGCCAGTGCCACCGGGCCCTCTATTGACCAGATCATGATGGGCAGTGAAGGAACTTTTGGCATACTGGTGGCGGTGACCCTGAAGATATTCAGGTATATGCCGGACAGCCAGAGCAAGTTTTCGTACATGTTCAAAAACTGGCAGGATGCCATGGAAGCTACCCGGGAAATCATGCAGGGCGAGTTTGGCTATCCCTCAGTATTTCGGGTGTCTGATCCGGAGGAAACTGATGTGGCCATGAAGCTTTATGGAGTAGAAGGCACTATAATTGATAAGGTACTGGAAAGGCGAGGCTATAAAAAAGGCGAAAAGTGCATGATGCTGGGGCTAGCTGACGGAGATAAGACCTTTACCCGAGTGGTCAAACGCAATATCCATCGGATCTGCAAAAAATACGGGGCCATGTATACCACTAAATTTGTTACCCAAGCCTGGGAAAAGGGCAGGTTCAAAGATCCCTACCTGCGAGAGGACTTGCAGGATTTTGGCATTATGACCGATACCCTGGAATGTGCGGTTTCCTGGGATAATATGCAGGAAGTCTACCAAGGGGTGAGAGGATATTGCAAGAGCCGACCTAATACGGTATGCATGACGCACATATCCCATGTCTATCCTCAGGGGGCTAACTTGTACTTCATATTTATAGCCCGCATCAACCAGATAGATGAGTACCTGAATTATCAATATGGGATTCTAGACAGCATACAAGAATATGGTGCCGCCATGAGTCACCACCACGGCATTGGCAAGATGACTGCTCCCTGGCTGGAAGGCCAGATCGGCCCCAACCAGCTGGAAGTTTTCCGCGCCCTGAAAAGACATTTTGACCCCCATAACATCATGAACCCGGGGGGGACATTGGGGTTGGATCTGCCTGAAGAAGCGGTTCGTCGACAACAACGGAATTCCGATGGAGCTTAATTAAACCGGTAGCTTCCTTTTCATCACTGACCAACCAAGACACCTATAATTTTCATAGGTGCCTTTTTTCTTTTCACAGGTTAAATGCTAGCACTGGCATATCTGAATCCCTTCTCTTACCCGGAACTGTCTGCACATAGCCAGCAAAGATAACCGCACAGACTAAACAATATATAACGACATGTTATTAGACAAATGAATACAACTTATATACAATTATTCTTGACAAAGATACTACATGGATTTTATGGGAGGGAGGCTGGTTTCGACAATAAAGGAGCTATTCCCTGACTGAGAAATAGCACCTCACTTAAGGATTGTCATTATTATCAAATTAGCAATGGGGAGGTAGAGGGGTTTGAGAAGGAACATCTCATTAGTATTAATGATTCTTATGCTGGCCAGTTTGCTGATCGGCTGTGGAAGTCAATCAAATTCAGATTCTGTGCCAACTGAAAAGGCGGTTGATTATAAAATTGGGATCGTGACGCCAACATTGTCGACCAGTGAGGATGAGTTTAGGGCGGCTGATAACATGGCTGACAAGTACCCCGGTATTGTTAAACATATTACTTTGCCAGAGAATTTTTCCACGGAGATAGAAACCGGATTGAGCCAAATCACGTCTTTGGCGGACGATCCGAACATGAAGGCTATTATCGTCATATCCGGTCAGGCAGGCCTATTGCCGGCTCTGCAAAAAGTGGAGGAAAAAAGGCCTGATATTATTACCATGACGGCACCCATTTGGGATGACCCGGCCTTGATGTCCAAATATGTAGATGTAAATCTGGATACCGATTGGGTGAGGAGAGGCCAAGCTATAGCCACCCAGGCACATAAAATGGGTGCCAAGACCATGATCCACTATTCTTTTCCTACTCATTTAGCTAAAGAAGTAATTTCCCAAAGAAAAGATGCCATGCAAAAGACCTGTGAAGAATTAGGGATGGAATGGGTTGAGGTAGTCACCCCTGATCCTCAAACCGGCAACGGAACCGGCCCAATGCTTCAATTTTTGAGAGAAGACATTCCTAGGCAGATTACCAAACATGGAGCCGATACCAATATCTTCGGAAGTAATTGTCCTATGTATGACGTAATTATTGACGAAGCCTTTAAATTGAAGTTCATGGTAGCGGAACAATGTTGCCCGACACCACTGCAGGCCTACCCGACCGTATTAGGATTGGAGATTTCGGAAGAAGATGCCTGGAACTTTGAAAAAGTGAATGATATGATCTCGGAAAAAGCGGTAGCTGCCGGAATGAGCGATAGATTAGGCGGATGGCCTATGCCGGCAACAGTGTTTATGCCGCAATATGCTGTAGAACTAGCCCAAAAGATGATTGTCGACCCCAGTTTTGATTACCAAGATACTAATAATTTGAACCAGTTTGCCCAGGACACATTTGGATGTGAAGTAAGTTTCAGCAAATTCAAAGCTAAGGAAGATGGTCCTGAGCTCGACAATTATTATGTGATGATCATGGATTCAATTCTGTACTAGTATCTCAGCTATCGCAGCATCAATAATTCAGGCTGTCATACTTATCATGACAGCCTGTCTTCTTTTTTTGTCGTTACCCGTTGGGCAATATTGAGTTTTATGAGGGCAACATGAATAGTATTTTGGAAATAAGAAATTTGCATAAAAGCTATTATGACGGTATTCCGGCTTTAGACAATGTAAATCTGTCAATTAAGGCTGGAGAAATACATGGTATTGTGGGAGCCAACGGATCGGGAAAAACGACCTTGATGAATATTTTATTTGGCAACTCAGTTATACATAAAACCGGCGGATACCAGGGGGAGATCTATTATCAAGGGAAAAGAGTAAGATTTAATAATTGCGGCCAGGCCATCCGACAGGGCATTGGTATGATTCATCAGGAATTTGCCTTACTTCCTGATATGACGGTGGGAGAGAATATTAAGCTAGGCCGCGAAGAAACCCTAAACTTTACCAACCGGTTGTTGGGCAGGCAGCGTTCTTTTGTAGATACCAAGCGAAATAACGACAGTGCCAAAAGAACCTTAAGGCAATTGGGAATTGAATTGGATCCGGCTATCATGGTTGTTGATCTATCCATAAACCTAAAGCAATTTGTGGAGATCGCACGGGAAATAAATCGCACTGATTTAAAGTTGTTGATCCTAGACGAGCCCACCGCTGTTCTTAACAAGAATGACGCCTTGAAATTAATCGACATCTTAAAGGAGATGTCCCGGCGGGGCATCGCGGTAATATTCATATCCCATCGGTTGGAAGAAGTTGAGCAGATTTGCGACAGAGTGACCGTTTTAAGAGACGGAAAAGTGGTTTCTCAGTACGACAGAAACCATATTATCATAAATCAACTGGCCCAGGATATGGTTGGTCACATTGTGTCCAAAGCCACAGCTGTCCAAAGAGAGATTGACCCTCAGCCGGTGGTTGTTTTTAGAGATTTTTCGGTAGATATGCCCGGCGAAGAAATAAAAGGTTTGGATTTGACTGTATATAAAGGCGAAATACTGGGCTTAACCAGTTTGTCCGGACATGGCAAACTGGCACTTGGTTATGGAATCATGGGAATGTTCCCAGTTCAAGGTCAGGTTTTCTACCAGAATGAACCACTACGGAAAATGGACGCTAAAGCCAACATCTTAAAAGGAATGTATGTATTGCCTGATGATAGACGAGGCCTAGGCATTTTGGCAGATCAGTCTCTGGAAAACAATATTATTTTTTCGGGCAATCAGATAAAAAATATGTTCACTCGGGAATCTCTTTTTCCTTTCCTGGGTTTAATTGATCGAAGAAAAACTAGTGCTCATGTGAACCAGATGATTCGGGATTTTGATATTAAATGTGTTTCCATTAAGCAAAAGGTGAAAGAATTAAGTGGCGGGAACCAGCAAAAAGTATGCATTGCCCGAGCATTGACCGTGGATCCGCAGGTATTGTTCGTGGCGGAACCAACTCGGGGTGTTGACATATCCGCCAAGGAAAGGATCCTGGGTATGCTGCTGGAAATCAATCGGGCCAGAAACACTACCATTATTATCGTTTCCAGTGAATTGGATGAATTAAAACGGGTATGTGACCGTATAGCGGTCATGGTTCAGGGCAAGCAATTTAGAATACTGTCTCCCCAGGCACCTGATATAGATTTTGGACTGGCTTTGTCAGGCCAGCAGGGGGTGGGGTATGAGGAACTCTAGTATACAGCCTCCCCAAATAATCATTTTGATATTTCTGGCGGTATTGATCGGCTTGGCTTATGCTGTGCACATGGATTTGGTCATATTGCTGAACGAATCCCTGATCAAGCTGATCATGAATGGCGTACTGGTACTCTCGCTTATCCCCATGCTCAACGTGGGTGCCGGCATGAATTTCGGTCTCCCGGTCGGCATTATGGGTGGATTAGTAGGCATGTGCCTGGCTGTTAATTTCAGGATGACCGGTCTGGGCGGCTTTTTCATGGCTCTATTCTTCAGCTTGATAATCTGCATATTCTTGGGATGGATATATGGACTGATCCTCAATAGAGTCCAAGGCAGAGAAGAAATTGCCAGTACTTTTATTGGCTTTTCTTTTATATCCCTGATGAACTACTTTTGGACTCTGGCCCCCTTTCAGAATCGGGAAATGCTTTATCCCATAGGAGGTCAGGGGTTAAGGCCGAAAATCAGTTTAGGAAACTACTTTAATAATATCTTGGACAACTTATGGGTCATCAAGATGGGTGGTATTGAAATACCTCTCGGCTTGATAGCCTTTTTTGCGCTGATTTGTGTTTTCTTATACTTTTATTTTCGTACCAGAATCGGTCGAGCCATCCTGGCGGTGGGAGAAAACGAAGCTTTTTCAAAACTGTCCGGTATAAATATAGCCCAAATACGCTTGAATGCCATCATTATTTCTACCGTCATCGCGGGTTTTGGTATATG
>CAZTZX010000065.1:9517-10698 GCA_964618175.1 uncultured Syntrophomonas sp. | reverse complement strand
CTTCTGGGCCGGCGGGATCGGTCGGGGGCGGGGTGGGGGCCTCTGCCTCTGCCTCAGGCTCAGGCTCTGTGGTTTCCTCGTGGTCGGGGGTAGGCAACTGGGGACGTTCCGCGTAACCTGCGGGGCCTTTTTCCGGATCCTGCTTTATTGCATTATCTTCATTTTTATCTGCATCATCAGACTCGTCATCACTATCCGAAGTGTTTTGAGTTGGTACCACCGACTGAATAGCATTCTGCACTACGGCTATGGTTTCTCCTTCGAACATAGTCCCTAGTAGACCAGCTGCCTGCTTTTTGTCTACCTGCCAGTAGCTCTGCAGCAGGGTACCGTTTTCATCCACTTGGTCGTAGAAGGCGCCCGGTAAAGTCTGGGCTACTACTTCCTCAGCTTTAAATCCAGGAGCCCAGCTGGCTATACGCAGCATTTCGGTCACCTTCATATCGGTCTCAATATATTTGTTGAGATCTTTGATCAGTTTCGGCAGTTTAGGGATGGTCTTGGCCTGGAGAACTTCTTTGGCTAAGGCCTTCATAAACACCTGTTGCTGACTGGCGCGATCTATATCACCCAGGTTATAGTCTCGGTAGCGCACAAAGCCTAATGCATCGGTACCGTTCAATTTCTTAGTTCCCGGCTGCAGGTCAATGCCTTCGGATGGTTTGTACATACGTTCCGGCACGGTTATGGTAACTCCGCCCACAGTATCGACGATTTTTTTGAAGCCGTTGAAATCCATTTCTACCCAATAGTCAACATTGATATTCATCAAGTCTCCCACGAGAGAGGCAGCCAAGTCTGGACCGCCCAGTACATTGGCAGCACAAATCTTTTCCGTGGCACCTTTTATGGTGACTTTGGTGTCACGAGGTATGGAAACGACGGCAGCTTTATTAAGGTCGGGATCCACCGATACCAGAATCATAGTGTCGGAGCGAGCCGTTTCTTCACCGGGACGGGCATCAACGCCCAGCAACAGGATGTTGGTTCGTTCCCCATCCTGTCTTTCCATGATCTCTTCTTCGCTATCCGGGGTTTTATTATCATCGGCTACTGCCCGATTGGCAATTAAACTGGTCAACCCGGAACCTATGCCAAAACAGAGTCCGAAAATCAATCCGGCTGCTACCATCATGGTTAAATATTTTTTGCGTTTATTCATTATGATCACCTATAAATTC
>CAZTZX010000065.1:0-9417 GCA_964618175.1 uncultured Syntrophomonas sp. | reverse complement strand
CTGACCGGTAAACATGCCTATGCGGTCAGCTCCGATCACTATCAACAGTAACAGCAAGGCCAGTACCAGGCTGGCTTTGGGACTGGTTGTAAAGGACAGGGTGACCGCCACTCCTCCAAAGAAAGCACTGATCCCATATATGATCAGAACACTGCGGCGATGACTCATTCCTAAAGCCATCAGGCGATGGTGCAGATGATCTTTATCTGGCATAAAAATAGGGGCCCGCTTGTGGATCCGACGAATAATGGCAAAAAAGGTATCAAATATGGGGATCCCCAGGATCACAATCGGCACGAACAAGGAAATCAAGGCAGCGCTCTTAGCGGTACCCATTATAGCCAGACAGGCCAGTACAAATCCCAGGAAATTAGATCCTCCGTCCCCCATGAAGGTGCGGGCGGGATGGAAATTATAGGGTAGAAAACCGGCTATGGCTGCCACCAGTATAAAGGCAGTCACTGCTACCGCAGTCTGACCCTGCAGGAGAGCCACTATACCCATGGTGGCTGCGGCGATGGCCGATACGCCACCAGCCAGGCCGTCCAAGCCGTCGATCAAATTTATGGCATTGGTAACACCGACTATCCATAGAAAAGTCAGCGGCAGGCTCAAATAGCCCAGAGCCAACAGCCCATCAAAGGGATTGGTGACAAAGTGCACTATCACACCAAAATACATGGCCACAACGGTCGCCAAACATTGACCTATTAGTTTTACCCAGGGGGAAAGCTGGTAGATATCATCCAGCATCCCTACCAGGAAAATAATGATCCCTCCGGCCAGTATTCCGTAAAATACAGAATTGCCCCAGGATAATATCAGGGTGGCGATCATGAAAGCCATAACAATAGCCAAGCCGCCTAGACGGGGCATGGTCTGCTGGTGAACTTTGCGCTGATCAGGCTTATCTATAGCACCTATTTTTAAAGCTATTTGTATGGCATAAGGTGTAAAAATATAGGCCACGACAAAAGCTGCCAAGACTAGCAAAATGTACAATATCGCTGGCATGGACAGACAAACCCTCCTTGTCCATAAACTACGATCATTTTAACACCGCTTCGGTAAACTTGTCTATACGCCAAGTTTTAGAGGGAAATCAGGCGGAAGGGGTCAGGCAAGTTAGGAGACGGCCCTTCCACTTGCGCGGTACCCGCGTCGTTGGTAGGGGGCGACGTCTCTGTCGCCCCGCCGTGGAAATGGGCAAACAGGGTCGTTTGCCCCTACAGTACACCAAACATTCCATATCGTAGGGGGCGATGTTGGCATTACCCCTATTGTCTGTCATAGTATTTCATCTCTGGGGTAGGCGCGGAGACTGAAGTCTCCGCTACGGGTTTAGTCGCAATCTCTCATCCTTGTAGCGGAAACTTAAGTTTCCGCTACCGCAAGTTAGGGGACGGTCCCCTAACTTGCGCGTAGGCTCTGGCTTCCTATATAAGCCAGGCAGGAACAAACCAATTATTATTGTCTATGGGGAGCAGTTGTGAGGTTAAGCATAGGACACTGCCTGTTCCTACTCTAAGGCCTGCCTTTTCCAGTACCCCAAAATGCTTTACGGCCTCTCGGGAAGGGTTACTGGTTTTTTTGATTTCAATGGGATACAGAATATCATTCTCGTGGATAATCAGGTCAATTTCCTTTTGATCTTTGTCACGGTAAAAGTAAAGGGGAGGCCTTTTCCCCTGGTTTAAGTAACTCTTAATGATTTCACTAACCACCCAGGTTTCGAAAAAAGCTCCCGACATTGCTCCAGCTTCCAGAGCTTCTGGAGTTGTCCATCTGGTTAAGTAAGCACACAGGCCAGTATCAAGGAAGTACATTTTGGGTGTTTTGATAATTCTTTTCAAGGCATTGTTAAAGTATGGTTGGATCAGAGCCACCATTCCCGAAGACACCAGAATAGATAACCACTGCTTGGCAGTTGGAGAACTTATCCCCGCATCTTTGGCTAGATCAGCATAATTGACTACTTGACTGGTACGAGCCGCCACTGATGATAAAAAGCGTAAAAAGGTCAGCTCGTCACCTACCTGAGTAAGATCTCTTATGTCTCTTTGCAGATAGGTCTGGACATAGGAAGAATGGAAAATGTCTACGTTAATATTGTCTTGGCTATATAATGCCGGCATACTGCCGGTATGAATTCTCTTGAAAACTTCCTGCAAACTTTGGGGTGCCAATGACTTTAGTTTGTTCATTAACTGATCAGAATCGGTGGTGAAGGGGGTATGGTTGGTTTTTTGAATTTCGCTGTTGGAAAGCCCCAAAAGCTGAACTATGCCTACCCTTCCAGCCAGAGATTCACTGGCATTTTTCATTAAATGAAAGGCCTGTGAACCGGTCAGCCAAATAGCTCCTTTTAAAGAGTTCTTGTCTACATACATTTTGATAAACGGTAATAGCTGGGGGGCATATTGAATTTCATCAATAATGACGGGTGGCTCAAATCTCTGCAGAAACAACTCCGGATCGCTGACAGCCAAATCGCGAATCATAGGATCATCTAGGGTCACATAGTTCCTTTGGTTATTGGCCATTTTTTGCAGCATAGTTGTTTTACCGACCTGGCGAGGCCCAGTAACTAATACCACGGGAAAGCTGCCCTGCATTTCCAGTATCGTTTTTTCTAAAGCCCTCTCTATATACATGTTAATCCTTCCGTCTAAAATAAAGTTTGATTTTACTTTAGACGGTTTCCTAAAATTTGTCAAGTTGGTAATGCAAGAAGGGACGGTGCAATCTCTTAGCCCTGTTGCGGAAACTTAAGTTTCCGCTACGAGTTTAGCGCAAGTTAGGGGACGGTCCTTCCACTTGCGTTTTCAATTTAGTCTAATGATTCAACTACAGATTCCGTAAAAACGCAAGTGGAAGGACCGTCCCCTAACTTGCGCGTCTGTCTATTTACAGTTCAGGCTGGATCCATTTCTCCCAGATCTTCTCTAGGATCCAGATGCCCAACAGAACGGCGGCACCGATGGCGACGCCTACTAATAGGCCGGCTAAGGTGCGGCTGGCGGAGATGGTTACCGCCGTGAATACGTGGGAGAAGCTGTTGACCACGGAAATGCTGCCCATCATAACTCCCAGCCCCAATATCAAGACCAGTTCCTTAAAGGGATAACGGCGATACAAATAGACCAAGGCCATTACGGCTGGATAACCGATCAAAATCTCTTTGAAGCGGGGCCGGGCCATGAAGATGGTTTCCAGGACTTCACGCAGTCTCAATTCCAGAGAGGATACGGTCACTCCTCCGGTATGGCCGCTGCGGCCAATATAATAGTACAGGGCTACTACGGCTACAAATGCCAGAGCCAGGGCCAGATAACTAGGACTGCGGCGCAGCCATCCGGCGGTGTATTTGACCACTCCTTCTTCCCCGCTGAAAGCCACCAGATAGTTTACTATAAACAACATCAGGGGCAGCAGGAAGGCCAGCTTGACACCCCGGAACAATTCCACATTCATGATATAGCGAATATCAGCCAGGCTGCTGACAATAATGTAGCCTCCCAAAAGGTTGATACCCAACAAAATAGCCAGTGATGTTACTATCTGGCGCAGGGTGCTGTGCTCTTGCCGGTGATCGCGCAGATAAATGATCCATAGCAGGCTGGCCAGGGTCGGATAGAGTATGGCGGCAGCTAAGGCATAAACCTGGGCTAAGGCCCCCCCGGCGGCTAGGCCGGCTAACACCGCCAGAACTGTTCCGGCTCCCAGCAGTACATAGTTGAGTCGGGTGGGTATTCTCAGCAGGTAAATAAGATATAGGTAGGCACCTATCCACAGGCTGAGGGCGATCATGATCCAGTGGAAGGTTCCCGGCATGTCATTGGACAGAGGCGCTGTCTGGTCGGCCAGCACAAAACCTTTATCGCCGATGGTCTGATGGAAATCATGCAGCTTTTCCGTGGTTTCCTCCAGGTTTTTGGCAAAGCTGAGCTTTTGATCATTGAAGGGCACCACATACATGATGCGTATGCCCCGATCGACCACGGCTCTTACCCAGCGGTAATAGCGCTCATTGACATCATCTAAAAACTCATCATTGCGGGTGGAGTAGACCCGGTTGATAGGATAACCGTTGGCTTCCATGATCTCATCTACGCCCTTTTGCTCCATATATCCCAGTTGCACTGAGGTTTCAAAAATGCCCAGGGTCAGGTTTTCATCAGCCACTAATTCCTGCAGGACATTCACATGATCGGGATAACCGGGTACATAATTGCCATCGATGATCATTATTTCTACGCCATATTTTTCTACCAGGTAGCGGTATTCGGCCAGATAGTCAGTATTGGAACCCCGGTTCTGTCCGGGCATAAGTACTAGGTTGAATCCTTGCTCAGATAATGAATCCAAGACTGGCTCTTCGAACCCCAGCCGGGCGTCGAAAATGGGTGGCAGGCTTTCCATCCGGTTAGCAGCACTGCGGGATTGTGCGATCAAAGTAGTTTTAATAATAAAATAGTCCCGGCCGTCCTGGGAAAACTGGAACAATTCTTCCGGGGTAAAGCGGCTGGATAATCGTTCCTGTAAAAACTGACTGGTGTTGGGATCACTAGCCACCAACACCCGGTTGGAAGGATTGATATCTTGTCCTTCTAGATGCCTCTGTATTTGCGGCCATATATCGTTGGGGTACGATTTCATCTCCGCACTGAACTCGGCATATGAGTAAAGGCCTATATCGCCGCGTTCAGACAGGTCGCGCACAGTGGTTTCCTTGATGGCCACATTTTGCACCCCAGCGGTTTTGAGGTCGGCCATTATGCTGGCCAGGTCAAGATCAGCAAAGTTGGCGGCGCTGCGGAATTCACGGTAATCTACCGCCGTTACCACCCGATTGTTTTGAACTTCATTACGATAGCGCAGCCCGAAACCGCCCAGACAACCAGCCAGGACTACCAGCAACACCACCCAGGTAATAATTACATTGCGTTTCATTCTATGACGCCCCCCTCAAACGAAAAACATCCAATAATCTAAGTATATAAGCCAGGCCCAGATAAACAACTCCACTCACCGCCGCCGGCACCAAAAATCCCAAGAGCCATCCCTGGCCAGGCAGCCCATATTGAAATCCCTCTATAACGGCCAACATTCCCAGAACCGGAATCAACAAACGGGCAGCATAGGGCAGAACCTGCCCCAGGGATAGCCCCCCCAGCTCGCGATGGGCCAGCAGGGTCATGATGATCCCGTATACCAGCATAGCCACGGCAGTAGAGGCACTGAGCCCGATTATGCCCCAGGGCATTAACAACATATTACCGACTATATTGATAAGCAGGCAAACCAGGCTGACCTGCATGGGGATCTTAAATCTCTTTAAGGCATAGAAGACCCGGTTGAATATTTCCTGGGCTACATAGCCGACTACCGCAAAACTGTAGAACAAAAAGGCCTGAGAGGTCATTTGGGTCGATCGGCTGGTAAAAGCACCCCGTTCATAGACCAAGGCTATGATTTCCTGATTATAGGTTATCACCAGGATCAGGTAGGGCACTAGTATCAATAACAAAATTTTGAAAACAATGGCCAGCAGCTCACGTACCCCGGCAAAGTCATGCTCCAGGGCAAAGCGGGATAAGCGGGGAAAAACCACGGTAGACATGGCGACTATAAATACGCTGGTGATGGTGACAAACAGATTGCCGCCGAACGACAGAGCGGCGGCGCTGCCCTCTCCCAACTGAGTGCCGAAGAAAGAGCGATCAATTATCAGGCACAGCTGCAAGAGGGAATTTCCCAGCAGGACTGGCAGCAGTTTTTGCAGAGTGGCCACCATTGCACGGCTTTTACCAAAGCTGCGTGGAAACGGATACCGTTCTTTGCGCAGTACCGGCAACTGGATGAGAAACTGTAAAAGCCAACCGACGGTGGTAACGTAACTGAATAGCACAATATCATCGCCGCGCAGATAGAGAGCCAAAATAATGAGTATGTTAAAGGGGATGCTGATGGCCGCGGAGCGCAGAAAATAGCCATGCACCTGCAGTATACCGGCGGTGACATAGGTAAGATTTACGAATAACAGGGTCGGCATCATGATGCGGGTCAGCAGAACCGCTATATGCTGAGCGGATTCGTTGATGCCCGGAGCAATAATACGGGTAAGTGCCGGTGCAAAAATGATCCCCACTATGGCTATAATGGTGCTCCACAGGGTGAGCTGTGCCATGAGGCGGGAATAATATTGATTCCTTTCTTCCCGAGTGCGATTTTTTAAGAAACCGGTCAGAGTGGGAATATTAACCGATGAGAGCGCGGTGCCGATGCTGGAAAACAGCAGGCTGGGAAAACTGAATATCACCTGGAATAGGTCGGCTAAAATGGTGGTGCCAAATACCGAGGCAAAAAAGATATCCCGGGCAAAACCCAGCAGTTTAGACAGGAAAATAACCGCCGATACCCCAATAAAGGTTCGTCCGGTGCGGTCCACATCCGGCTGGGGGTCAGCAGCGGGATATTCAGTTTCCTCCACTGGCGCAGCCGGCTGAGCCTCGGTTTCTTCAATATCAAGCAGGCCCAGAGCCAGACGAGCGTTTTCTTCGGCTCTATCCCGCAGCCCCACAGAAGCATCGGCGATGCGATGGCGCAGTTGATCATCATTGATAAGCTGTTCGGTTTGCTGGTGCATTTCCTCATGCTGCCGGGGCAGAGGATTTAAATTGAACTGTTTTAGAAAAGCATCTACCTTGGGATCATAGGATATGCCGGCAAAGGGTACGCCCATACTGGCGGCAAAAACCAGGGAATGCAAGCGCATACCGATGATAAAGTTCATACGGGAAATCAAGGCCAGATGCTCGCGGCTATTTAAGTCCTGATCCAGTAAAGCGGCCGGTCTTTCCATAAGACTGGCTACCCGCTGTGATTCTTGCACATCATCAGGGTAAGCCAGGGGTATAAACAAGACCTGATACCCCTGCTCGACTAGACCATCCAGACACCTGGCCAGTTCAGGCTGATATCCTTCCAGAGCTGACCACTGGCGTACCGATACCCCTATCACGGGTTGGTCGGAGTTTACTAGCTGGGCCAGCTTAGTATCCACCACTGCATAGTCTTGTTCCAAAGGAGTCAGGGCGAAAACCGGATCGGAAGTGACCTGGATCTCGGGCCGGTTTACCCCTATTTCCCGCAATAACTGCCGGGAATCCTCATCACGCAGGGTGATCAGATCAACCCGGTTGGCTACTAAACGCATCAGCAATTTGCTAAGAGGGCGGTTGATAGGCCCTACTCCTTGAGCGTAGAAGATAACTGGTTTGCCCAACAGCTTGGCCAGGGCTACCACGCTTATATAATAGGCCAGCGATCGGCCGCTGGTAACATCCTGAAAAATGCTGCCGCCCCCGCTGATAAGCAGGTCAGAATGAAGCAGTCCCCTTAACACCTTTAGGGGGTGCATGTAGTAAATGGCTTGTACACCATGAAGGCGCGCAGTCTTTTGGGGGTTGCCGGAAAGAACCAGGAACTCCAAGCCCGGGTGCAGCCGCTTCAAAGACATGGTAATAGCGGACAGCAGAGCCTCGTCCCCGGCATTATCAAACCCATAGTAACCCGACAGGGCAATGCGCATATTTTATCTCCCTTATTAAGGATTGACTCTATCTAAAGTGTTGCCAGTGCTTCATGTATAATATAGCAAAGAAACGCGATTATCAAGGTGCATCCACGCAAGTCTGCGCAAGTCTGGGGACGGTCCTTCCACTTGCGTTTTCATGGATCAGTTAACTCAAATAGATGCTGTGCAAAAAACGCAAGTGGAAGGACCGTCCCCAGACTTGCGCCTTGACAGTTCGACAACTGTCACTTAAATTGATGCAGAGGCACTTCATCTTATTATAGCGGAGGAGAATTATGTTGAAAAAACTAGCTGGGGTCGTTGTTTCTGTCATGTTAATATTGGGCTTGTTTACTGCCGCTCCGGCTCTGGCAAGTGGCCCCACTTTTATTGAAAATGGTCAGGTGGTGGACGAGTTCTCATCTCACCCCTTAGCCGACCGCAAGGAAATTCGTCCGCTGGAAAACGGCTGGAACCGCTACAAGGATCATACTCAGGGATTCAGTCTGATCTATCCAAACAACATGGATATCGATGTTTCCCTGTCTTCTATACGGACACTTATCAATGATACTGACACTCGCCTGGAGATTTATCATGACATCTTCACTGCGCCTGCTGCCCCTTCCGCCCAGGCTTACATCAATTACAGCAGCCGCTTTCTAAGCAATACCACTGATCATCGCCTGCTGGAGAATCGCTACCTGACCATAAATGATCATCAGGTTCATCTGCTGCGCTGGGAGCGAAGCAAATTAGCGCGACTGACCAACGATCATAATTATTATGTCAGTGCCACCATCGTGATCAGTCCCACCGAAGTATATACCCTGGTGTGGGAATCCAATCGTCCGGTTACCGGATATATGGAAACCCTGGAGAGTTTTCAGACCATTCCCCGATCAGGCAGTCCGGGCTTGTGGGCGAAATTCACTCCCGTTGAAAAAGATTGGAATGAGGAGACCCAACAGTGGTTTGCCGATTATTTTGCAGAAGCAGCGCCCCTGACCTGGGGGATTTTTGAGCCGACCGCTCCGGCCAGTTTCAGCTACTTACAACAGCTGGAAAAGCGCTTTGCTTATGAGTTTCCCATCCTATTGCATTATCAGCACTTGGACAGCAGTGCAGCTCTGCCGGTTTTGCAGCAGGCTCACCGGGAAGGACGCACGGTGGAATTGACTTTACAGACTTCTTCCGCCTTGTTCAGCGCGGCTGAGAACCAGCGGGTGCCTTATGAGATTTTGGCAGGCAGTTATGATGCTTTTCTATATGATTACGCTGAGCAGGTCAAAGAGTTTGGACACCCGGTCTTATTCCGGCTCAACAATGAAATGAATGGCGACTGGTGTACTTATTCCAGCTTCCATACTTCCAAGGACCCGGATTTGTTTATTGCCTTGTGGCGCTATATATATCAGATCTTCCAGGAGACCGGGGCTGACAATGTGATCTGGGTATGGAACCCCCATGATGGCTCTTTTCCTGATTTCAAATGGAACCATGCTTTTCTGTATTATCCGGGTGATGAATATGTGGATGTGGTGGGCCTGACCGGTTACAACACCGGAACTTATTATCCGGGAGAGAAATGGCGCGAGTTTGCCCACATATACGACCCGCTATACCGGCTGTACAGCAGTGTCTTTCAACATCCTTTTATGATAACTGAATTTGGTTCCAACTCGGTAGGCGGCGATAAGGTCGCTTGGATCGAGGGAATGTTTGCGGCGATCGATAACTATCCCCGTATTAAGGCGGCCATCTGGTGGAACGGCATAGACTGGGATCCCCAGATGAATCCCGCCCGCATCTACCGCATCGACGAAAACCAAGCCGTC
>CAZTZX010000064.1:7859-11086 GCA_964618175.1 uncultured Syntrophomonas sp. | reverse complement strand
TCCCGCATATAGAGACTTTTTTGGTTAGCTAGATCATTGACGGCATGGAAAGCAGAGGTCATCTTGGTATCTAATTTATCCAGTACTTCCTCTTTAGCCCAATAGTAGTTGGCATTACTCTGTACCTGTTCAAAATAACTACAGGTCACTCCACCGGCATTGGCTAAAAAGTCCGGCACTAGAAAAATACCGCGCTGCTTTAACACTTCATCAGCTCCCGGTGTAGTAGGGCCGTTGGCTCCTTCTACCAACATTTTTACCCGGGGATTGATTTTAGTCACGTTGTCAGGAGTGATCTGGTTTTCCAGGGCAGCTGGTATCAAAATGTCAGCGTCTTCTTCCAGCCAGGCCATGGCATCCAGTACTTCATAGCCGATATCCCGGGCCTTATCTTTGTTGATACCACCATAAACATCGGCAACGCCGCGCAGTTCCTCTACATTAATACCTTCTTTTTTACTGAAGGTGTAGCCTTTTTTGTCTACGTTATCCCAGCAGGACACGGCTAGTACCGTACCACCCAACTGGCAGAACAGTTGAGCAGCATACTGGGCTACATTACCAAACCCCTGCATACTAGCAGTAGTACCCTTAATACTTATACCGAGGTGACGTAGGGCTTCGCGAACCGTGTGTATTATCCCATAGCCGGTAGCTTCAGTGCGTCCTAGTGATCCGCCCATAGCCACCGGTTTGCCGGTGATAAATCCAGGATAACGGCCTCCCATGATGGTCTCATATTCATCCAACATCCATAACATATGCTTACCGCTGGTCATAACATCGGGGGCGGGAACATCAGTATTGGGGCCCACATTTTTGACTATCTGGCGTATCCAACCGCGACACAGCCGTTCCTGTTCTTTTTCAGACATGTTGCGGGGATCGCATATGATACCGCCTTTGCCTCCGCCGAGGGGAATGTCAACTACGGCGCATTTCCAGGTCATCCACATGGACAGGGCACGTACGGTATCAGCAGTCTCGTTAGGATGGAAACGTATACCGCCCTTGGCCGGGCCACGGGCATCATTGTGATGAATCCGGAAACCACGGAATATCTTGGTGGTTCCGTCATCCATTTGCACCGGAATAAGGAAATGGTATTCTCGCAACGGCTGGCGTAGTAGATCCCGCGTGGACTGATCCAAGCCGATAATATCTGCTACATGATCGAACTGGGCCTGGGCATTGATATAAGGGTTATAAACACCTTCGCTCATTCAGAAATATCCTCCTCCGAATTTATACAAAACTGAAGTCTTACAAAAAATTATAGTATTTGTGGAGTGGTTCAACAAGTTATGGTGAAAAGTATACAATATTTAGCTGTGGATATAAGGATTGGCCAAACAGGGAAGATCGATCCGCGCAAGCTTGGGGACGGTCCTTGGACTTGCGCGTTTAAGCACTTGGCAACGTCCAGTCTGTCTACCATTAACGCGCAAGTCCAAGGACCGTCCCCAAGCTTGCGCGTTTTCTGGCGTTTCGGGATTTTTTCAGTAGTCTCGGAAGTTCTTAGTCACTCATGATACAATTTTATTGTAGGAAGGAGGCTAACACATGTGTGATACGATGGTAGCCATGGGAGAAGTCAGTCGGGACGGTCGAGTTTACTTTGCCAAAAATAGTGATCGACAGCCTAATGAGCCCCATATAATGATGCAGGTACCCCGACAGCAGTACCCGGCCGGAGCACGGGTGCGTTGTACTTACTTGGAAATAGAACAGGCTCGGGAAACGTATGCAGTCCTGCTTCTCAAACCTTCCTGGATATGGGGATGTGAAATGGGCTGCAACGAATTCGGCCTCAATATTGGTAATGAAGCCGTTTTTACCCGCGAGAAATATGAACCCACCGGTTTGACCGGTATGGATCTGATACGGCTGGCTTTGGAGCGGTGCCGCTCCAGTCAGGAGGCCGTGGAACTCATAATAGAGTTGCTCTTAAAATATGGGCAGGGTGGTAACTGCGGTTTCGAAAAACCGTTTACCTACCATAATTCGTTCCTGATCGCCGATGCCCGCGAAGCCTGGATTTTGGAAACGGCCGGCCATTATTGGGCCGCCCAAAAGGTGAGTGGGATCAGAACCATTTCTAATGGACTGACCATTGGTTCGAACTATGACCGATCCCATCCCGACTTAATAAAACATGCTCGGGAAAAGGGCTGGTGTAAATCGGAACAGGATTTCGATTTTGCTCGCTGTTATAAAGATAAACTGTTTACCCACTTCAGCGGTTCCGGCCAGCGGCAAAACTGCAGTCAGCGGGAATTGGAGGGACGACCGGGAGACATTGATGAGGCCACTATGATGGAAATATTACGATCGCATCACCCGGGTGTAGAAGGAAAGCAGTTTCAGAGGTCTTCACTGCAGAGTGTTTGCATGCATGGCGGCGGGCCAATTGGAGATCATACTACCGGCAGTTATGTAGCCTGCCTTTCTGAAAAGGGCAGCCTTTACTGGATAACCGGGGCGTCTACCCCCTGTCTGGCTATGTTTAAGCCCTTATGGTGGATAGACGATCATCCGCTATTATTCCGCGAAGAGCAGCAGCAAGAAGCCCTTGATTACTGGCAGCAGCGCGAACGGTTCCACCGCATGGTGATAAATGGGCAGATAATGAATTTAAATGATTACTATGAACGCCGGGATCAGCTGGAGAAATCGTGGCAAGAAACGGCCCTGCGCTTGGAAGCACAAGAGGCGGGCGACAGCGTCAAGATGCAGTTTATGCAGGAGGCCTGGCAGCAGGAAGCCACAGTGATTCAAGAGTTCATTAATGAAAACCGACACCGCCCGGTTCGTCCTCGGGGCAATCCCTATTACCGCAGCTACTGGCGCCGCCAAAACCAGCGTTTGCTGCCAGCGGAAGTCTAATTTTGGGTATTAATAATGGAACAGGATGGGTAGTGAAGCCATGAAGATACTTATTGCCCCCGATTCATTTAAAGAAAGTCTATCAGCCCTGCAGGTGGCCGAACATATAGCCGCCGGAGTGCGACGGGTGTTTCCGGAGGCGGTTATTAAGCAAGTACCTTTATCAGATGGTGGTGAAGGACTGACCGAATCTCTGACTGCGGCTATGGGAGGGGTTTTGGAACCATGTCAGGTAACCGGGCCACGGGGAGAAAAAGTCTCTGCTGTTTATGGATTGGTCGGTAATCACACCGCTATAATCGAGATGGCACAGGCTTCCGGCCTCGAACTGGTACCGCGTG
>CAZTZX010000064.1:0-7759 GCA_964618175.1 uncultured Syntrophomonas sp. | reverse complement strand
CAGAGGGAAAGACCCTTCGGTCGTACCTTCCTCAGGATGACAATTCAAAGAATAGTTCAGATGACACTCCTTCGGCGCACAGACTAAAAGGACCTTTCAGCAGTCTCAGTTGCCCTGTTAACTTGCCAATCACTCTTTGGCGATACGCTCCCCGTGACAGTAGAGATTAAAGCGCTGGCCACGGGCGAATCCTACTACGGTAATACCCAATCTTTCAGCCTCTTCCACTGCCTTGTAAGTAGGCGCGGATCGCGATACTATCATGGGAAACCCGGTACGAGCCAGCTTGAATAGAATTTCGGAAGCAATGCGGCCGCTCAGGAGCAGGCATTTGTTATGTAGAGGTATCTGCTGCAAAAACGCATGGCCTATCACTTTGTCTAACGCATTATGCCGTCCGATGTCGTCATATCTCATCAGAGTGCCTCGTCGGTCTCCAATGGCGGCGCCGTGTACCCCGCCGGTTTTCTTAAAGGTCTCCGAATTGGCATCCAGTTCCTCGATCATCTGCAACAGATGACCCGGAGACCACGGGATGTGGTCATCAGGATGAGGGCGCATCTGTATCGGAATACCACTGCCCCTGCCCATACAGGTATTGATCAGTTGCGGCGTAGAGAATTCGATCGCCTTAGTTGTTTCCACCTCTACCTGAAGTGGATGGATAACTTTGACCGCGCTAAGATCTTCATAATGACTGATAAACCCCTCACTGAACAAATACCCTACCGCCAGTTCTCGGGTATGCTCCGGGGAGCAGGCCAGAGAGACTAGCTTTTGTCCATTGAGAATTATCTGTAAATGCTCCTCCGTCACCAATTGGTCATCAAATGATTTCCAGGAGCCCTGATCATATGACTTAATGGTGCGCAGTTTAAGAATGGATAATGAGCCCATTGCTCCACCCCTTTACTTTCCCTCTCAAATCTATTGAACCACAGAAAGGGACATTTTTCCACACGAATGCCGCCAAGTATATTAAATACCAATACAGCAGACGGGCGCGATCGCTGGAGGCAAGAAGGGCCTCGGAAAAACCGTAGAATTAAATAACTCTTGTTATTGGTTGGCCGCCATAATATTATGTAGTTATTGACAGAATGCGACTTAAGAGAGTAGGGATTCACCTTGAGAAAGAAGCAGTATGCCGTTATTGGCATTGGTCGTTTCGGAGAGAGTCTGATCCGGGAACTGGTTAGAATGGGCCATGAAGTACTGGCTATTGATACTGATGAAGATAGGATTCAAGATATTGCGGATATAGCTACCCAAGCTGTACAGGCGGATGCGATGGATGAAAAGGTTCTCAAAGCTCTGGATATAACCGGTTTTGATGCAGTGATTGTGGCTGTCGGAGGGGATATAGAAGCCAGTATACTGACCAGTCTGACCCTGAAAGACATGGGAGTTAAAAAAACTATCGCCAAGGCTCAGAATAACATGCATGGCAAGGTGCTGAACAAAATCGGAGTTGATATCGTGGTTCACCCGGAACGGGATATGGCCATTAGACTGGCGCGTACTTTGGTATCCAACAGCATTATAGAACACATTGATCTATCGGCTGATTTTGGTATTTGGGAACTGGTAACGCCTCGTGCTCTGGTGGGCAAAAGCCTGCAAAACAGCGGGCTGCGCCCTAAACTGGGCATTAACATTCTCGCTATTAAAACCCTGGGAGAAATTGCCGTATCCCCACCCCCCGAACATGTGATAAAACAGGATGATATCCTAGTTGTACTGGGATCAACTAGGTCTTTGGAAAAACTTCACGAAATGGATTAGACTTTTATGAACACTAATACCGTTAATCCTCCCAAAGTGCTGGTCAGCAGTTTTTTAATCGCTGTGGTTATAGGTACTGTACTGCTGAGCATGCCCTTTGCAATTAAGACAGGAACTCCTGATATTTTAACTGCACTATTCACCTCTGCTTCAGCTATATGTGTTACTGGGCTGGTAGTAGCCGATACTGCTGCTCACTGGAGTATTTGGGGACAAATAATCATTCTCCTGCTCATCCAAATTGGCGGACTAGGCTTAATGACTTTCGTCACCTATTTTATTATCATTCTGGGACGTCGCCTTAATCTAAAACAGAAGATGGTTTTACAGTTTACTCTTAACCGCAGTTCCATGGCAGATTTGACCGACATAATCCGCTACTTGTTAGTTTTCTCTTTAGTTTTCGAGTTGGCGGGAACCTTAATATTATTTCTCCATTGGCTCCCCACTATGGGATCTGGACAGGCTCTCTGGTATGCTTTTTTTCACTCCATATCAGCATTTAATAATGCCGGTTTTGACTTATTTGGCAATTTCAGTAGTCTGCAGGCCTTTACCGGTGACCTGGTGGTAAACTTAACGCTGTCCATATTGTTTATTACTGGCAGTTTGGGTTTTCTGGTTATCTATGAACTGTTCCACTATCGCCAAACAGGGCGATTGTCACTGCATGCCCGCCTGGTCTTGTTTGGAACGGCCTTACTTTTGCTGCTGGGTATGGTAGTGATCCTGATGCTGGAATACAATCACGCTTTGGCTTCATTACCCTGGTCAGACAAAATACTGGCATCTTATTTCCTATCTGCAACCCGCACGGCTGGTTTTTCAACCATAGATGTAAGCAGCACCCTGGTGACAACCCAAGTTTTACTTATGGGGCTGATGTTTATTGGCGGGGCACCCGGGTCTACCTCCGGGGGCATCAAGGTCACCACTCTGCTGCTGCTGGCCATGACCATCTGGAGCGTTTTCGCCGGACGCAAGGATGTGGAGATAGCCAAGCGGCGCATTTCACCTCATGATGTAACACGTACTATAACAGTAGTGAGCATTGCAGTTTTGGTAGTATTTCTGGGGACACTGGCGTTATCCGTCCAGCACCATGACTTCCTTAAAGTATTGTTTGAAGTAGTATCAGCAGCAGGAACAGTAGGGTTAAGCCTTGGCCTTACCCAATCTTTAACGCCATGGGGACAGCTCATAATCGTAATTATTATGCTGTTTGGGCGGCTGGGTCCGGTTACTATTGGACTAGCTATGGCATATCAGCCTCAGACTAATACCATTCGCTACCCTGAAGACCGGATAATGATCGGATGATCCCTGTCAAAATAAATGTTTGCCGACTTATCCGGTAAGGCATTATCGATTCTCAAACATAAATGATTTATATACTTGATATACTTCATAGGTATACTCGCCCAAACTGCTGATTATTACTACATTCATTGGGCCTTTCTGGTGTAAAATAAATAATATAGCAGTATACAAAAAGGAGGTATTTTTATGCTAGTAACTAGAGAAGCACCTGAGTTCACTGCTGAAGCGTTTTACAATGGCAAAGTCACCAAGGTTAATCTATCTGATTACCGTGGCAAATGGGTGGTAGTTTGCTTTTACCCCGGAGATTTCACCTTTGTATGACCGACTGAGCTTTCGCACATAGCCGTGGGCTATGATCAGCTTAAAGAACTGGATGTTGAAGTACTAGCTATGAGTGTTGATAGTGTACACTCTCATAAGGTCTGGAATGAGACAGAACTGAGCAAAATGGTAGAGGGCGGCATTCCCTTTCCCATATTAAGCGACCGAGGTGGTAAAATTGGTAGCCTATATGGAGTATATGATGAAAAAGCTGGCGTGGATGTTCGCGGCAGATTTTTAATTGATCCCGATGGCATTATTCAGGCCGCTGAAATACTGTCGCCCCCAGTAGGCCGCAATCCCCATGAACTACAGCGCCAGATTAAGGCTTTTCAACATACTCGGTCAACTGGTGAAGTTATGCCTTCTGGTTGGGAACCAGGTGATCCTACGCTTAAACCGTCCATGGCTTTGGCCGGCAGAGTATGGGAAGTATGGCAGCCTCCTAAAGCTTAAACTGATACCTAAGGCTCTCCTGGATATTATCAGACCGGGAGAGCTTTTTCATGGAAAACAGTAGACCTTAAATAAAAAGGAGCCCATACGCATGAAAAATTGGAGCAAGAATTTAGAGGCGGCCATTACGGTATGTGATCGGGATGGAATCATTATCGAAATGAACGAACGTTCAGCCCAATACTGGGAGCGGCAAGGCGGGCCGGCTTTGTGTGGACGCAGTCTCTTGGACTGTCATCCGGAGCCGTCTCGCTCGCAGATTCGGGATATGCTGGCCAACCCCAGGCCCAATACCTATATCACTGACAAAAACGGATCCCGAACGCTGATCCATCAATCCCCCTGGTACGAAAATGGCCAGTTGGGCGGATATGTTGAATTCATTATGGAATTAGAGGGGGAGATCCCTATAAGAATTCGCTCTGAAGATTCTGATACTAAATAACCATAATTGTTTTCCTTCTTAGCGGTTTATACAGGAACACCTGGAACCAATTGCCATATTATGTAGTATATTCTGCTGAAGAGGGAGGAACTTTATAGTGAGTTTTCGCGACTTTGACTATCCAAAATCGAGGTGTGGGTGTAAGCCTCCTTATTTTCCAGGGCCTAAACCACGTCCCCGCCCGCGTCCTTGTCCGCCGCCTGCCCAGACTCATACCCATGAGTTTTTAGGCAGCACTCAACTGGCAGGTGAAATCTGCCACAATCATCGTTTTGCCGGAGTATCCAGTGAGGAAATAAAGAGAGGAAGAAGCCATACTCATGCCATACTGGTGAACAGCGATTTTTCCCTGTCTCACTACCATGAAGTAGCGGCGGAAAGCGGCCCCGCCATTCCGGTAGGAGAAGGCAAGCACGTTCACTTTGTCTGCGGGGAGACTACTTTCAATGCTGGTCATGACCATGGATTCATTTTTGCCATGTTAATAGAAGACCCAACCTCAGAAGAGAAAGACCATAAAAAAGATGATCATGAAGAAGACAGATATGACGAAGAAGACAGATACTGTGAAGAAGACGGATGCTTCGAAAGAGATGACTACTAAGAAGAGCTCCTAAAGATCAGGTGACCGTTAAAGTTAGTTAGGAAGACAAGGGGAGAAGGCCAGAGTCCCCCTTGTCTTCTTTATTCCATCAATTTACTTAGGCTCGTAATAGCATCGTTTGGGAGAATGAATTTTTTCGGACACTTTTAGTTTTTTGATAACTTTATCCACATCTTTCTTATCTAACCCGGACAACTCAGCAACTTCTTTACTGCTCAAGGGCTGGCCGGCTTGCTGGAAAGCGGCTAAAACTTTGGCTTCATTATCCATGTCATGCCCTCCTTTCAATGTATATTGTCCCAATTATTATGGAGAATGATTCCCTGATCCGTCAACCATATCAGCCAACCAAATCATAGCGGGTAATCTACCCAAATTAACTCTTTACTTAATTAGCGCGTTAAAGTAAAATAGATTTCGAGACTTGACCATACTTAAGGGGGAAGAAACATTGAGGAGAAGTTTAGCACTTATTGTAGTATTATGCTTGGCCATGGGGCTGATGGTTGGCTGTGGGCAATCTGACAACGGAGAACCCGCTAATACTGATACTTCCTGGCAGGAGATCCAGGACAAAGGCCACTTTATAGTCGGGTTGGATGATGCTTTCCCGCCAATGGGATTCCGTGACGAAAACAATGAGATCGTAGGCTTTGACATTGATCTGGCCAAAGAAGCGGCCTCCAGAATGGGCGTTGAAGTTCAGTTCCAGCCCATATCCTGGGACGCCAAGGATGCAGAATTAGACAGCGGTAATATTGACATGATCTGGAACGCCTTCACTATTACTGACGAGCGTCTGCAGAGTTTCCTGTTCACCAAGCCCTACATTGAGGATCACCAGATCATCGTGGTGAGACCGGACTCCACTATCGCTACCAAAGCCGATTTGGCCGACCAGGAAATAGGGATCCAGGCCGGCAGCAGCGCTATCGAAGCTGTACAGGCTGATGCCGCTACCTATGAAACCATTAAAGATAGCTTAAGGGAATTCGATACCAATGATATGGCCCTGCGCGATCTGGCTGGCGGCGGTCTGGAAGCGGTCGTGGTTGACGAAGTAGTTGGCCGTTATTACCTTTCCAAACATCCCGGTGAATACAAGGTTTTAGAGGAGAACTTTGGAACGGAAGCATTTGGCGTAGGCCTAAGGCTTTCCGACCAGGCTTTCCTGGCTGAGTTGGAAAAAGCTCTGGATGAGATGAAGGCTGACGGTACTTCTGCCGAAATATCCAACAAATGGTTTGGGGAAGACATAACAAAGAAATAGGCATAACGACTATACTTTGATAAAATGAGCATGGCAGGCTACCAGTTATAAGCTGATAGCCTGTCTTTTATGCAGTGAATCGTGCAAGTAAGGGGATGCCATATGGACTATGTAATATCAATTTTGCCATCAATGTTCCTGGGCTGGTTGTTGACCATGCAAATTTTCGCTGTGACCCTCTTGTCCATGCCCCTGGGAGTCATTCTGGGTATAGCTCGTGTGTCCAAATTTAAGCCTTTGGCCTGGATCATGGAAGTCTATGTCTGGGTTTTTCGCGGAACTCCGCTTTTATTACAGCTACTGTTCTGGTATTTTGGTCTCATGGCCATCGGCTTTCGTATAGAAAGGGAAACAGCTGTTTATGCAGCCTTTATCCTTAATTATGCGGCTTATCTGGCTGAGATTTTCCGGTCGGGGATCCAATCCATCGATATAGGTCAATATGAGGCTGCGGATGTACTGGGGCTGAGCCGCCGCCAGACTATGACCCAGATCATTTTGCCCCAGGTATTTAGACGGGTGTTGCCCCCCATTGGCAATGAGGTTATTAACCTGGTCAAGGATACGGCGTTGGTTTATATCATAGCCATAAGCGAACTTTCCCGGGTAGCCAGGATCCGTGCTGTTACTGACGATACCCTGATACCCTTTGTGATAGCAGCGATATTTTACCTATTAATGACGGCTGTTGTACAGCGCTTCTTCAAATGGGTGGAAGCGCGCATGAACTACTACCATTAGAGGAGAAGAAGTATGTATATGCTGCAAGCCACCGATATTCATAAGCAATTCGGGACCCTGGAAGTTCTCCTAGGGGTTTCCCTGCAGGTCAAACCAGGAGAGGTGATCGCTATTATCGGCCCCTCTGGTTCGGGGAAAAGTACCTTTTTGCGCTGCTTGAATCGTCTGGAGACTATTGATCGAGGTTCCATTGAGATCGCCGGAGAAGTAATGGCCCAGAACGGGCCTGACGGACGGGCTGTTTACAGCGATGAAAAGACCATAACCCGGCTGCGCCGCCGGATGGGCATGGTGTTTCAGGATTTTAACTTGTTTCCTCATAAAACAGTTCTGGATAACCTGATGCTGGCTCCGGTACAGGTCAATCAGGTCACACCTCAAGAAGCTGAGAAAACTGCCCAGAATCTGCTGGCCAAAGTCGGGCTATCCCAGAAGGCCAACAACTACCCCTTTGAACTGTCGGGTGGACAGCAGCAGAGGGTAGCCATTGCCCGGGCTCTGGCCATGGACCCAGATATTATGTGCTTTGATGAGCCTACTTCGGCTCTGGATCCGGAACTGACTGGTGAAGTGCTGAGAGTTATGCGGGATATTGCCTTAGAACACATGACCATGATCGTCGTGACCCATGAAATTGGGTTTGCGCGGGAAGTGGCTAACCGAGTTCTATTTATGGACGAAGGACTGATCGTGGAAGAAGGCAGTGCCCAAGAAGTACTGCTCAATCCGCGCCAAGAGCGAACCAAGTCCTTCCTGAGCACGGTCCTGATGGCTCGCTAAAACGCGCAAGTCAGGGGACCGTCCCCTGACTTGC
>CAZTZX010000063.1:6045-11654 GCA_964618175.1 uncultured Syntrophomonas sp. | reverse complement strand
CAGAAGAATATAGGTGGCAGTTGGAGGATATATACCAAAACCAAGATGAATGGGAAAAAGATTTCAGCCGGGTGCAGGAATTGATAAACCAGATAGGAGCCTATCAGGGTCGAGTAGGGGAATCAGCTTCTGGGCTGAAGCAGGTTATTGAAATACTTAACGAAATGCAGAGCAAAGGTGACAATCTCTATGTGTACTCCCGTATGCGCCGGGATGAGGACAACTCCAATGCCCAGTATCAGACCCTGTTTGACCGGGCGGAAGGCTTGGGTGTAAAGGCCAATGCCGCAGTAGCCTTTGTGGTACCGGAACTGCTGGCTATGACCCGGGAACAGGTCAAGGAATATGAAAAGGCTGAATCGGTACTGGCGGTTTATGCCCATTATTTTGATGAACTGTTTCGCCAGAAGGAACACATCCTGAGCGAGAAAGAAGAACGGCTCCTGGCTATGTCGGCCGACCTGTCTTCGGCCTCCAACAACATCTTTACTATGCTGAACAATGCTGATATCAAATTCCCAAATATACGGGATGAAAACGGACAGGAAGTAGAACTGACCAAGGGGCGTTATGGGCGTTTCATGGAAAGCCGGGATCGACGGGTGCGCCAAGAAGCTTACCAAGGGTTATACTCCACCTATAAAGGCTTGAGCAACACCCTGGCGGCTACCTTTAGTTCCAGCATAAAAAGAGACATCTTTTACGCTCGCGCCCGCAACTATCCGTCTGCACTGCATGCTGCCCTGGATCAGGACAATGTGGCCGTGGATGTATATGACCAGCTTATAAAAAGTGTTCACGGTCATCTGGACAGTATGTATCGCTATATGAAAATAAGAAAGAAAATGCTGCAGGTCGACCCTTTGTATATGTACGATATTTATGTGCCCCTGGTAAGCGAGTTCGATATGAAGGTTCCTTATGAAAAAGCCAAAGAAATGACCCTGCAGGGACTAACGCCCTTGGGAGATGAATACTTGTCAGTTCTGCACCAAGGATATGATAAGCGCTGGATAGATGTTTACGAAAACCAGGGAAAAACCAGTGGCGCCTACTCTTGGGGCACTTATCACACTCATCCTTACGTATTGATGAACTATGATGATAAGCTGGATGATCTCTTCACCCTAGCCCATGAAATGGGTCATTCCCTGCACAGCTATTATTCCAATCAAACTCAGCCTTATGTCTACAGCTCGTACAGTATATTTGTGGCAGAAGTCGCTTCGACGGTCAATGAATCGCTCTTGATTGATTATCTGCTCAAAAACAGCAACGATCCCCGGGAAAAAATGTATTTGTTAAATCATTACCTGGAACAGTTCCGCGGGACTGTTTTCCGGCAAACTATGTTTGCTGAGTTTGAAAAGCTTACCCATGAACGGGTCGAAGCTGGAGATGCTCTAACCCCTGAAGCTCTGGGTGAACTATATCGGGAATTAAATAAGAAGTATTACGGGCCGGATGTAGTTATGGACGACAATATCTGTGTGGAATGGGCGCGTATTCCCCATTTCTATTCGGCTTTTTACGTCTATAAATACGCTACCGGTTTTTCGGCGGCTACGGCTATAAAGCAGAGCATACTGGAGGAAGGTCAGCCGGCTATAGATCGATATTTAAACTTTCTTAAATCAGGCAGCTCTGATTATCCCATTAATCTGCTGCAAAAGGCCGGCGTTGACCTGACTACTCCGGAACCGGTGGAAAAGGCGCTGAACTATTTCACACAGCTCTTGGATGAATTCGAAAAGATGGCCTGATCTCCTGATATCCGCCATCCTGCCAGGCACATTTTTGTTGAGCATGACCAAATATAATGCGGCTGAATGGAGCATAACTATGTAGAAGGTACATCTCAACTTAACTGGCATAAGGAGGATTTCGAGTTGATCCAAGGCTACCGTGAAAGTCGATTTGATGAGGTAATGCAGGAGATCGATCCCCAGTTAGCGGATTATGCTAACTTTGATTTGGTGGTGGGCATCCCTTTTATTGATGAACAGGAGCACCTCCCTGAGCTATTGAAGTCTATTGATAAGGTGCTTAAATCGTGGATAGGAAAGCGGCAGCTTATAGTATGCGTCGGCGATGCCGGGGCGGGGCATATATTAGAATCTATTCAAAAACTGCAGCTGCACCATCCTCATATTGAGTTTATTCTCCCTCAAGAAATAAGCGGGCGGGGTATAAGTATTCGGGCTATGCTGCAAATCGCCAATACTATTGAGGCCGATTTGATCCTGTTCTCGGCGCACATGTCCAGTGAGACTGACCCGGTACTGGAAGATGCTTGGCTGGATAGTCTGTTGACCCCTATTCAAGGCGATTATGATATGGTCTTGGGAAGCCTACGCCGCTATCAGGCCATGGATAGTATTGCTCATATGCTGGCCTCACCGATTCTGGAAAGCTTTTATGGTGCCCGGGTAGGAGACCCCCTGGGAGGGATCTATGCTCTGACCCATGATTTTGTAGAGGAACTAGCTCACGAAGGCCCCTTCTGGGGAGAAACCATTCAGGGGTACGGTATAGATTTTTGGATTCTAACCAGGGCTTTGTGCTGGGACAAAAACATTTGTGAAGTTAATCTGGGCGGTGCCTTAAAACTGCACAGTCTGGAAGCACGCAACCGCATCTTCCGTGAGAATGCCCACACTATATTCGAGGCTGTCAAAAGGGATAATGCTGTCTGGCTAAAGGATCGCCTTCTCATAAAGGTAGCCGATATTTTATCTCGCCAGGAGGCCAAACGTCCCGATTATATAACCTACCCTCCCGCCAGTTTGCTGAGCAATTATAAACGCAGCCTGGCGAATAATCGAGATTTACTGGCTGTCATTGATCCGGAGGGAGAACTTGCTCAACTAGCATCGGTTCAACCCTTTTGTATGGATGATGATCTCTGGGTAGGTGCCTTGTTGGAACTAATGATCCAATACGTTTTTGGTGATCAGGTTGATGAAAAGGGGATTTTTGATCTCCTGACCGGTTTGTATAATGGGCGGGTGCTCAGCTATATTACCGAGATGCAGGCTTATCAAAAATGTTTGCCCCAGGGGGAAGAGTGCCAAACCGATGAACTTCTGCTTCATAAAATGGAGTCTATTCTCCACCGATTGACCGATATCTTCTGGAAACATAAACCAGACCTGAATCAGGCCTGGAGTCAATATAAGGAGCAGTGCCGCCCGCCGATCATTCCGTTGACCTATATGGAGTATATACCGGGCAGACCAATAGTGGTGCCCAAGCGCATAGTCGGCAAAGACCAGCGTATCATTGCCACCGACAATATTTTCCGTGAGCTGCGCCATCGCTATGAAAACCGTTTTAATGGTTTTTTGAGTGAAGGTCTGGGCGTGGATCTGCACTCATCTGAAGAGACCATAATTCGGGCTGTGCAAGATTATATGCAGAAGCTGGAGGCCGGACTGGACGAACTTCTGCCCGGGGATATTCATACCGAGGCAGGGTTAAAGGCCTTTGTGGACCGGTTGTTTGAGCTTTTCCCTGATCATCACATGTTTACCATCAGTTCGGATCTACTAAGGGAAATGGTAGTGAGATTTCCCCCGGTCAATCTTATGATCCCACTGGGGTACTACAAAGCTGAGCAGTTACTGGAAAAAATGGACCCGCGCGATGTCGTTACCTATGCCAATTTGATGGCCAGCTGGAGTTATACAGATCGTGATTTATTGTGGCTAGTCGATAATCTGAAACCGGAAAGCTTTGCCTGGGTGGAAATGGAGCCAATTTTGCTTACCCAGGATCAGCACATGGGTTTGCTCAGTCAGGGGAAAATCACCAACCTGAACCGGGTAACCGGAAAGATTATTGTAAAACCATTAGATACCGGCATGGGCGGGAAATACCCCAAGATCCGTTATTTTACGAGTATAGTCAGAAGACTGGCCGTAGCCGAACAGTATTCGGAGTTATTTAAGATCAACGTCTCGGAAAGAAAGAATATCAGCCTTAAAATCCGTAACTCTCTATTAGGCATTCGCCGGGGGGATGATTTTTCGGCCCACAATGTTTTCGAGAATTTACATCACCGCAGCCTGGTTGAGAAAATCAGTGCACTGGCTCAGCGGTTGGAAGGGGAGAACAGGGGCAGCCTGGCTGATTTGCTGAAACTCATGACGCAGGGATATGGCTTGAGCCAAGTGCTGGAAAACGAAACCTATCTGACCTGTACGGCCTGGAGCTGGGCCAGCTATAGCTTCAAAGGCGGCAAAAATATGCCTACTCCGGCGACCACCAGTGTGGAAGGACGCTGGTTCAATCACGAATTCCTGGAGGCTCTCTATCAGGAATTAGGATATGACCCTCGGGAAATAACCAAAATCGTCTTTCGTATGATCCAATCCGGCAAAAGCAATGCCAACCTTTTGGATACTCTGTTGCCGACCCGACCCAAGGATGTAACCGTAGTAGTCCAGGAGACCACCACGGAACCGAGTCGCCACCTACAACGCTATGAAGGCAATCCGCTCTTGGAACCGGTGGAAGGTAGCCTGTGGGAGTCGAAATATGTGCTGAACCCAGGGGCCTTACGGATAGGAGACAAGGTCTATCTGTTTTATCGGGCTGTTGGTGATGATGATGTGTCACACATCGGACTGGCTATAACGGATGGATTTAAGGTACTAGAACGCTTGCCTGACCCGATATTCTCTCCGCAAATACCGGAGGAAATAAAGGGTTGTGAAGATCCGCGCCTCATTATTATCGAAGATCGTATTTTCATGTTGTACACTGCTTATGATGGGAATATTGCACAGATAGCAGCGGCCTCTATCTCGGTGGAGGAGTTTACCGCTGGAAACTATACCAACTGGAAGCGGGAAGGGTTAGCTTTCAAAAACATCTGGGATAAAGACGCCATTATTTTTCCAGAGAAGATCAATGGCAAGTATATAATTTATCATCGCATTGAACCCAGTATATGGGTGACCTACAGTAATGAGTTGGAATTCCCTATCTGGGAAAAGCATGCCATTATTGCCGGGCCTCGTCCAGGGCGTATGTGGGATTCCATGAAAATCGGCGCCGGAGCCCAACCGTTGAAGACGCGCTATGGGTGGCTGCTGATCTATCATGGGGTCGATTACAATTATGTTTACCGCTTAGGCGTTTTGCTGGTGGATCTGAACAACCCTAGCAAAGTGATCTATCGCTCTCCTAATCCGGTCTTGGAGCCGGAAGAGGACTATGAGATCGGTTTGAGTGGCGCCTGGGTGCCCAATGTGGTCTTCACCTGCGGGGCAGTCCCCGGTACGGACAAAGAAATTCTGGACGATGATGATGAGATACTGGTTTACTACGGCGCGGCCGACACCAGTATAGGTGTAGCTAGAGCTACTCTGGCTGACCTGGTGCCCGCATCGTTTCGAATTACTGCTCAGAATTTAACGTAGAGAACGGGGATCAGTGATCCCCGTATCCAAAATTTCCCTGGATTAAAAAAACGGCTTACTTTAGGATGACTGCTCTATGACGGCCGGCTGATCTTTGCCAACGTGTTTTGCCATCAGCTGTTCGCATAACAAGAAAGATATTACCGCTTCAGCACCCTGATTGAGATTGACGCCCTCTTCAGT
>CAZTZX010000063.1:0-5945 GCA_964618175.1 uncultured Syntrophomonas sp. | reverse complement strand
AGATAACCTGGTTGGAACAGGATATCGCACAGGAAGCTCAAAGCTTCATGAGCGGTTTTCAAAGCTCTTTTATCACCTGTTCTGGTATATACACTGAACAAAGCTTGCGGCAGTATTCCATTGCAGTAAGTAAGACTATTTTCGAACCAGTACCAGCCTTTTCCCTGGTGCTTCTGATATAAGCCTGTTAAATAGGAAGTCAGCTGACGAATCAGCTGCAGATGATCTCGGGATATTGGTTTGTCTATCTTGCACAGCCCGGTCAATGTGTAGGCCACAGCCCGGGGGGATCTAAAGTGCACCGCTCGCGGCAAATTGCGGTTAAACATGGCCAGGCACATTCCTTGCACATCAGGCCAAGCACAGCCAGAACCCAGAGCACAGGCCAAGAGGGCACGCCCTACGCTATCCTCGGAATCCAAAGCCCGAATGTCGCTGCCCTGAACTTGCAGGTTGCTCCAGCTGCCATCAAAGCGCTGGGCTTGCGAAAGCCAATTGGCGTAGATGAAGGCCAGGTCATGGCTGTCTTTCGTGTTCAGAGCCACCATAAGGGCGCGAGCATTGTCATCCAAGGTGTAACCGCTGCTGGGAGCAGGAGTGGACAGTTGGGAAAACTGCAGCATACCGGTTGAATCGGTCATGCGCTGTAAATGTCGGTAATCAAGCATAGTGAGCGCTTTTCCCTTCTAAATGGTCGTAACCAATCGTCTGTTCAAGCATCTGGCTGTAGCGCCGGCCTACCTGGGTCCAACTCATGGTATGACCGAGTTTTCTAGCCTGGTTTTGCAGACTTATTTTTAATCCTTCATCACGCAAAATGGCTTTCATTAGCTGAGCCAGTTCGTGATAATCGACTCCCGCAGCCAAAAGCCCGCGGTTATTGGCCAGCAGTTCCAAGGCATGAGCATAAGGAGTAGAAACAATAGCCCGGCCCGCACCGACCGCAAAGGCCAGAGTGCCTGATACCGCCTGATTTAAATTAGGGTAGGGACTTAAATATATATCAGTGAGATACAAGTAATCACCGAGTTCTGCATCACTCAGAAACCGATTTACGAAGGTCACACTGTCGGCTATACCCAGGTCATAGACCAGCTGTTCCAGCATTTGACGATATTTTTCTCCTTCGCGTTTTTGGAGCATGGGGTGGGTTTGCCCCAGTATCAAATAGGTACAATCAGGGTACTCGGTCAGCACCTCAGCAACTGCCCGTATGCCCAATTCCAATCCTTTGCCAGGACCGATTAATCCGAAGGTAGAAATAATATTGCGCCCTTGCAGGCTATAGCGTTTTTTCAAACCACGGGGGGATTTGGGTATAAAATCAGGGACACCATGGCCTATCATATGGATCTTGGCGGAAGGTACTTGGTAGATACTCTCTAAGAGGGACGCCGAATGCTCAGTCATACAAACCACGGCAGCAGCCTGTTCAGCTAAGTCGGCCAATACCGTACGGCGAGCGTCTTCTGGGTCGGGAAGGACGGTATGAGTTATAACTACAAAAGGCTTATGCAGAGCACTGCAGAAATTGAGCAAATAGCTGCCTTCCGGCCCACCGTAAATGCCGTATTCATGTTGGATCATAACCAAATTAACGGCTTTATTATTATTTATCTGGGCAGCAGCCCGCAGGTAGTCGCTTTTTTCATGCTGGTCGATTTGAATTACTACTTCGGGGCCATAATTATATTCATACTCCTGATCAGATACTGCTGCTACCAAAACGGTATGCCCTGCTTTTATGAGACTTTTACGTAGATCCTGGGAAAACGTTGCAATTCCGCACTGCTTGGGCGGATAAGTACCTACATTTACAATCGTCATTGACTTCCTCCTTAAGCTATAGCAGACTTCCTCATAGTCTAGACCTAATTTGGAAGGTTTATACCTCTAACAGTTCTCTAAAGCCGGGAGACCGATCTGGGTTAGATAAGCAAATAATTCCGTTTTGATTTCTTTCAAAGCCTGGGGAGTGTTGCCTTCGCAGCGCACAATCAATTCTGGACCGGTATTGGAGGCCCGCACTAATCCCCAGCCTTTAGGGAAGAGGATACGAGCCCCGTCAATTTTAATGATGTCATAGCGGGGTTCAAAGTGTTTGATCACTGCTTCAACCTGTTCGAATTTGGTATCATCGCTGCTGGGCAGACGAATTTCTGGGGTGGAATAATAACGGGGCACATCTTCCAGTAACTCGGCCAGGCTCTTTTCCTGGTTAGACAATAAAGACAGCAGTCGAGCCGCCGCATAAATAGCATCGTCATATCCATAGTATTCATCAGCAAAAAACATATGCCCGGACATTTCTCCTGTGAATATAGCGTCGATCTCTTTCATCTTAGCCTTGATCAGAGAATGCCCGGTTTTATACATGAGTGGTTGGCCACCCAAACGTTCGATTTCATCGATCAGACTCTGGGAGCATTTTACTTCCACTATGGCCTGGATGCCGGGATAACGGGGCAGCAATTCTCGCCAAAATAGGATCATAAGCATATCGCCCCAGATCATATTTCCCTCGGCATCAACTACTCCCAAACGGTCACCGTCTCCATCCAACCCAATGCCTAAATCAGCCCGGCAGTCAAGCACCATATCCACCAGATCGGTCATATTTTTTGGATTGACGGGATCAGGATGATGGTTGGGATAATCGGGGTCGGAATCGCAGTATATTTCTAAAACTTCACAACCCAGACTGCGCAAGATTTGAGGAGCGAAAAGGGAGGCCGTACCATTTCCGCAGTCCACTACCACCTTTAATTTGCGGGGACCCATTTTTATTTTCTCCACGATCATATCGTGATAGGCTTGGTTGACAGAGTGGGGCACTATTGAACCACCGTCAGCCAAACGAAATGTCCCGGCCTCTGCCCGGCGCTGTATTTCTTGAATCTGCTCACCATAAATGGTTGATTCACCCAGCAGCAGTTTGAAACCATTATATTCAGAGGGGTTGTGACTGGCAGTGATCATCATTCCGGCGGGAATATTAAGGTGATGAGAAGCGAAATAGAAAATGGGCGTGACCACCATACCTAGATCTACCACTTGAAGTCCACTTTCTACCAGGGCTTGGGCGGCTATATCGCGAAAACGAGGGGATGAATGCCGATTATCGTACCCCAGCAGGATTTGAGTTTGTCCATGCTCAAAGGCGTAGGCGGCAAATGCTCGGCTGATCCTGTCTACTTCCACTTCCCCCAGGTCTTTGTCAACTATACCCCGTATATCATACTGACGGAAAATAGTACCCATAAATAAATCCTCCAATTATAAATCCTTATAACAGATCGCGGCGGTCGAGCTGGTGCAGGGTGTCAACTACACTGCGTATCTCTTGAGCCCGGTTCCGATCGGATACGAAGATGACGTCATCGGTTTCCACCACCAGCAGTTGATCTACGCCAAAAAGTATAATTGATTTCTCACATTGCTTGATAACGCAGTTGCGACTGTCCAAAGCCACCACATCGTCACCGCAGATCACATTTTTATTATCATCCAATTCGTACAAATCTTCCAGAGCATTCCAACTTCCTAGATCACACCATCCAAAATCAGCCGGAACCACCGCCATTCGGTCTGATTTTTCAGCAATGCCATAGTCTAAACTTATTTCTGGCAGTTGTTCATAAGAGGATATATATCCATCCAGTCCTTTCACTATATTTTCATAAATTTCCGGCAGGTAACGGGAAAATTCTTCTAGTAGGGTGCTACCCTGAGCCACATAAATACCGGCATTCCACATATGTTCACCACTGTCTAGATAGGTCTGAGCTACGTCCAGAGCAGGCTTTTCACAAAAGGAGTTTACCTGAAAAACATTGTCCAGAGAAGCGATCTCCCATTTTGTCTTCTCAATATAGCCATAACCGGTTTCAGGTCGGTTAGGGGTTATACCAATAGTAGCGACACATCCCTGGCGGGCCGCCTTAATAGCGCGCTGCACACTTTCCTCGAAAGCCTGGCTGTCAAGAATGTGGTGATCGGCGGGGAATATCCCCAAGACCTCATCCTGAGCTTCATGCAAACACTGCGCCAGAGCCAGTCCTACTGCCGGTGCCGTATTTTTCCCGACTGGTTCACAGAGTATGTCAATTTTTACATTAGTAGATCGCTGCTGAACTATAGACTGTATAGGCGACTTGAGAGCATCATTGGTGATAACAACAATGCGGCTTGACCCCAGACTTATGAGTCGATCAATAGTATGATCCAGCATAGAGCGGTTATTTACAAATTTACATAGCTGTTTGGGTCGGTACTGTCTGCTTTCCGGCCATAAGCGCAGCCCTCTACCACCCGCTAGGATTACCGATATCATAAAATAGATGCAACCTCCAAATTACTACAAATCATTGTATGCTTTGGCATGCGAGGTCTATGCCATTTCAACGGAGCATTTCTGTCTAGTATGCCCCTATGGCTGAACATATATAACTTAATAAGGCGGTCTTACTGCTATCAGTTGGGGTTGGCGCATGTTTGAGAGCCTGATAATTGCGACCACATTGGAAAAGCTAAGATTGGTCGAAATTAGCGGTAAGGTGGAATGATAACATGCGCCCTAGGGTCAACTTAACGCGTTTTAGAGAAAAAATTTCTATAAAAGATGTAGTGGGAATTATCTTAGGTTCAGCAATTTTATCTTTGGGTATTCAGGCGATCCTGGTACCGGCTCATCTGCTGACCGGAGGAGTGACCGGCCTGGCGGTTATCTTGAACTTCCTTACCAAGCTGGACATCTCTCTATGGTATTTAGTCTTAAATATCCCCATATTCATCGCCGGATATCGTTATATAAGCAGGCGTTTTATTATTTACAGCCTAATAGGAGTCGGCTTTCAGAGTCTATTTCTGGAACTGTTTAAGAATGTAGACTTCGGAATCGATAACCTTTTATTGGCTGCGATATTTGGTAGCGTTCTGACCGGAATTGGTGTGGGGTTGGTTTTGCGGAGTAAAGGATCATCAGGTGGAACAGATATCATTGCTGTTATAGTGCGGCGATTCTGGGGTTACAATTTTGGGCAGACCTTTCTGATTGTAAATCTTTCTATCCTGGCTCTATTCCTTCTTATGGCCAATTTGGAACTAGCACTCTATTCAGCGATCGGTATGTATGTTAGTGCGCATATTGTCGACCTGGTTGAAACAGGACCCTATGTCACCCGCACTATTTTTATAGTTTCCAAAGAATATGAAGAAATCACGCATGTCATAATCCATACCCTGCACCGCGGCTGTACCAATCTGGCCGGAAAGGGTGCCTATACCGGTGAAGAGCGGCAGATAATCATGCTTACAGTAGGCAAGACCCAGCTGCCTCGGCTCAAGGAAATAGTATTTCAAATCGATCCAGAAGCCTTCATGACTATTAGTGAAACCATAGAAGTCTACGGACACGGTTTTCAAGACAGCCAGGCTGACTTTTAGGAGCCCGCAAATGCCCGCCCAGGGGCAACCGGGCTCGTCTGGTAAATGCCCTGGATAGTGGTGTCTTGGCAGGGGCTCAACATCTCCCCAATGATCCAGACCTGGCCTTGCAGACTGCCTATGAATTTGCCCAACTAAATGGTGCTGAACAGGGTGAATGTGATTTCCAGCTCGGGGCGTCGAATTGTTCGATAAGTGGTCAGGCTGATCGACAGGTGACTTTGCATTTCGCCCGGATTTTCCACCAGGATTTTGGCCGGGTCGAAGCCCGTGCTGCCGCAAAAGTAGCTCCCATAAGTTCAGCCACGGGTATAGTACCTTTCGGAGTGTTGGAAGACAACTTTGAATTTGGGGAAATAGTAACTCTGAAAGAGGCGGCGGGAGAAAATGAATATGCCGGATGGTTTGGAGCCTTGCGTCTAACCGGGAATGGTGCCCAAGACTATAAAAACCACATCATAAATGGATACGATGGTCAGGTATCGATCGGCGATATTATT
>CAZTZX010000062.1:0-11690 GCA_964618175.1 uncultured Syntrophomonas sp. | reverse complement strand
GCTATAATATAGCCGTCTCATTGGCGTAAGGAGTTAGGAAAAAAAGGGCGCTAATCGGATAAGCTATAAGGGAATTAAAAAACCGGAATCAGATGGAGTATTATTTATGTCAAGAATAGAATTGATCGCTACTGCTTCTTTTGGCTTGGAAGCTATTGTGGCCAGAGAAGTCCGTAAACTGGGCTACGAAGACATGATGGTGGAAAATGCGCGCGTAAACTATCGGGCGGATCTGGAGGGGATTTGCCGCTCCAATCTCTGGCTGCGCTGTGCGGATCGCGTGCTGGTGAAGATGGGTGAATTTACGGCCACCTCTTTTGAAGAACTCTTTAATCGCACCCGCGCTCTGCCTTGGGCCGATTGGATACCGGTCGATGCGGCCTTTCCTGTCAACGGTAAATCGGTACGTTCACAATTGCACAGTGTTCCTGACTGCCAGGCCATCGTGAAGAAAGCGGTGGTAGAGAGCATGAAGGATCGCTATCACCAACAGTGGTTCGAGGAAACCGGGTCGCGCTTTGTCATTGAAGTAGGCATATTAAATGATGTGGTCACGTTGACACTGGATACCAGCGGAGCTGGCCTGCACAAACGCGGTTACCGCAAGCTTAGTGCTAAAGCTCCTCTCAAAGAGACGCTGGCTGCAGCTATGATCGATTTAAGCCGCTGGCACCCGGACCGTTTGCTGATGGATCCCTTTTGCGGCTCGGGTACTATACCCATTGAAGCCGCTCTAATTGCCTTAAATCAGGCTCCCGGGCTAAATCGGGAATTCGATGCCGAGAAATGGCCGATCATACCTAAAAAGCTATGGAATAAAGCCCGCACGGAAGCACGGGATCTCATGAAAAGGGATATGCAGCTAAAAATTCGCGGGACAGATATTGACGGTGAAGTACTCAGTTTGGCACGCTACCATGCCCGTCAGGCCGGGGTAGCCGACCAGATCCATTTTCAACAGATGCCGGTTTCCCAGGTGCAGACCAAAGAAAAATACGGCTTTTTGATCGGGAATCCTCCCTATGGGCAGCGCTTGGAAGACCTTCGGGGAGTGGAAAAGCTTTATCGGGAAATGGGCACTGTTTTTAAGAGGAACCTGGAGACCTGGTCCTTTTATATATTGACATCCCACAAGGAATTGGAACGGTTATGGGGACGCCGCGCCGATAAAAAACGCAAACTATACAATGGCCGTATCGAGACCCATTTCTACCAATTCTATGGACCCAAACCACCTCGCCGGGAGAACATCGATGAAGGAAGCCCTCCTTCCTGATAAGAGAAATAGGTATGGCTACTCCCAATTAAAATTTTGGATTCTAAAAGGGCAAAGGTCGCCCATCTAAGGAACTAGTCTGAGCGGGGAGGATCGAGATTATTATGAAGATACGCGATGTAATGACACCTAACCCCCATACACTTAGCCCCGAGTGTTCTATACGGGATGCGGCCGCCATGTTCCTCGAACATGGCATAGATGGTGCACCAATAGTTGACGAGAGCGCTCACTTGCTAGGGCTGGTCACCAAAATGCACCTTTATCGAGCTATTGTGGACCAGCAGCCGTTAAATCTGCCCGTGCAGGAAATCATGAGCACTCAGATCCATACACTTGAGGAAGACATGCCGGTTAAGATGCTCCAGGAACTGACTTTTGGAAGATTCCCCGTTCTCAGCCAGGGCAAAGTAGTTGGAATGGTAACCAAATCAGACCAAAACGATGTACTGCTTAAGGAACTTAAGGATGTTGGCCATCAAATGCAGGCTGTTTTAGAAGGTGCCTATAACTCGATTGTTAGTATTGATGAAAACAAAATTATAAGGATATTTAACCGAGCCGCGGAAGAACTCTTTGAAAAGAACAAAGAAAAAGTCATTGGTGCACCTTATGCAGAAGCGTTTCCTGCAGGAGCACTTAATGAAATTTTGGACACCGGCTCGGTCGTCAAGAACAGGAAATTTCTTCACAATGGCAAGACTATTATAAGCAACCAAACCCCCATTTTTAATGAAGACGGCAAGGTTGCCGGGGCGGTGGCCGTTGCTCAAGACATATCTGACCTGGAGAATACTACCCGCGAATTGAACTTGGCCAAAGAAACAAAGGAAAAGCTGGATACTCTGTTAAGCGCCTCCTTGGACAGCTTTTTCGTAGCTGACGGTCAGGGTATAGTTATGAATGTCAATGAGGCCTACTCACGAATCACTGGTCTCAAAGCCGAAGATATCATAGGTCGCTCCATGTATGATCTGGTGGAGCAGGGTTATTATCATAGCAAAGCAGCCACCTTAATGGTTATAAAAAGCAACCAGCCCGTCATGTACAAGGAAACAACCATAACCGGCAGGGTAGCTTTATTTACGGGAATCCCCATTTTTGATGAACAAGGCAACCTGGCTAATGTTCTGGTAAATGTACGCGATATTACCGATCTGGAATCCGTCTCCGGGGAGCTGGAAAAGACACAGGAAATAAAGGATGAATTGAATACCGTGATACAATCGTCCTTTGACGGGATAATGGAAGCCGATGCCCAAGGAAAGGTATTAATTCTAAACGATGCCTATGTTAGGATCACCGGCATAAGCAGAGAAGAACTGATCGGCAAAAACCTGGTAGATTTGGTGCGAGATGGCTATTATGATCGTTCCGTTTCGCTGATGGTAATAGAAAAAGGGACAACGGTGACAATTGAGCAGAAACTAAAGACTGGGAAAAAGCTGTTGGTTACCGGAAACCCAGTGTTTGGTGAACAGGGAGAGCTAATCAGAATCATTACCAATGCCCGCGATCTTACGGAATTGGAACAGCTACGCCAGGATATGGAGCAAGCGCAGGAATTAAATCGTCATTACCAGGAAGAGTTGCGAAAAATACGGATCAGTCAGGAAAGTAATTTTGTGGCGGAGTCCCAGCAATCCAAAGACATAGTCGATTTAATTATGAGGGTTTGCCAGGTTGACACCACCGTTTTAATTCAAGGGGAGTCAGGAGTAGGCAAGGAAATAGTGGCTCAAGAGCTCCATAAGCAAAGTCCGCGCTGTAATCAACCCTTTATCAAAATTAACTGTGCTGCTATTCCAGAAAGTTTACTGGAATCCGAACTATTCGGGTATGATGCTGGAGCGTTTACTGGCGCTAGCAGGAAGGGAAAAATGGGCATATTCGAGCTAGCGAATAAGGGCTCTTTATTTCTGGATGAGGTAGGCGACATCCCTTCCCATATTCAGGTCAAATTGTTGAGGGTTCTGCAAGATGGTGAATTCACCAGAGTGGGAGGTTCCAAGCCAATCCAAGTTGATGTTAGAGTAATTGCCGCTACTAACCGGGACTTAGACCAAATGATATTAGATGGAACATTTCGGGAGGATTTATATTATCGGCTCAATGTAATTCCCATCTATGTTCCCCCTCTGCGGGAGAGAAAGGAAGAAATTGCACCGCTGGTGCGCCATTTTCTGCATATGTTTAACGAGAAATATGGATTTACTAAGACCATAACCGCTTCTGCTCTCGGGATACTGATGGAGTACAGTTGGCCCGGAAACATTCGGGAACTTCGTAATGTGATTGAAAGAGCCATTGTTACTAGTGCCAATTCGGTAATTGAAGACTTTAGCTTCTTAAACGTAGAATATCCTGCTAAAGATAAAAAAAGCCCGACTGATTATGCTCCCATCAACCTCAAAGGGGAAATCGAAGAATATGAAAAGCAGATAATTGCCAAATATCTTGATAAATACGGTAGTCTTCGTAAAGCAGCCCGATATTTGGGTGCCAGCCAATCTACCATCTGGCGCAAAGCCACTCAGTATGGCATAAAGACGGATAATAGCGCTGAAGAGTAGTAACAACGTGAAGCGTTTCACAAACAAAACGGCCGTTCCAATAATGGGACGGCCGTTGCTATGCCCACATTTTTGCGCCAGTTGATAGGCCCGGGAAAATACTATTGAAAAGCGAAGCGAAAGTGAAACAAAACCTGCTCAAGTTACCAGTTAAGCTAAAAAAGGCCTGCCCTGGTAGACTTTAGATCAAAAACAGAGCCCTATTATTGACATTGGCACGAGAGTTGCAATTAATAAATGGAGAATAACAGGACATATTAATATTGGACTCTTATCACATACCAGAGCAGAAGATTATGCATATGAAAATAAGGGGGCTGAAACTATTGGATTGGCAGACTTATTATCAGAAGAGGATATGTGCAGCAGCAGAAGCAGTGCGCTCCATTAAGGCAGGTGATACCGTAGTAGTAGCCCACGCCTGTGGAGAACCTCAGTCTTTGACTCGAGCGATGAGTGAGCGATATGCAGAACTAACAGATGTTAGAATCGTACACCGGGTAGGCATGGGGGAATGCTTATATGCCCAACCCGGCATGGAAGAGCACTTTCGCCATACTTCTTTGTTTGCCGGAGTCAACACCCGTAAAGCTATTTACGAAGGCCGGGCCGATTATCTGCCCCGCTTTATATCCGAAATACCGGCACTGTTTTTAGAAGGACAAATACCAGTTGACGTAGCGCTCATAACCGTAAGCCCTCCCGACAAAAATGGTTACTGCAGTCTGGGGATATCCGTAGACTATACCTTTCCCGCCGCTAAAATGGCCAAAACTATAATAGCTGAAGTTAACAGCAATATGCCGAGGACTCATGGAGACAGCTTTATTTCTGTGAAGGAAATAGCTCACTTTGTTCTGTCAGATCAGCCCTTGCTGGAAGTTCAGCCAGCTGTTCAAACCGAAGTAGAAACGCAAATCGGCAACTACTGTGCCGATCTGATCGAGGACGGATGTACCATGCAGATGGGCATTGGTGCTATTCCCGATGCAGCTTTGGCAGCAATGGTGAACAAGAAGGATTTAGGCATTCATACCGAGATGTTTTCCGATGGAGTAATTCCTTTAGTGGAAGCGGGAGTCATCAACGGTTCCCGCAAGACCCTGCATCCTAACAAGATCATTTCAACTTTTATGATGGGAACCAAGGAGCTTTATAAATGGGTGGATGATAATCCAGTTGTAGAAATGCATCCCGAACACTATGTCAATGATCCTTGGATCATAGCCCAGAACTACAAGGTAGCATCTATCAATTCCGCCCTGCAAATAGATGTATTGGGTCAGGTCGCGGCTGATGCTCTGGGGCCCAAACAGTTCAGCGGAGTAGGCGGTCAGATAGATTTTATTCGCGGCGCTAAGCGATCCATTGGCGGAGGAAAGTCGATCATAGCCATGCCAGCTACCGCGGCGGGGGGGAAGGTAAGCAGAATAGTACCAGCCCTTTATGAAGGTACCGCCGTGACCACCACTCGCAATGAAGTGGATTATGTCGTAACCGAATACGGCATAGCCAAGCTTTCGGGAAAAACCAATCTAGAGAGATTAACAGAATTAGTGGCCATAAGTCATCCGGATTTCCGAGAAGAGATCATGGCGCAGGCTAAGAAGTTGTATTATGCTTAAGCATTTAGAGATGGGAGGCTTATTATGAGCTACGAAAACAGGATTAGGACATGGGAAGGTATTAATATTGGTGATGCCGCTAGCTTTACCAAAACTATGACCGAGACGGATGTGGTGATATGGGTAGGTTTGACGGGCGACTTAAACCCTATTCACATCGACCAGGAATACAGCAAAACTACCCAGTTTGGCAAAGTTTTGGTACCGGGAATTTTGGTTCTGGGCCTGATATCCAATGTCATAACCCAGGTTACCTTTGGACATGTTTATGCCAACCAATCTATTAAGTTTGTTAAACCAGTTTATATCGGGGATACTATTACGGCTACAGCTACGGTTATCGAGAAAATGGACGCCAAGAGTATGGTAAAAATGGAGACCAAATGCGTAAATCAGGACGGGACGTTAGTGATGGTAGGCGAGGGCATGGAGTACATTTTACGTTAGGTACTTGGCATGGCATGAGTATAGTCTAGCGCGCCGCGTCTGGCGCACAATGTGCTGGGCTGGACGAGTGGAAAGGTAAGTTGACTTGGCAAGGTGAATCTAAGCGAAGGGAGTGGATAAAGAGCAAGCCCCTGTAGTACAGCCAAAATGGTTCAGGAGGGATTCTAAAATGTCCAATATTTCAGTAGATTTAGCTGGACAAGTTGCAGCAGTAACCGGGGCGGGTAATGGCATCGGCAAAGCCTGTGCCTTGGCACTTGCTTCCAGTGGAGCCCAGATAGCACTGCTGGACATTTCAGCATCTGCCATGGAGCAGACTCAGCAAGAAATAGCTGCTTTGGGCGGCAGTAGTACGGCTTATGTTTGCGATGTAAGTAAAGTGGCGGAGATCAAACAAAGCTATGAAGCTATCGCCCAAAGCTACGGGAAACTAGACATAGCCGTCAATTCAGCCGGAGTGAACGTACAACAACTAGGTGAAGATGTTACCGAAGAAGCCTGGGACAAGGTTCTAGGAATAAACGCCAAAGGGTCATTTTTTTGCTGTCAGGCCGCCGGGCGCATAATGATGCAGCAAAAGCAAGGGAAGATAATCAATATTGGATCAGCCATGTCGGTAGTCGGATATGTGAAGAGATCTGCTTATTGTGCCAGCAAAGGTGCGGTGGCACAGTTTACCAAAGTGTTAGCTGGAGAGTGGGCGCCCTACAATATCACCGTCAATACAGTATGTCCTACTTTTATCTACACTCCTTTCACTGAGCCCATGTTTCGGGATCAAGAATTCAAAGAGGATGTGGAACGCAGAATTCTACTGCATCGTATAGGCGGTGTTGATGATATTACCGGCACAATATTATACTTGGCCTCTAGTGCCGCTGATTTCGTTACTGGTTCAATGGTGATGGTCGATGGCGGTTGGACAGCCTGGTGAGAATCAACAAGGTGAGGTAAAAGCTAGAATTCTCTTAAATGAAATAAGGGAGGAAAAATGATGGCAAGATATACATCGGAACTGATCAATACACTTGACGATTCCCGTCTAACCGGGAATCATGTTAGGGTTATTAGCGCAGCGGTCCTGGGAGATATGCTGGAATTCTTCGATCTGGCCCTCATCAGCTTTGTTATTGCTTTTATCGCAGTTCCCTGGGGGCTTACTTATACCGCTTCTGCCAGCATTCTGCTCGCTGCGGGGGTTGGCTCCATTATAGGGGCGATAATGTTTGGCAATATTGCCGATAGAGTAGGACGCCGACCAATTTTTATGTTCACCATCATATTTAGTGGGGTAATGACGGGACTTATGTTCTTTACCCCTGAAGGCAATTGGATCTACTTGGTTGTACTTCGCTTTTTTGTTGGTCTGGCTTTGGGCGGACTGTATTGTGTCGACATGCCCTTGGTTCAGGAATTTTCACCGGCTAGATATCGCGGTCGTGTAGGTGGGATAGTAACCGCTTTCATTCCGATTGGTACCTTGCTGGCCAGCACCAGCGCAGCCTACTTAAGCCCGTTTATAGGTTGGAGAGGCCTCTTCCTGGTGGGACTGATACCGGCGTTCCTGGCCCTCTTAATTCGAGTATGGGTGCCTGAATCCCCCCGTTGGCTTATCAACAACAAAAAATATGATGAGGCTGCCACTGCGGTGGATTGGGTCACTGAGGAGCACCATGACTTCCGCGACATCAAAGAGCACGGTGAAGAATGGGTCGACGACCTGCCTCCTCAGCCTCATGTCAAGTTCAGTGAACTGTTTCAATATCCTCGCAGCCTTATCACTAGCTGGGGAGCTAACATTTGTCAACAGACGGGCTATTCTTTATTTACCATGTGGGGGCCAGCTTTGTTAGCTCTGGTTCTTGGCCGGACTCCCGCGGAAGCAGCCAAGCTATTTATCGTTGTTACCTTGGGTGGTTTTATTGGTAGATGGTTCTGGTCTTTCATGTCTGACCACATTGGTCGCCGCGCCACTGGAATAATCCTTGGAGTTGGCGCAGCCCTGATGTTAATATTCGCCATATTCAATACCGGTAACTACCTTGGTGGGATCTCAGTATTTTGGCTATGTATGATCGGTATTTACTTCTTTGCTGATGGCGGCTATGCGCTGGTAGGGCCTTATGGCTCTGAAGTTTGGCCCTCCAATCTGCGGGCGACCGGCATGGGTTCTGCCTACGGTATGGGAGGTATCGGCAAACTTATCGGCCCCGTGATAGTTGCATTTTTTGCCGGTTCTTCCAACCTGGTCAGTCCCAAAGCTACCACCGATGCCATTACCCCGGTTTACATTTTCCTGGCGGTATTGTTCCTTATCCAGGCAGTACTATTTTTCTACGCTCGTGAAACGAAAGGCAAAAGCATGGAAGACATTGATGCCGAGTTGGAAGCGGAAAGACAGCAGGCTCGAGCTCGTGCCTAAAACCTAATGTGATTAGCTAAAACAATAGTATTAGGAGGAATTAGTAATGGTTGATACAAATGCAAAAATTGATGTTATTGAATTCATGGGTAAAAAACTAAACTTCCTGGATCTAGGCAAGGATGTTGCCCCTGATATTCCCGTTTACCCAGGTCATATGAAAACGGCCTTCTGGTGGCACAAAACTCACGAAGAAACCAAGTTCAGTCTGGGTGAAGCCAGCAAATACCCCTATGGCTTTGGCGTAAAAGGGATCATAACCTGTGACCACACTTCCACTCATGTGGATGCAGTTTATCACTTTGACCCCAATAAACCCCACTTATCAGTGGACAAGATCACCTTAAAAGAACTGATCGCCCCGGCAGCCTGGATTGACTTATCCTTTGTGCAAGGCCGGGTGCATATCACTATGGATGCTCTTAAGAGAGGGCTGGATGAGGCTCAGGTTACTCTGAAACCAGGCATGATCCTGCTCTATTGGACAGGTATAGAACCTGCCGGCGAAAACGATCCCTACCGTTATTTGAGCCAATATCCAGGCTTGGACAAAGAGGCTACCACCTGGCTGCTGGATCAGGGTCTGGTAAATATCGGTACTGATGCGGCCAGTCTGGATACTCCAGCCGATCTGGACTATCCCAACCATACCGTGCATGCCGAAAGAGAAGTGGTGCACACTGAAAGCTTGATCAATATCACTAAGATTCCGCGCCATGATAATTTCTATGTGGCCATGTTTCCTCTCAAATTCCGTGGCTTGACTGGCAGCCCCGTAAGAGCGTTTGCTATCTGGGAAGAATAGTCACCCAAATAAAAGAATAGTTAAGGTAAAAGGGACTGGCACTAAAGGTCCCTTTTACTTATATATGAGCCGAAATCCAGCCAGCTTGGGTGGGCCGCCGGCCCCTCCTGCATCTGTGAGGCGAATATCCTATATCGTAGGGGATGGAGGACTCTGTCCACCCGGTTTCTGACGTCACAGCATAAGAAAAAACGTGGCAAAACGAAACCGTCTCCTGTCGCAGGTTAGGAGTTACTGGGTAAGTTGTTAAGGGGCGATGCTCACATCGCCTCGCAGGGACAATCCCCGGACTTGCGCTGATTTGGCCGCATTTATCCAGTTAAACTTTTTCAGTAGTTGCCACTGTTTCAAACTGGATGCTTATTACGGCGGCTAGAATGAAGACGATCCCCACCCCTTGCCAAAGGGTCAATTTATCACCCAGAACAATCATGCCCAGCAAAACAGCTATAACCGGCTCAATGGTAGCCGCTATCGAGGCCCGGCCGGATTCTAACATGGACAAACCCTGGGTATATAACAGGTAAGCAATAACCGTGGGGATCAGGCTTAAGCCGACAATATAAGGCCAGGCCGGGGTAGTGGTCAGCAAGACCAGGGTAGTTAGAGGCTGAGCCAACGGCGCCAGAAATAGAGCGGCAATAATAAAGGTATAGGTGGTTATGGTCAGGGGAGAGTAGCGGGAAGTGGCAGGTTTGCCAATGATACTGTACAGGCCATAGCCAAGCCCGGAACCCAGGCCCACGATTAGACCATACAGGGTAATATTCTGATCAAGACCGGGCAGCCACCCTACCACGAAACAACATCCTACCAGGGTTCCTATAAGAGCCAGGATCTTCAGGGGGGTCAGAGATTCTTTCAAAAAAATGCGCGCTAAAACCACCACAAAAGCTGGACCGGTATAGAGCAGTACGGCGGCTACCGACAGAGAGGTTTCCTGAATGGCTTGAAAATAGCACCAGTTAAAAAAGGCGATACTGCATATCCCGGTACCCAGAAAATAAGGAAGATCCCGCCAGCTGATACGCAGATGGTCGGGGCGCCAAAGAAAAGTGTATATTAATAGAATCAAGCCCGCTGTCCCGGTGCGTAATAGAGTTATTTGTAGAGAAGTAAACCCTAATTGCTGCAGAGCATTAACAAATAATCCGATTGTTCCCCATAGAGCTGCTCCGGCACCTACCAGCCAAAATCCACCTAAACGCATGACGGTCTTCCTATCTATATATAAGCTCGAACCATATTAGACATGCTAACAGTTTAGCATGTTGCGGCTTAATCAAAAAGCGAACCCCTGACACTAGAGAGGCACTGTATTATAATTAGACTAATCAATTTTCGTAGCCAACTAGGGGAAAGGAACTATATGAAACTACTAAAAGAACGCATCCGTACAGAAGCAACAGTTATTGGCAGTCAGGTGTTAAAAGTAGATCATTTTCTTAACCACCAGGTAGATGTGGATTTCTTACACAAAATCGGTGCGGAGTTTTACGAACGCTTTAAGGATGAACCGATCACCAAGATCCTCACTGTGGAAGCCTCCGGGATAGCAGTAGCGGTTGCAACGGCCTGGTTTTTCCACGTGCCGGTGGTGTTTGCCAAGAAATCGGATTCCCGCAATCTGGATCAGGATACCTATACCAGCGAAGTGTTTTCCTTTACTCGCAACAACTGCTATTTGATGAAAGTATCGTGGCGCTACCTGGACGCTCAGGATCATGTTCTGATAATAGATGATTTCCTGGCCAAAGGCCGGGCGGTGCAGGGCATGATCGACATAGTTCACCAGGCGGGAGCTAGCCTAGCTGGGGTGGGCATTGTGATCGAGAAAGGTTTTCAAGAAGGAGGAAGTCAGCTGAGAGAGCAAGGCATAAATATCAGTTCCCTGGCTATAATTGAATCCATGGATGAAAACCACATCGAATTTCGCGATCAATAGCAAAAACTCTTTAGACAAAGACTACCTCTCGGCATGGTCGCATAGTATAAAACAAAGCCCTAGCCGGGAGGGAAAGCAATGTCGGGAGAAAAGGAAAGATTTTACACGGTGCGCGGCTATGAACTGCTCAGTAAAGATGCCAACTTGCTTACACCCAGCATGGAAGATTACCTGGAAATGGTCTATCGCCTGTCCTGTGACAAGGGTTATACGCGTATCAGCGACCTGGCCGCCGCCTTAAACGTTCAGCCCCCTTCGGCTACCAATATGGTACAGAAGCTGGCGGAGACTCCTTACCTTAAATACGAACGCTATGGCCTGGTAGAGCTGACTGAGTCGGGTCGGGAAGTGGGCGAATATCTGCTTAGACGACACGAGACATTGGAAGAGTTTCTGCAAATAATTGGCGTAGAGCAGGGCGTGCTGCAGGAGACGGAGAAAATTGAACATAATGTAAGTCCGGGAACCATGCAACAGATCATACTCCTGGTGCATTTTTTTCAAAAAAACCCCGCTTGTCGGGAGGCGTTTCATACTTATCAAAAGGAGTCTTTAGCAGGCAGTGACTGATCAACAACACTAAGGCGATCACACTCT
>CAZTZX010000061.1:0-11716 GCA_964618175.1 uncultured Syntrophomonas sp. | reverse complement strand
TGTTAGTGCTGCCGCTCCCGTAGCAGCTGCTGCTGCTGCCCCTGCTGCTGCCGAAGCTGTTGAAGAACAGACCGAGTTTGATGTTATTCTTACTTCCTCTGGAGAAAAGAAAGTTAATGTTATCAAAGTGGTTCGTGAGCTTACCGGCTTAGGACTTAAAGAGTCCAAAGACCTGGTTGACGGTGCTCCTAACGCCATTAAAGAAAAAGTCAATAAAGATGAAGCCGAAGCCATCAAAGCCAAAGTCGAAGAAGCTGGCGGCTCTGCAGAAATTAAATAGTATATTATTATTAAACTTACCCGCGAGTATTAAAATCAAAAAATCCGCTTTCGATAAGGAAAGCGGATTTTTTTACAGAAACGCCCGTTGAAAATCGGCAGCAATAAACAATTTACTATTGATACCGATATTTTTCTGGTATACCCTTAGGATAGGTTTAAACTGTCAATAGAAGGGAAATGATGATGGATGAGAAAACGAGTCTGTTGCGCCCTTTTGCTGTTGAGTTTCCTACTGGTGAGTCCTGCACCAGCCTTGGCTCAGGTGGTAGACTGGCATCTTACCTGGCAGGACGATGGATCGATACTGGAAACCGTTGAACTAGAGAGGACTGATTTGGCACTGGAAGAAGGAGAGTGGCAATCATCCACCGACAGCCAGAACAAGTTAGTTTTGACAAGACGGACCGCCGATTGGAATGATTATCAGCAACTATCTGATCGCCTTCCTTTGAGTGTGAAAAGCCGTAATTACCTGGTACTAAAGGTAGCTAACTTTAACAGTGAGAACTTCTCAGCAGACCCGCAGGGAATTTATGCTCAAATAGCTGCCTGGCCGGATGCTCAGCTTTCTATAAAACTACCGGGCGTTATTCGCGATCATTCGGCTGATACAATAGTTGACAAACAGGAGGCTGTATGGCAACTTAACCGCCTCGATCATATCACTACCGAAGAACAGCTGCTCAAAGCGACCGTTTTTGATGGACTACTACTATCTATTGTATTAGTAGGGCTAGCCGTAATCATTATAGGACTCTTCTTCCTGCGCAGTATATACCGTGTACATAAATTTATAGAAACAGAGTATTCCTTGGAAAATATTGAACTGGAAGAGGCTGACAACAGCAATACAGGAACAGAAGAACAATAAATCTAGTTCATTCCTTGACTGCCACATAATATTATGCTAGCATTAATAATTGCTATTCCGATTACTGTAGAGGAAGTATGTCTTGGAAACATGTCTAGACGCTTAAGGTTAAAGCGAGGTTAAATTGAGACCTTGCTTTTCACTCTTTTGGGATTAAATAGAAGGGGTGAATGCTGTTAATGGCCCACATCGAACGATACGGACGAGTAGAACGACTCAGCTATTCCCGGATCGCAGAACCCATCCAACTGCCGAATCTTATCCAGGTGCAACTCAGATCCTATGAGTGGTTCTTGGAACATGGTCTGCGCGAAGCCCTCAATGAGGTATTCCCTATCAAGGACTTTACCGGCAATCTTGAACTAAGTTTTATTGACTACAGTCGGGGAGAACCGAAGTATTCTGTTCATGAATGTAAAGAACGGGATGTGAGCTTTCAGGCTCCCTTAAAGCTAAAGGTTCGATTGACCGACAAAGAGAATGGGGAAATCAAGGAATCCGAAGTTTACATGGGTGATCTTCCCCTGATGACTGACAAAGGTACCTTCATCATTAATGGTGCTGAACGTGTAGTGGTCAGTCAGTTGGTAAAATCACCGGGTGTTTACTTTAGTGACCGGCTAGATGTAGCTGGTAATGTGCTGTACGGTGCTACTCTAATTCCCAACCGGGGTGCCTGGTTTGAATTGGAAATGGATAGTGCCGGGGTCATCTATACTCGTATTGACAAAACTAGAAAAATACCAGTCTCCGTGCTGTTGCGTGCCATCGGTTTTGAAACCAATGATGACATACTTGAATTGTACGGTGGAAACGAGACCATTCTCACTACGTTGGAAAAGGATCCCACCACCAATAAGAAAGAAGCTCTTATTGAGTTTTATAGACGGCTGCGCCCGGGAGAGATGGCGACCGAGGATGCCGCCGAACAGCTCTTAAAGAATCTCTTTTTCGACCCCCGCCGTTACGATATGGCTACCGTGGGGCGCTACAAGGTAAACAAGAAACTCGAATTGGACATCCCGGTAGATGTACGCCATCTTACCATAGAGGATATTACTCAGACCATCGGTTATGTGATCAAACTGATCAATGGTGAGGGTAAAACAGATGTTATAGACCATCTGGGTAACCGGCGCCTGCGTTCCATAGGGGAACTGCTGCAGAATCAGTTCAGGACAGGCCTGGTGCGTATGGAGCGCGTAGTACGCGAACGTATGAGTATCCATGATGTAGATACTCTGACCCCTCAAGTTTTAATTAACATTCGTCCTATTACTGCCGCAGTGAAGGAATTCTTCGGTAGCTCTCAGCTGTCCCAATTTATGGATCAAACCAACCCCTTAGCTGAGCTGACCCATAAGCGTCGTCTGTCCGCTCTGGGACCAGGTGGTTTGACTAGGGAGCGGGCCGGGTTTCAAGTGCGCGACGTGCATCACTCCCACTACGGTCGTATATGTCCGATAGAGACCCCCGAAGGTCCAAACATTGGGTTGATTGGTTCACTGGCTACCTTTGCTCAGGTCAATGATTTCGGTTTTATCGAAACCCCCTACCGCAAAGTGAATAAGGCAAAAGGTCAGGTAACCGGTGAGATTTATTATTTGTCCGCCGATGAAGAAGAAGACTTCAATGTAGCCCAGGCCAATTCTCCTCTTGATGACAAGGGACGTTTTATAGGGGAACGAGTAGAAGCCCGTTATAGGGAAGAGATTCTGGAAGTGCCCATAGAACGGGTCGATTATATGGACGTTTCCCCCAAGCAGGTATTCAGTGTGGCTACATCACTTATTCCTTTTCTGGAAAATGACGATGCTAACCGCGCTCTAATGGGTGCTAACATGCAGCGCCAGGCCGTGCCCTTGATAAAAACTGAATCTCCTCTGGTAGGAACCGGTTTGGAGTATAAGTCAGCTAAAGATTCTGGTGCGGTGGTGGTTACACCCAAGGCTGGGGTTGTGCAATCAGTAAGCGCGGACAGCATCGTGATCCATCATGATGATGGTTCTAAAGAGGCTTATCGCCTGCTCAAGTTTATTCGCTCTAATCAGGGTACCTGTTACAATCAGCGTCCCATTGTCAGAGTTGGAGATCGGGTAGAAGCTGACGAAATAATCGCCGATGGTCCCAGCACCGATCAGGGCGAACTGGCTCTGGGGCGTAATGTTCTAGTAGCTTTTATGCCTTGGGAAGGGTACAACTACGAGGATGCCATATTAATTTCCGAACGGTTAGTTAAAGAAGATGTTTTTACCTCTATTCATATAGAAGAATACGAATGTGAAGCTCGTGATACCAAACTGGGCCCCGAAGAGATCACTCGTGATATTCCTAATGTATCGGAAGATATGTTAAAGAACCTTGACGAGCAAGGAGTTATTCGGGTAGGAGCTGAAGTTCGGCCGGATGATATTCTGGTGGGCAAAGTCACTCCTAAAGGAGAGACCGAGTTGACTCCGGAAGAAAGATTGCTGCGCGCTATCTTTGGAGAGAAGGCTCGCGAGGTTAGGGACTCATCCCTGCGAGTACCCCATGGAGAAGCTGGCAAAATTGTAGCCGTAAAACGGTTTTCCCGTGAAAAAGGTGACGAATTACCTCCCGGTGTTAACCAGCTAGTAAGGGTGTACATAGCTCAGAAACGCAAAATATCTGAAGGCGATAAGATGGCCGGGCGCCATGGAAACAAAGGTGTTATATCCCGTATATTACCGGAAGAAGATATGCCCTTTTTAGAAGACGGCACCCCCGTCCAAATTGTCTTGAATCCCCTAGGAGTACCCTCGCGTATGAACATCGGCCAGATCCTGGAATGTCATATGGGTTGGGCAGCCAAAGCTCTGGGTATCAATATCGCCACTCCGGTTTTTGACGGTGCCAATGAGGAAGATATTTTCACCAAGCTACGCGAAGCTGATCTTCCCGAAGATGGCAAAGTCGTCCTTTATGATGGGCGCACCGGAGATCCTTTTGACCATAGAGTAACAGTTGGGTATGTATATATGTTGAAATTGGCTCATCTGGTCGATGATAAAATACATGCCCGTTCCATAGGTCCATATTCACTGGTAACCCAGCAGCCCTTGGGAGGAAAAGCTCAGTTCGGGGGTCAGCGTTTTGGTGAGATGGAAGTATGGGCCCTGGAAGCTTACGGGGCTGCCTATACCCTCCAAGAAATTCTGACAGTTAAATCAGATGATGTGGTGGGCAGATTAAAAACCTATGAATCTATAGTAAAAGGCGACAACATTCCTGAACCTGGCGTACCAGAGGGATTTAAGGTTCTGATTAAGGAACTGCAGAGTCTGGCACTGGACGTACGGGTTCTATCCAATAATGATCAGGAGATCCAGATAAAGGATATGGACTATGAGGTAAATGAGAAGGAAAAAGCTAAAGAACTGGGACTGGATATTCCTGAAACAGCTGTGGCCCGAGGCCCAGAAGTTGGAACAACGGTGATAGAAGAGGACTATGATCTCGGTGAGGAAGATGAGGGCGATACCTTAGATGCCGATGTTGAAAGCGGGCCCGATTTGGATGCCCCCCTGGAGGATGATACGGATGACCTGCTCCCAGAAGATGAAAGCTGAGGGTGAGTCGGCAAGCACTAGAGACCATCCGTTTGGAAGGGAGAGACTGACTTGTTAGACGTGAATAATTTCGATCGGATCAAAATATCCCTGGCTTCTCCGGAGCAAATTCGCTCCTGGAGCAGTGGCGAGGTCAAAAAACCCGAGACCATAAACTATAGAACCTTGCGTCCTGAAAAAGAAGGGCTGTTCTGCGAGAAGATTTTCGGTCCGGTTAAAGACTGGGAATGTCACTGCGGAAAATACAAAAGGGTTCGCCATCGTGGTATCGTTTGTGACCGCTGTGGAGTAGAAGTTACTACCTCCAAAGTACGGCGGGAAAGAATGGGACATATCGAGTTGGCTGCTTCCGTATGCCATATTTGGTACCTGAAGGGAATTCCCAGCCGCATGGGACTGCTGTTGGATATGTCTCCTAAGGTATTAGAAAAAGTAATTTACTTTGTTAATTATATAGTAATCGATTCCGGTGATACGCCGCTGTTGAAAAAGCAACTGCTCAACGAAAGGGAATACCGGGAAAACCGGGAACGCTATGGTGATAGTTTTGAAGCTGGCATTGGAGCCGAAGCCGTGAAGTCCCTTTTGAACGAAATCGATCTGGAAAGCATGTCAGTGGAGTTAAAGGAAGAAGTAGCTACCACTACCGGACAGCGTAAAAGCCGAGCTATTAAGCGTCTGGAAGTGACCGAGGCCTTCCGCTTGTCTGGTAATGATCCCCAGTGGATGATTCTGGACGTGTTGCCGGTGATTCCCCCCGAACTGCGCCCTATGGTACAGCTGGATGGAGGACGTTTTGCAACTTCCGATCTAAATGATTTGTATCGCCGGGTGATCAACCGTAATAATCGACTCAAAAGATTGCTGGATCTGGGGGCTCCCGATATTATTGTCCGCAATGAAAAGCGTATGCTTCAGGAAGCCGTTGATGCCTTAGTTGACAATGGACGGCGCGGACGCCCGGTTACTGGCCCCGGTAATCGCCCCTTAAAATCACTCAGTGATATGCTGAAAGGCAAACAGGGGAGATTCCGCCAGAATTTGTTAGGAAAACGCGTAGACTATTCCGGGCGATCGGTTATCGTGGTAGGACCTAATCTTAAAATGCATCAGTGTGGCCTTCCCAAAGAAATGGCCTTAGAACTGTTCAAACCTTTTGTAATGAAGAAATTGGTTGACCGCAGTATTGCCTCCAATATAAAGAGTGCTAAGAAAATGGTAGAACGCGGCCGGGAAGAAGTCTGGGATATTCTTGAGGATGTCATCAAAGAACATCCGGTTCTGTTGAATAGAGCTCCTACCCTGCACCGCTTGGGCATTCAAGCCTTTGAGCCGGTACTGGTAGAAGGCCGTGCCCTGCAGCTTCATCCTTTGGTTTGTACTGCCTATAATGCCGATTTTGACGGCGACCAGATGGCGGTTCATGTTCCCTTATCGGCTGAAGCTCAAACCGAAGCCCGATTATTGATGCTAGCCAGCAACAATATACTTAATCCCAAAGATGGAAAACCGGTGGTAACACCTACCCAGGACATGGTTATCGGGATCTACTATTTAACCTTTATTAATGATGAAGAATGGGCCCGAGAAAATGTCAAAGCCTTTTCCAGTCCGGAAGAAGCCCAGATGGCCTATGAACTTGGTCATATTAAACTCCACAACAAAATTAGGGTCCGTATGCGACTACCTCAGACTGATAGTGAGGAAAATTCGCTACAGCTAGTAGAGACATCAGTTGGCCGAGTTATCTTCAACGAAATTATTCCGGATCATCTGGGTTTCTACAACGAAGTGATAGATAAAAAGAAGTTAGGCAACATCGTTTACGAATGCTACCGATTGGAAGGCAACGCCAAAACTGCAATTATGCTGGATGGCATGAAAAGACTGGGATATAAGTTTAGTACCCAGGCGGGCGTAACCGTTGGTGTGACCGATTTTGAAACTCCGGAAGCCAAGCAACACATCTTAAGTGAAGCTGATCAAGCGGTAGATAGTATCGAACAGGACTTCCAGGTGGGGCTGATCACGGATGAAGAACGACATGCTCAGGTAGTTGAGATTTGGAATCAAGCTACCGATGATGTTACCGATGCCCTGAAAGAATCATTAAATGAAGAAAACCCGGTATATATGATGGCCACTTCCGGTGCCCGCGGTAACTTCCAGCAAATCAGACAATTAGCGGGTATGCGTGGTTTGATGGCTGACCCATCCGGTAAAATCATCGACCTGCCCATCAAGGCTAATTTCCGGGAAGGGCTCACCGTTCTAGAGTACTTTATATCAACCCATGGAGCTCGTAAAGGCTTGGCCGATACTGCTTTGCGTACAGCCGACTCCGGTTATTTGACTCGCCGCTTGGTGGATGTGTCCCAGGATGTTATCGTCCGCGAGGAGGACTGCGAATCAGTGGAGGGTATCTGGGTCGAAAGGATTATGGAAGGATCCCAGCTCATAGAGCCCTTACATCAGCGTATAATAGGGCGAGTATCTCTGGATACCATAGTAGACCCGCAAACCGGTGAGGTATTGGTAGAGGAAAATCAAATGATCGATGACGATATCGGTTATATTGTTGAACGGGCCGGCATCGAAAAAGTAAAAATACGCACCGTTTTGACCTGTAAAACCAAACATGGAGTCTGCCGTAAATGCTATGGACGCAATCTGGCCACCGGATATAATGTAGAAATTGGTGAAGCAGTTGGAACTCTGGCAGCTCAGTCAATAGGTGAACCAGGTACTCAGTTGACAATGCGTACTTTCCACACCGGGGGTGTCGCTGGTGATGACATAACCCGTGGTTTGCCTCGCGTTGAAGAACTGTTTGAGGTTCGTAAACCAAAAGGGCAGGCTGTGGTGGCAGAAGCATCAGGGAATGTCCGCTTTGGCGAAAATAAGGGCCGCCGTGAGATCGAGGTTCTCAGCAAAGAAGGCGTAGTATTAGGTGCCTATCCGGTTCATTACGGGTCTCGTCTCAAAGTACAGGAAAATGATTTTGTGGAGATCGGTGATGCCTTAACAGAAGGGCCTTTGAATCCTCATGATATCTTAAAAACCAAAGGACTGCAGGAGGTTCAGCGTTACTTGCTGCAGGAAGTCCAAAAGGTGTACCGCTCCCAGGGTGTGGATATCAGTGATAAGCATATTGAGATTATGATCAGACAAATGCTGAAGAAGGTCAAAATAGAAGACCCCGGGAATACCTCCATGCTGCCGGGTGCCTTCATAGATGTATCCTTTTTTGAAGAAGAGAACCGGGCGGTCATCGTCCGCGAAGAGAAACCAGCGGTTTGTTCCCCCATGTTGCTGGGAATTACCAAGGCTTCACTCAACACCGACTCCTTCTTGTCAGCCGCCTCTTTCCAGGAAACTACCAAGGTACTGACCGAGGCAGCCATCAAGGGAAAAGTAGATCATCTGATCGGGTTGAAGGAAAATGTTATCATCGGGAAATTGATTCCTGCTGGTACCGGATACCCAATATATAGGAACATTGGATTCCATGAAACTGAAGAAATTCCTCAGGAACCTGCTGTAGAATAAACAAAAGGTTTGACGAGGGTTATGCCAGGTGCTAAAATGTTTAAGTGCGTGGAAAATAAGGGGACGCTAAATTGAAGTTTACGGACCCTAAGGAGGGTGTGCAGTGCCACTCAGGGAAATCCGTGACCACGCCAGAGTAATTGGTACCAAACAGGTTACCAAAGCCATAGCTAAAGGACAGGTTGACATAGTCTATCTGGCTCATGATGCTGAACCCCACATAATTGACCCAATTCGTGAATTGTGCGGCCAGAAGAATATCAAGGTGATCATGGTGGACACGATGGAAAGTTTGGGCAAAGCCTGCGAAATAGAAGTGGGGGCAGCTGCCGTGGCACTGGTTCATAGTCATTAACCGGGGAAGGAGGTGCACTAAATGCCAACTATCAACCAATTAGTCCGTAAAGGGCGCGAAAAGATGGAAAAGAAATCCGACGCTCCTGCTCTGAAGAATAGTCCGCAGAAGCGCGGTGTGTGTACACGTGTTTACACCACTACCCCGAAAAAGCCGAACTCGGCATTACGTAAGATTGCTCGTGTTAGACTGGTCAACGGGATTGAAGTTACGGCCTATATTCCAGGAATAGGTCATAATCTACAGGAGCACTCCGTGGTTCTAATCCGGGGAGGTCGTGTTAAAGATTTACCGGGCGTTCGCTACCATATTATCCGCGGCACTCTGGATGCAGCAGGAGTTCAAAATCGCAACCAGAGTCGGTCGAAGTATGGAGCCAAACGACCCAAGAAGAAGTAGGAGGGAGGCAACTCATGCCTAGAAAAGGGCCTGTACCCAAAAGAGATGTACTGCCGGATCCCATCTACAACAGCCAGGTTTTCACTAAACTGGTTAATCAGATCATGTGGGACGGTAAGAAAAGTATAGCAGAACATATCTGTTATGGGGCATTTGAGATTATCGAACAGAAGATGGACAAAGATCCAATGGAAGTGTTTGAACTAGCTATGAAAAACATTACCCCATTGGTAGAGGTTCGCGCCCGGCGGGTTGGCGGTGCTAACTATCAGGTGCCGGTTGAAGTACGTCCTGAACGACGTCAAACTTTGGCGGTGCGTTGGTTGGTAGCTTTTGCCCGGAAACGCGGCGAAAAAACCATGGCTCAACGCTTAGCTGGCGAATTAATGGATGCTTACAATAGCACTGGGGCCTCCTTTAAGAGGAAGGAAGACACCCATAAGATGGCCGAGGCCAATAGGGCGTTTGCTCATTATCGTTGGTAGGCGGTCAAAGGAAGTAATAACGCAATGACTGAATTATCCCGAATCAGAAACATTGGCATTATGGCTCATATAGATGCCGGCAAAACCACTACTACCGAGAGATTTTTGTATTATACCGGTAAAGTCCATCGCATTGGCGAAGTAGACAAAGGTACCGCTACGATGGACTGGATGAGCCAAGAGCAGGAGCGGGGTATAACTATTACCTCAGCGGCTACTACCTGCCTGTGGAAAGATTTTGTAATAAACATTATCGATACGCCCGGGCATGTGGACTTTACAGTTGAGGTAGAACGGGCATTGCGCATACTTGATGGAGCTATCGGCATATTTTGTGCGGTGGCGGGGGTACAACCACAATCGGAAACAGTCTGGCGACAGGCCGACCGATACCATATTCCCCGGATAGCCTATATTAATAAAATGGATCGCATCGGTGCAGATTTTCTGCGTGTGGTTAATATGATCAAGGATGTACTGGGCTGTCCAGCCCTGCCGGTGCAGCTTCCTATTGGTGCAGAAGATAGCTTTGCTGGTGTTATTGATCTGGTAGAATTAAAGGCCTATGTTTATGAAGATGAAATGGGAGAAACCTTCATCGAGCGTGAACTCACTGCTGAGGAAGCCAGCTTGGCTGAGCAGTACCGGGCCAATATACTGGATCTGTTGTCAGTTTACGATGACCGAATTCTGGAGTTATACCTGGAGGGTGGGCGTATTAGCGCCCAAGAGCTTTATAGATCCCTGCGGGAACTTTCCCTAAAGAACATGATCGTACCCGTGTTGTGTGGGTCTTCCTTCAAGAACAAGGGTATACAGATGCTCCTAGATGCAGTGATCAAGTATCTGCCCTCTCCGCTGGATGTAGCAGCAGTGCAAGGGACTGATCCTATCACAGGAGCTGAGAAGACTTGCCGCGCCAGTGCTGATGAACCATTAAGCGCCTTGGCCTTTAAGGTTGCCACCGATCCATATGTAGGAAAATTAACATATTTTCGAGTGTACTCAGGATCTCTTAAAACGGGTGCTCCGGTTTACAACAGTCGCAGGGGACGTAAAGAACGTATAACTAAAATACTGAAAATGCACGCTAACCACCGAGAAGAGATTGATGAAGTTTTTGCCGGTGATATCGTAGCCGGGGTAGGCCTTAAGGAGACTGTGACCGGAGATACTCTGTGTAGCGAAGAGCAGCCCATTATTTTGGAAAGTATGAAGTTCCCAGACCCGGTAGTTGATGTGGCCATCGAGCCCAAGACCAAAGCGGACCAGGATCGCATAGGTGACAGTCTGAAAAGATTATCAGAAGAAGATCCTACTTTCCGTATCCGAATAGATGAGGAATCCGGGCAGATCATTATTTCGGGTATGGGAGAGCTCCACTTAGAGATCATAATTGATCGTTTGGTGCGGGAGTTCAATGTAAATGCCAATGTGGGGCGACCTCAAGTTTCTTACAAAGAAACCGTTCGGCACAAAGCTGGCACTGAATCCCGCTTTGAAAAGCAAAGTGGAGGCCGAGGTCAATATGCCCACGTCATTCTGGAAGCGATTCCATTGAATGAGGGGCAGGGCAAACGATTTATTAATAGATTGAGTGGTGATGTCATACCCAAAGAGTTCGTTTCAGCGGTAGAAATAGGCGTGATGGAAGCCTTACAGGCTGGGATACTAGCCGGATATCAGGTAGATGATATCGAATTTAGTCTGGTGGGAGGATCTTATCATGAGGTCGATTCCTCCGAAGTGGCTTTCAAGGTAGCGGCCAGTATGGCAGTGAAAGACTTGCTGGATAAAGGTAATTCTGCGTTGCTGGAGCCCATCATGGATATTGAAATTCTATCGCCGGAAGAATATGTGGGAGACGTCATAGCTGACTTAAATTCCAGGCGAGGTCGAGTTTTAGCCCTGGAAGATAACCGGGAAAGTAAAATAATTAAAGGTACCGTACCTCTGGCTGAAACCTTTGGCTATGCCACCAGTTTACGATCAGCCAGTCAGGGAAGAGCAAGTTTTTCAATGCATCTGAAAAACTTTGCCGAAGTACCGGAATCGAAGAGTAAGGAAATTGTAGCCAGGCGATACGGCCTGCCAGTTTAATCTCAAGGCGAATTGGAAAGGAAAGGTGAGAACAGATGGCAAAGGCAAAATACGAGAGGACCAAACCTCATTTAAACATTGGGAC
>CAZTZX010000060.1:10362-11861 GCA_964618175.1 uncultured Syntrophomonas sp. | reverse complement strand
TTCGGCGTGACAGGCCGACATGTTAACCGCTACACCACGGCTCCGCAACGAAATTCATTATAGCATCCCCACCAGGGTTCGTCAACCGACTTGCGAGATCTCGGATAAAAAAATGGTTACACAATACTATTACTTAGATCTTATCAAGCTATCTATCATAAAAGCCTGCTTATCCAGGAATAATATTACTAGATGGAGGTGAGAAAATGCCTATCAACACCAGAATTGGCAGGCTCGTTCAAGAATCGATTGCCATGAGGCAAGCCAAAGGCAAGCATAGCGGTAGTTATGCTAATTCACTGTTTGGTTCAGTAAGCGACATGTTTTATGAGTTTGGGTTAGTCAGCCGCCCTTCTCCAAAGAAAACCGATGGAGAAGATAAGCGGGAATAGAATCTTGCCTACCTGCGGGAGGCGTATTTGGCGGCATTGAGACCGGCCACCTGGCCTTCGCCTACTGATTTGGCCACCTGGTAGGGGGCGCCGGTGCAGTCTCCGGCCGCATAAACTCCCGGTAAATTTGTTTCCTGTTGACGGTTTACAATGATATGATTTTTATCTATTTTCAGACCAGGTATCAGTCGATCCGGAGCAGTTTCGCCGCCCAGTACAAATACGCCTTCCACAGCGATTTCCCGACCATCCTTCAGCTTTAATCCTTCTACGAAATCGGTTCCAATTATGGAATCAGGTCTGCTGTCCAGTATCTGTACCCTCGGGTCCAAGGAACCAACCTTTTTATACAGGGGTATATAGTAGACCTGATTACAGATCTCTGCCATAAAATTGGCTTCGTGTTCGGCTTCATTGCTGTGTCCTATGAGCAGGACATCCTTTCCTTTATAAAGCGGCCCGTCACAGGTTGCACAGTAGCCCAGCCCTTTACCCAGGAAAAAATCCTCTTGGGGTAGAGTAGGTTTGTAGGGAACCCCAGTAGCTATGACAACGGTTCGGGATGTTATTACCTCTTCGCCCAAGAGAATGAGATATAAACCATCCATCTCAGTTATGGTTTCTGCTTTCTGGGCACTTCTTTCTACGCCCATCTTCTTGGCATGTTCCATGAAGGCATCTAACAGATCTGTCCCCTTCATGGCCGGCAGTCCTAAATAATTATCTATTAATTGGGCTTTATGCAACGGTGGACTGCAGACTTCCGTGCCCATGACTAAAACCTTCTTATTGCGGATGGTGGCATTAATAGCTGCAGATAGACCGGCAGGGCCGCACCCTAGTATGACTAAATCGTATATTTTCTCCACAGTTTTCCTCCTTTCACAAATGCCCTCTCTCATACTGACGTAATTATCGAAGTTTGCGAATTTAGTCAGGTCTGACGGCTTGCAGCTTCCAATAGTATGTTCAGTAAAAAGGGCGCTTTCTATTGGTGATTATACCGCATTAACGGTTTCTATAGTCTCACTTTCTTCCAATAGTCTCAGTTTCCTCTATAGTCTCAGTTTCTTCTATGGTTTCACTTTCTTCCATAGTATGTGCCTT
>CAZTZX010000060.1:2520-10262 GCA_964618175.1 uncultured Syntrophomonas sp. | reverse complement strand
TAGTATGTGCCTTTTCTTCCGCTAATGTTGCTGGGCCTTCTAACTCGGCCAGCCACAACTCATGCCTTCGCTCTACATACGCCCGGTCGATTTTACCTGTAAACATACTCGGCACTAAAGGGCGGTTATCTTTTATTAAAAAGGCCAGCAAGTGAACAATTATAGAAAGAAGCAGAATAACAGTAAATAGGTTGTGGATCTGAGCGATCCAGAACACTATACTGACCGATACATCCACTCCAGGAAGATTTTTGTATACCTTGATAAGTCCAGTGATGATCAGCATCGCAACAGAAACAGCGGTTACCAAAAAGGCCAATCTCTGCTCAGCCAGATATTTGCGGTTCTTTGGTTCTTCGGCCAAACCCACCATGGAAGCGAAGATTTTGATAGACTCTTTAACATCACCCTGTTGTGGCAGTATATCCAAACGTCGGGTGCCGATCAGGTAAGTAATATAGTAAATACTAACGAATATGAGAATTGCAGCAGCTATATAATGGATGTTTACCGTCACCATGAAGTCACTGGACCATCCAAGGCCAGGTATTTTGTCTACGTTATAGCGCTTATAGATCGGCATCTGTCCGAACCCGGTAAAAATGAGAACAAAAATCGATAAGGCGGTTACCCAGTGAACGAAGCGAATTGCCAGATCATGCCTCACTATCTTCATGTTCTTCCTCCCCCTGCATCGTTTTATATACACTCAGGCCAGCGGCCAATATACCGGCTACCGGGGCGATCACGAAAGCTTTGGCTATGTTTTCCGGCTCATCTAACGGATTATTGACTCCCACCTCCATAGTAGGTCGGCCAGGTTTGCCGTCCACTTCCTGTTCCTTGATGGCTTGGTTTATAGCTTCAAAGGGTATATTGGATATATAAAAGGTAGAGGTGCCGCCGTTTTCCACATCACCATATACATACCCCTGGTTATCCTCTGCCCAGTTGCGTGCATAAGTACGCATTTCATCTTTGGGTCCAAAGCTTATTGCCTGATTAGGGCAGGCTGAAACACAGGCTGGCTCTTGCCCCGCCTGAATTAGATCAATACACATATCGCACTTGTACATAACTCCGCCACCGGCAAACTTGGGAGCAATGTCTTTATACAAGCCTACTCCTGCCTGACGCTGGGGGATTTCCCAAGGGCATACGTCCCGGCATTTAGCCCCTCCAAAACAAATATCTGTATCAATAACTACTGCTCCTTCAGGAGTCTTGTTATTAACCCCAAACGGGCACAGTCCTGAACAAGGAGGATTATCACAGTGCATACAGCGCCGTGGCACATTAACCTCTATTAACAAGCCTTGATGTTCTACCTCCAGATGTTGTATATAAGTCCAGTTATAAGGTGTGAGCCGATTGGTAACATGCTGTTTATCGGACCAGTCCTCATGAATTGTCTGGGGCCAATAGTCTCCAATGGGTTTTTCTGGTTGGGGAAACCTGGGCTGATTTTTGGTGCGACAGGCTGACACACAGGCAGGGGTATCCCGATGCGCGCAGCCATCACATTTGGAGAGATCGATAATGGTTGCATATTCCTGATTGGGAGCCATTTTGGCCGCAGCTTCACCTGTGCCGCTGAGCATAATGGCGGCGGTTGCCCCTGAAAGAGCGGCCCGTTTAAGAAATGTTCTTCGGGTAATGGCCATTTAACTGCTGCCTCCTTAATCACTTATACTTATACCCCCTATGGGTATATTTACATGATATGCAGTGTCTCATTTTTTGTCAACAGCTCCCCTGAAAAAACATGGACTGCTGTTATCTTAGCCATACTATGTTCAGAATAATTAGGACGGCAATCAGCTAGGAGGGGGCAATATTCATGGTGGTATCGAGTCAGTTAAAGAGGGTATATTTCGAGAAAGAGGCGTTAGATTATCCCGCGGGCAGGCAGATTTACCAGCGGATGCAGGACGATGGCCAGAAGGTAGAGTTTTTGCAGTCCCACAATAGGGTAACCGGCATTCCCGGCAAGTCACCTCGGGAAGCTTTTTTCCAAGGCAAAAGCACTTTGGTTGTGGGCGTGCGCAAGACTTTGGCTTTTGCCACTTGCAAGCCGTCAGCGCACTACCAGCTTCCCCTGGTAACCGGATGCCAAGGCATCTGCGAGTACTGCTATCTAAATACCCAGTTGGGTAAAAAACCCTATATCCGCATCTACGTAAATGTGGAGGATATTCTGGATCAGGCCGCCATTCTCATTGAGAAGCGGCGTCCTGAAATCACTCTTTTTGAAGCGGCAGCCACCTCGGATCCAGTGGCGGTGGAACCCTATTCGGGATCACTGGCTCGGGCTATTGCTTTTTTCGCTGAACAGGAATATGGGCGTCTGCGATTCGTCACCAAGTTTACCTGTGTAGATTCTCTGCTGACACTAAAGCATAATAACCATACCCGGATACGCTTCAGTATCAACTCGGACCAGGTTATCCGCAGCTACGAACATCGTACTCCCCCTCTTCAGCAACGGCTCCAGGCACTTAGCAGGATCGTGGGTGCAGGTTACCCCAGCGGGGTGATCATTGCACCGGTCATACTTAATGAAGGCTGGCAGCAGGATTACAAAACACTTCTAGGTGCTGTAGCTGAGCACATTGATTACCAACCTGGTATGGATTTTACCTTTGAGGTTATCTCCCACCGTTTTACAAGTCGAGCACGCAGCAACATCCTGGGAGTTTTTCCGCAAACTGATTTGCCCATGGATGAAAAAATTGACCGCAAATATAAGTATGGCCAGTTTGGCTATGGTAAGTACATATACACAGACGATAAGCTGGCGGAAATGAAATCCTTTTTCAAAGAAGAAATCAGTGAATCTTTTCCCCAGTCCAGCATTAATTACCTCATTTAAGTTATCTGCTGAATGTTATAACCTACCGTCAGCTGAGCCAATAAAATTTCTGTTACTGCCCCCAGCTGATGGTATACTGTTATAAAAATGCCTAACAACAGGAGTGAACTAAATATATGAAATACCTGGTGATCTTAACTGATGGCATGGCCGATGAACCGCAGTCACAACTTAAAGGCTTGACTCCCCTGCAGGCGGCTCATACCCCGCATCTGGACAGGCTGGCGCAGACTGCTTTTATTGGGCAGGTTAAAACTATCCCGGAAAACTTTGCTCCCGGCAGCGATGTGGCCAACTTGAGCGTAATGGGCTATGATCCGGTTCAATATTATACCGGGCGCTCGCCTCTGGAAGCGGTAAGTATGGGCGTAAAACTAAACGATGATGACCTGGCTCTGCGCTGCAACTTGGTTACCCTTTCAGAAGAAGACAGCTACGATCAGCAAGTAATGATCGATTACAGTTCCGGCGAAATCAGCACTGCCGCTGCTCATGAACTCATGCAAGCGGTGGCCAATGAGCTGGGGGATGCCACTTTCTACTTTCATGCGGGCATTAGCTATCGCAATCTATTGGTTTGGAAAAAAGGGCGCGGTCGCGATGTGCAGCTGACCCCTCCTCATGATATTAGCAGCCAGCCCATAACCAACTATTTACCGGCAGGCACTGATGGGTCAGCCCTGCTGGATCTGATCAAAAAAAGCCAATTAATACTGCGTGATCATCCTGTGAATCGGCAGCTTAAAAACAGTGGCCATCCTCCGGCTACTTCTATTTGGCTGTGGGGGGAGGGATTTCGCCCAGCCCTGCCGACTTTTAATGAATTATACGGATTGTCCGGCTCGGTGGTCGCAGCGGTTGATCTGGTCAAAGGCTTGGGAATCTGTGCGGGGTTGAAACCGGTAACAGTTGAAGGCGCTACTGGAGCAGTTGTCACTAATTTTGCCGGTAAGATAAAAGCGGCTTTGCAGTGTCTGCACCAAGGCGATGATTTTGTTTATCTGCACATCGAATCGCCCGATGAGGCAGGACATCAAGGCAACCTGGAAACTAAAATCTGGAGTATCGAGCAAATTGATCAGCTGGTGATCTCTCCACTTTTGGATCAACTGGCTGACTTTGAGCATATTCGGGTACTGGTTATGCCGGATCACCCTACTCCTTTGAGAATCCGCACCCACAGCGGTGAACCGGTTCCCTATCTGCTGTATGACAGCCAGAATCCCTGCCCGGAGGAGCCCCAAAAATATGATGAGGCCGCGGCGGCTCAAGGACTATATATTGCCCATGGTCACCAGTTGATGCCGTATTTTATTAGGGGGCAATAATACTTCTGAAAGCAAAAGGATCGATTTTAGGCCGATCCTTTGAGTGTGTCAAAAAAGCTGCAAAAATTATATTGCCACGCCTACTGCATGCAATTTTCACGGGTATAAACCCACCACGATGAGCGAAAACATTTTGCCTGTCATTGCCTTCTACGAGGACGCCTGATATTCGCTCACGCTCATGACTGATGTTGCGAGGAGCGTTAGCGACGCGGCAATCTTTTTTACTACCTTTGTCGACCAGTCTGAAAGGATCGGTTATTAACCGATCCTTTGCCTTGTTTATTTACAGCTGCAAAAACTTCAGTACGGTCTGCTCCATGGCCTCCCTGGTGGTACTGGTATTATGCCGGATCGCTCTGTTTTCCAAACCGGCAATCCCCTTCGGAATTGGAATCCCGGTTGCGGTCGACAGCATTTTTAGCAGAGTGAATTCGTCCTTACCCTGAATTTGCTCCAGGCTGAACAAGGCTTGAGCCACACTGCTGCCAAACTTAAAGGGACTGGCTGTAGACATTATTACCGTAGGAGTGTCATCTGCCTCAGCCTTAAGATAAGACTGGTATACCTGTACCGCTACGGCAGTATGGGTATCCAAAAGATAGCGCTGATCTCCCCAGGTAGCCCGGATGGTCATTAAGGTTTCTACATCACCGCAGTAATCAGCCCAAATAATGCTTTGTACCACCTCACGGGTAGTCGGATCCAGTTCATAACCGCCCTGGGTTTTCAACTGCTCCATCCAGCCTGCAACCTTGGCTGCATTGTGTCCGGTTATCTCAAATAGGAGGCGTTCCAGGTTGGATGATATTAATATATCCATAGAAGGTGACAGGGTTTTTTCGAAGCGGCGGTTGCGATCATATATACCGGTGCGGATAAAGTCAGTCAGTACATTATTAGCATTGGAAGCACATATGAGTCGGTTTACTGGCACCCCCATCTGCCGGGCATAATAGCCAGCCAGGATATTACCAAAGTTACCGGTAGGAACTACAAAGTTAACTGGTTGGCCGGCTTCTACCACTCCTTGGCTCAACAGATCAACATAGGCCGATACATAATAAACTATTTGCGGAACCAAACGGCCCCAGTTTATGGAATTAGCCGATGATAATTTCAATCCCTGTTGGGCCAAATGGTTTTTAAGACTCTGGTTACCAAAAATTTGCTTTACCCCATTTTGAGCATCATCAAAATTACCGGCTACGGCTGCCACATGCACGTTGCTGCCTTCCTGAGTAATCATCTGCCGCTTTTGTACCTCACTTACTCCTTCTTCAGGGTAAAAAACAATAATACGGGTGCGGTCGATATCCTTAAAACCTTCTAAGGCCGCTTTACCGGTATCCCCAGAAGTTGCCACCAGGATAACTATGTCGTCAGTTTCAGCTGTCTTAACCATACTTCGGGTAAGCAAGTGGGGCAGCATCTGGAGAGCCATATCCTTAAAGGCACAGGTGGGCCCATGCCACAACTCCTGAACAAAGGTATTACCTTGCAGGTGTACTAGTGGTGCGATCTCAGGGCTATCAAAGCTGTCCCTGTGGTAAGCAGCTGTAGTGCATTCTTGCAGTTCCGCCTCCGTGAACTCCGTTAAAAAAGGCTGCAGTATTTGCACAGCTCTCTGTTGATAGTTGCTTTTCTGCAACTGCTGCCAATCCTCTCTATTAATATGAGGCACATTTTCCGGCACGAATAATCCACCATCAGTGGCTATCCCCATGGTAATAGCCTGGGCGGCACTAACCGGGCTGGCTTGCCCCCGACTGCTGTGGTACAACATCAGTCTGACCTCCTTTTCGGTCATTAACTACTATATACCTTACTATTTTACCTAAAACCGGCAGGCGAGAAAAGATAGGGCTTTGAAAAGACTACCCTCATAGTTTATCATGAATGATGAAGGCTAGCTTGGCTAACCTGTGAGGAGGATGTAGATGATACAGCTGGTAGGAGCCATCATATTAATAATTGCGGCCAAGTTAATATATGATATTATCCGGGATCAAATCAAAAATAACCAGCGCACGAAACCTAAAGGCGGGGAAATCATTGATCTGAGTGATAACTGGGTGGATATTAATAATCTTCCTTACCGCAAAAGAGATCAGTTGTTGACCGCCCGCGAGGTGATCGTATATGATGCGCTGCGTAATATTATTGGCAGCATGCCATTTGTAGTGTATCCCAAGGTTCGACTGGCTGATATAATCCAGTTGTCCGCTGATGCCGCTAACCGACAAGAACATGCCGAACGGGTCAAGGAAAAAGGTGTAGATCTCCTGGTCTGTCGGATGAATGACCTGACTCCTGTTCTGGTAGTGCAGGTCGAACCTCCCTCTACAGACGGTAAGCGCAAGTACCGGGGAGAAAGATTCATTCGTCAAGCCTTGCAGGCGGCTGGCTTATCCTATTTAAGTGTCAATCCCAACCAAATGCCTGAGCCTGATGAGATCCGGCGACTATTAGCCGAGGAAGGTATCCAGGCCTGAGTCAAATTAATATATGGAATGCTTAGTACAGTTTAGTTCTGTCAGCATAACTTATCAATAAAGACTTGGCGAGGTATTGTTAATGTCTCAGGCTTTGCGTGTAGTCAGCTATAATATCCATCATGGTACCGATTACGATGACAATCCCAGTTTGGATCGAATCACTGCCGTGCTGGCCAATCTTAATGCCGATATAATTGCCCTGCAGGAGGTTGATATGAGTCTCCCCCGTAGTGGCCGACAAAAACAAGCATCTGAATTGGCTCGCCGGCTAAATATGGGATACGTATTTGGTGCCGCCATGCACTACGGAAGGGGATCCTATGGCAATGCAGTGTTAAGCCGCTTATCTATTTCAGGTTATAACACAATGCCTTTGCCCGATCCGCAAGAAGACCGCTGCTGCCTGCAGGTAAGTATTCAGGTGGCCCATGATACCCTGGGATTTTTCGCGGTGCACCTGGGACTTAATCATCAGCTAAGGATGCAACATCTTGAGCAGCAAGTTTTGCCGGCAGTGCTTAGTTTTCCAGGGGCAGCTATTTTGGCCGGCGATTTTAACTCTGCCAGCGATCAAGCCGAAATTGGACTGATCACCCGCCACCTCACTGATAGTTTCCGCTACAATTCCGGAGACCTCCTCAACACCTATTCATCCCATAAGCCAACCTCACGCATTGACTATGTTTTTGCCAACTCCTCACTGCAGATACAGCAATCATATATCACTCGCTCCGATGCCTCGGATCATTTCCCAGTGACTGCGGAACTGATCTTAGACTAATTATCTCGTTCTCAGGCCTAGTCGAAGAATCTTTGTGGTACTTAAGGGAAAGATCCTTCGGTCGTTCCTCCCTCAGGATAACAGTAAAAATTCGCTCCGGATGTTTCCCCTTCCGGGTACTGCAAAACTAGACTTCGCTAATCCTGCCGATAAGCCATCAATTGCCTCAAGGTAACCAGCCGATACCCCTGTTTTTGCAGTTCATCTATCAGAGATGGCAAAGACTTTACGGTCAGACTTCTATCCAGAGTCCCATCATGGGC
>CAZTZX010000060.1:0-2420 GCA_964618175.1 uncultured Syntrophomonas sp. | reverse complement strand
ACAAAGAAGGTAGCCCGCACCTTTTTCTGCGCCAAAATATCCAGAACATCAGGTGTGAAGCGGGGATCAGGGCCATCGTCAAAAGTCAAAGCTACTAACTTTTCTTGCCCGGTGTCTACATGGGTAATAAGATTATTCCGGCCCAGGTTTTTAGCCACAAATACCGTTTTGGCAGTATCCGTGTCTTCATTAAATGTTATATACAGGCCAATGAATAAAAAGGCCGCCAGTGCGGCTAAAGTCAGGCCTGCAATTTTATATCGGCCAACACCCTTCACCCGGTGATCCCCTACTTCCACCAGTTTCGTTCTTCTGGTTATAGTGTGCCCGAGATAGGTACTAACCTATGTTGTCGGGATATTTTTTTGCAGACGTCGTAAATGATTAATGCTGCGGTAACCGGCCAGTTCAGCCACTACCGATAGATCTGTACCTTGTTTAATGAGTTCCTGACAGAATTGATAGCGCAGATCCTGGGGACTAATTTTAACCCCAGCTTCACTAGCATATTTATAAATGATGCGATAAATCGCCACTCGCCCCAAACTGCCTCGCTGCCCCTGGAACAATCGCGGCGAATCGACGGAAGGCCTAACCTGCAAATAGTTTTCTATAACTGGTAACATTAATTCATCAAGTAGAAGGGTGCGATCCCCCCTTTGGTCATCGCGAATCACCAGTTGCCCGGCGTTAGGAGCTAAAATAATATCGTCAACCTCTACAGCGCACAATTCACTTACCGAGATACCAGTGGTATACAATAATTCGAAAATGGCTATGTCACGAGGAATATTATGCTGGTACAATACTTCACGCAGCGACTGGATGTCCTCGGTTAAATCATCAGCACGGTCATTTTGAGGCCGAGTTATTGGCACACGCTTGATACCGATCACCGGATTATGGGTCAGCTGACCACTGTTGGTCAGATAAACCGCGAAACGATTCAATGCCGAGAGCTTACTGTTAATAGCGGTTGGTTTCGACATGGTGATGTATAAAAGGTATTCCTTAAAATACTCAACACTTTCTTCATCCATAAGCTCAGTGGAAAACGGCATGGCGTAGCGGTTTTCCACGTAACTCTTATACTCCAGAACGGCCTGTAGATAATTATTGACCGTATGCCGCGATTTCCCCTCCTGCAGCAGTTCCTGGCGAAAACCTTTGACAAAATCCATTTGCATGGTGCGCCTTTCCTACCTATTCTGGTAACATTAATTTTCCCACCTTTCAATAACATATCTCAACTTTCCTAATCTGGCAACATCAATGTGTATTTTCTTAATAATAGGCATAAAAACAGCCCCTCGGGCTTATTTTAAGTAAAGACTTCCTCTCTATATCAGCGAATTTTGTGCCAAGAGCTGATGATTGGGCCCTCTAACGCGGAAACCTGGCATCTCATGCATACCTGCCTAAAACTTACACAGGGATTGTTGGTTAAACCCATTTACTTTACAATCAAATTAGACTAATACGATAGGTAGGTCAGACATGGCTGTAAATGAGCAGTATTCATCTGATATTGAAGCAGTATTGTCCCATAGATATGATCAAGGAGCCGACCTATGGACTACTCCTGATAAACGCCTGCAAAAGGGAGCCCCTTTCTCTACCTTGGAAAGTGTTATGCTGCTATTGGAATTGGGGATGGAAACCACTAACCCCTTACTTAAGGAATCTGCTGAATTGATTTTCAGCACCTGGAGAGAAGATGGGCGTTTCAAGCTGTCCCCCCACGGGGCTATTTACCCATGCCATACTGTCCACGCTGCCGAGGTACTTTGCCACATGGGCTATGCTGACGATATCAGGCTGCAAAAAACCTTCGCACATCTTTTGGATATCCAGCATACTGACGGAGGCTGGCGCTGCAACAAGTTCAGTTTTGGCCGGGGTCCGGAAACAGAGTTTTCAAATCCCTTTCCAACGCTTACAGCCTTGAATGCCTTTCGCTTTAGCGATTATCTCAACGGCGAGCCAGCCCTGGACAAGGCGGTGGATTTTTTACTGGAGCATTGGACCATTAAAAAACCTATCGGCCCCTGCCATTATGGAATCGGCACCTTGTTTATGCAGGTCGAATATCCCTTCCGCAATTACAACCTTTTTGTTTACGTCTACGTCTTATCCTTTTATAACCGGGCTAAGGAGGATAAACGGTTTTTAGAAGCCTTAGAAGCATTAGAATCCAAAATGGTTAATGGGCAAATAATTGTCGAGCGTGTTGTGCCTAAACTAGCAGGGTTATGTTTCTGCAAAAAAGGTAAACCAAGTAAGGTGGCAACTATGCGCTATCATGAAATTACTAAAAACCTGAGCAAGAGCGGATAACACATCTACGCGATACTTATTTTCGCAATATAAAAAGCAAAAAACCACTTCATTTGAGAAAAGAAGTGGTCACATATCAATTA
>CAZTZX010000059.1:8036-12018 GCA_964618175.1 uncultured Syntrophomonas sp. | reverse complement strand
AAAGTGGTGGTAGCTTTGGAACTTGATCACCAAGTATTGGATCAAGCCTGGCAGGAGAATGCCGACTTGATAATCACGCATCATCCTTTAATTTTTAAGGCTTTGCCCAGCATTAAAGTCGATTCGCCGGTAGGAAGCTTGATTCGCAAACTAATTATGGCTGACATTAGTCTATATGTAGCGCATACCAATTTGGACAGTGCCTCTAAAGGGGTAAATCAAATACTGGCCGAGACGGTAGGTTTGATCGACATTGAACCGTTGCGGCTGAGAACGGCTGGTAGCTATGAGACTTTCTACAAACTGGTGGTCTACGTACCACTTACTCATGTGGATGAAGTCCGCGCTGCTATTAGTGGTGCCGGAGCCGGATCCATTGGCAACTATTCGGACTGCACCTTCCAGTCCCCGGGAATAGGGACTTTTAAACCGGGGCCGGATACCCATCCTTTTATCGGCCAGACCGCTAAACTGGAACAGGTGGAGGAGTCCCGCCTAGAAACCATCTGTCCAGAGCCTTTCCTAAAATCGGTTATTGAGGCTATGTTGCAAGCACATCCCTATGAAGAAGTGGCCTATGATGTCTTTAAACTGGAAAAGTCCGGGACTATGTATAGCCCCGGGAGAATAGGAAGGCTGTCTCAGGCTGTTTCTTTAGGCAAGTTAGCAGAACAGGTGCAGTCCAAATTGGACTTGCCTGCTCTTAGGTTGGTAGGAGCAACGGAGCATTTGGTGCAAAAAGTAGCAGTAGTCGGTGGTTCCGGAGCCAGTTTTATAAAGGAAATCGCCGGGCAGGTAGATGTGTTGATCACCGGTGACTTGAAATACCATGAGGCCAGAGATGCAGCGGCTCTGGGATTAGCTGTGATCGATGCCGGCCATCAGGCAACTGAAGAATTGGTGGTGCAAGAGGTGTGCCGTTTATTGAAAAGAGAGAGCTCTCAAGCCGGGTGGCAGGTAGAATATGTTCCGATAATTGTGGGGCCAGCCTGGGTAGATATTTGCGCAAAAGAAGACTAAAAGCAGGAAACTGAAAGAATCATGTAGAATATGGGAGTAAACAGAGCGAGGGGGTGGAGTTATTGCTGCGTATCAAGGTCAGTAATCTAAAACCGGGGTCTCGCTCGGGTAAGGATCTTTACAGTTATGATTCTCAACTTCTGCTAGCACAAGGAACCATAATTACCCAGGAACACTTAAATTCTTTTGCGACGAGAGGTATCGAAGAGATTTTTATTATGGATTCCCGCCCTAAACGTCGGAGCGGCAAGCCCTTCGCTGACGTATATGTGGATTCTCTGCAGGTAGTTAAGAGTTTTATGCTGGAAGCCAAACTGGGTAAACCCCTGGATGTTGAAGATATAAGAAAAACTACGGATATGCTGTTTCTGCAAGTCTTTGACGAGAATGACTTGTTTCGTCATATGCGCTTGATGAAGGATAAAGATGATTATCTCTTTACCCATTCGGTAAATGTTTCTTTACTATGTATACTGATAGGCCGCTGGCTGCAGTTGGATGAGGGAACTATTAGAGAACTGGGGACAGCGGGACTTTTACATGATATAGGCAAAATCCAAATTGATGGAGCCATCTTAACCAAACCCGCTAAGCTTACCGATGAGGAATATGCTGAAATAAAAAAACATACTATGCTGGGTTATGATCTGATCATTCAACCCGGGACTTTTCCTAACGAAATTGCCAATGCTGCCTTGATGCACCACGAAAGGGCTGACGGAAGCGGTTATCCCATGGGCGTGAAGGGTTATAATACCCCCTTTTATGCGGCGGTCACAGCGGTAGCGGATGTATACGATGCAATTACCTCGAATCGGGCTTACTCGGCTCGGTCTTCTCCCTACACGGCTGCCGAAGTATTGTGGCAAGAATCGTTTGGACGATTGGATCCCCGCATTGTCAAAGTGTTTTATGACAAAATAACTAACTTTTATGTAGGAAATCAAGTTCGTCTTTCCAACAATGAAAAAGGGATAGTAATCTATGTTGACCCTTCTCAACCGACCCGACCGATCGTTATGGTAGATGATAAGTTCTACAATCTCTCTACTAATCGGAGTATTACTATTCAGGAAGTTATAGATTAGCGTATTTATCGGCACTTAAGGGGAATTATATTATTGAAGTCCCGCATTTATGGACTCAATGAATAAAAGCCTTTCCTAGATGGAAGAATTTAAGTATTGGTATAAAACAATAGCTTTAGGAAAAAATATTGCACATTTTTTAGTTTAATAGCAGGAATTCCCGTTTTTTTGGGGAAAGTTAACTATGGTTTTAATTTCACTGAAAAGGGAGGACTATCTAGTGAACAAATCGGAACTTGTCAAAGCGTTAGCGGAGAAGGCTGAGATCACTCAAAAGGATGCAGCCAAAGCACTTGATGCCGTGGTGGAAACCGTTCAGCAGGCTCTTGCCAAGGGTGACAAGGTGCAAATTATTGGGTTCGGTAGCTTTGAGGTTCGTGACCGGAAAGAAAGAAAGGTCATCAGCCCGGCCACTGGACAGGAAATCAAAGTTCCTGCCACAAAAGTCCCCGCTTTTAAACCCGGCAAATCCTTAAAGGAAGCTGTTGCAGCTGGACAAAAAGCAGCTCCTAAAGCGGCTGCTAAGAAAAAGGCCGCCAAGAAAAAATAGGTTTGTTGACCCAAAGGTAAAGGGAGGTATGGAATTACATACCTCCTATTTCTTTTGGGTAAGCTGTGAGCGGCAAGCGTTTTACTTGATTAGCTACAATTGTTAAGCCCCGGCCTCTCCTATTTAACTTTCCTCTGACAATCATTATCCCCTCGGAGGGGATAAACACCTCGCCTCCACACCTTTTATAAGCCTCTTCAAACATGGTGACATCAGTCAATCCAAACTCGTCCTCCAGAGCAAAGAAAACAGTTATGCGACCACTGCGAGTAGGAGGACGATGAGGGTGCAAGAGCAGACCAGCGACCTGTACATGACAGCCAGATTTCAGGGCGGGTAGCTCTTGTGATGATAGTATTCCCCGCTGTTGCAGCCAGGGACGCCAAAAGGCCAAAAAGTGCTCCCCTACATCCAATCCCAGTAGGTTTCGCTCCATATAACGCTTCTGCGGTGCAGAAAAGTCGGTAATAGTATTGGAGAGTTGGTCGGCAAACAGACTGCTCTCGGCTGATCCCAGCTGGGGAAGAAGAGATAAAAGCTCACGCCGGTTGCTATACAAACTGTCCAAAGCACCACATTTTACTATATTTTCAGCCTCATCCCGGGGAGGAGCAACTCTTTTTATAAAATCAGTTGCCGAAGCAAAGGGACGCAAACCCTGCTGCTGATGAATTGAATTCAGAGTGGAGCGGCTGACACCTTTAATTAATTTTAGGCCGATCCTAATTGCATCAGACGATTCCGCCCGGCAGTCAGTTGGGCTTTCATTCACATCGGCGGGCAGCAGCTTGAGGCCGCGCCGTCGTGCCTCAGTGGCAATTACGTAGGAAGGATAATATCCCATAGGCTGGTGATTTAACAAGGCCGCGAAATACTGAGCCGGATGATGTTTGATCAAATAGGCGGTCTTGTAGCTAGTAGTAGCAAAAGCGGCCGCATGAGCTTCGCAAAACCCATAACTGGCATAGCCTACCATACAGGCAAAGATGGACTCCGCCACCTGAGCCTCAATACCATTGCGGATGGCTTTTTGCACAAAATGATGACCGATCTCTTCCATTACCTTTTGGGAACGGGCATGGGTCATGACCCGCCGCAGTTGGTCGGCTTCCCCGGGAGTGAATCCGGCAATAGCAATGGCGATCTCGAGCACCTGCTCTTGAAAAAGTATTACCCCATAAGTTTTCTCTAGAATTGGTTTTAGCAGCGGGTGCAGGTAACTAACTTCTTCCTGACCCTGACGGCGGCGCACATAGGGGTCGACCATATTGCCTTTGATAGGGCCAGGCCGTATCAGGGCCATGCTGGCCACTATATCTTCCAT
>CAZTZX010000059.1:0-7936 GCA_964618175.1 uncultured Syntrophomonas sp. | reverse complement strand
CGCGGAAAACCAGCCAGGTGTTCACATGCATCCAGGAGCAGCTGAAAACGCTGCTCTTTTAGAGGACTATCCTGCAGTTCGGGCAGACAATTGAGCAGACTACGGATACGGTCAGCATAAGTATGGGGGAGGCTTTTGGCGATTTTGCCTAATTCGGCCTCATCAAAACCAAGCACCTTGCCGATATCCCTTACCGCTGAGCGAGCCTTAAAAGTATTATATGTAGCTACCCGGGCTACTTTTTTGGCTCCGTACTTTTTATAAACATAGTCAATGACCCGATCACGATAGCGGGCTTCAAAATCAATATCAATGTCAGGCAACTGGGAACGCTCCGGGCTCATAAAACGTTCGAACAAAAGGCCTCTTTTTAAGGCGTCCACCTCACAGATAAAAAGGCAGTAGGAAACCAGAGAATCAGCAGCCGAGCCCCGACCCGCATAACGGATGCCCTCCCGGCGGGCAAACTTAGCCACATCCCATACCACAAGAAAATAGTCGGCAAATCCCATCTGTTCAATGATTCCCAGCTCATAATCCAGACGTTGCTGTACCGGAGGAGTGATCTTGCCGTAGCGCTCCCGGGCTCCGGCATAACTAAGCAAGCGCAGGTAAGCGGCCGCATTTCCTCCTGGTGGGGAGGCAAAACGGGGAAAATGCACCGGGGATCCATTTAAAAATCCCTGACATTGCTCGGCGATAAGTGCTGTATTAGCAAGGGCCCGGGGGCAAAAGCTAAAGCGTTCTTCCATAGATGCAGTGGATTTTATATACTGTTCAGCATTGAGAGGACGGGCGGGATGAACGGCGTCTACTCGCAACAGGTGCTTGACACAGGTCAGCAAATCATGAAATGCAAAATCTTTGCGGTCAGCATAGTGAACGTTATTAGTGGCTACTGGTTCCAGATCCAGACAGTCGGCTAGCTGGATAAGTTTCTGGTTGAGACGCTGATTAGCGGGCAGCAAAGTGTCTTGTATTTCTATATAAAAATTGTCTTTGCCCAGTATATCCCGATAGTGGCGGGCACACTCTAGAGCATGCTGATAGTGTCCTTTTAAGATAAGGGTGGCGATTTGTCCCTGGCGGCATCCAGATAGCACCACGACATCTTCCAATTCGATCATCCACTGGGGGTCAATGCAGGGATTCCCGCGGGGATTAGCAAGATGGCTGCGGGTAAGCAGACGGCACAGGGAAGCGTATCCCCGGGCACTGCGAGCGATCAGAGTCAGGTGGTACCCTCCGCTGAGCTCTATTTCGGTTCCCTGAATAGGTTTGATACCGGCCCGGGAGGCGGCTTGATGGAATTTGACGGCTGCGGAAACATTATTATGATCGGTAACTGCCAGAGCCGGCATATCAAGCTGGGCAGCTCGTTCTATCAGGGTCTCAATAGAACTGGCACCATCCAGGAATGAAAAAGGAGTATGAGTATGCAGGTGAATGAAGGCCATCTTTTCACCTCCGGGTGTTAGCACGAAAATACCTCTGTTAGTAAACTGCCATCAATCATAAATCTTATATAACATCCAGACTTGGGAGCGGTGATCCCAATAGATCTCTACGATAGCCTGGTTATCCAGAGATAAGCGATAAAAAAGCTTTTCACTCTCTCCTTCCCACCAGCACCCGGTATCACGCCAGCAATCCAGAACCTGTTCTACTTGGGCGGTCTGCTGACCCTTTTGCAGGCGAAGGGGTAAGCCCTGATTATTACAGCTCACCTGCACAGCTTGATGCTGCAGCTTACTCATGGGTATACGACCTCCAGGGATCCCATAGGGACAGTACCTGCTCCCGCCGGGCGATGGGTATTCCCCGGGTCAGAAAGCCGGGAAAGCGCTCTTCCAGGCGAAGTAAAGCCTGATTCAGGCGGGCTTTTTCTTCCCGGGGAGTAGATATAAAACGTTGGCTGAATAAGTCGGGCTGCGACCAGGACAGGGGGGCAAGCTGGTTTAGAGCGATGGTGAGCCCGCTTATCTGGTATTCCTGGTCAGGTGCATTCATTATATGTTTAGCCAGTCTCTTGAAAACGTGTTCCAGAACTTGTTCGTCCTGACTGCCTATCTGTAGATGGCGTTCGCCTTGTTCTTTGTGGCTGTCCTGATGCAGTTCCAGAGAAATTTGTTGACAGGTAGAATTCTTTTGTCGTAGCTGAGCGGCTAGTTGTACTGCTGCTTGCTTAAGAATCTGCTGTAAAGAGCATTCATTATCCAATTCAGATGCAAAATTAAGCTGATAGAATATCCGGGAAGGGGGATAAAGCCCCATAACTGGGCCAGGGTCGACCCCCCGGGCCTGCTCAGAGATCAACAAGCCTTTTCCCCCCAGCAGTCGCACTAACTCATAAGGAGGGAGATTGGCTATTTCTTCAACATAATTAAAACCGGAGCGGCGCAGTTTTTTTAGCTGAGAGTGATCCAGGGAAGGGAAAGATTCCAAAGGCAGAGAGCCCAGGAAAGCGGAATCCCGTTGGGGGAGAATTTCTATCATTTCTGCATTGCCCCATCGGTGGAGTTGATAGTTCTTAGGTCGGGTGGGGGAGGGCAGACAAGTAGTGATTGCTGCGGTATGAGCAACCAGACGGCTGGCAGCCATCCCTATTCTGATATGAGCACCGGTGTAAGAAGTCAGCTTTTTTATTTGCCCCCTTTTTATCTTACAGCCGGTTAAATCTAAATAAACAGCCCTGTTTCCGCTAGGTTCCACTAACGGGGTCAGGTCAAGGCAGGCGTTATAAAAATTATGGTTGAGTGCTTTTGAACAAGACCAAAAAATAATGCGGCGCATTTCCATCCCCCGAACATTTGTTCTGTGTAGTTATCCTACACCAGAACGAACGTTCTGGTCAACTGGGAAAACTAGGTGTAACTGGATAGAGACATGGGTAAACGGTCAAAATATAGAAAACGTTTTTGGGGGAAGCAAAGTATGGCGTCGATTTTTAACCGCCTGCGGGGCAGGCACAAGGTACCTGCCCACAAACCTTTAAATAACCACAGCGAAAAACTGACGATCAGTTTTGACAGCAAGAAAAAATTACTGGATCCTTATGTACAGAAAAATAGAGATGTTATTTTTCGGCAGATCACTCTAAAAAGTGACCCCCGGCGACGGGCAGCGGTGGTCTACCTGGAGGGGAGAGTAGACAAGCAGGCCCTTTATGAGGAAATATTCAAAAGTCTAATGCTGGTAAGCGATGCTGCAACTTTGCAGCAGGGAACGGCTAATCAACTTATTGACAAGATCTCCGAGACCTCATTGACCATCGGTGAAATTAAGAAGATAAATCTGGTGCAGGATATGGTGTATGCCTTGTTTGATGGTAATACGCTGGTGATGGTGGAGGGGATCGCTGAAGTACTGGCTATAAATATCATCGGAGGAGTGCAGCGTAATCCTGACGAACCACCGGTAGAGAGAACCTTGCGAGGATCCCGGGAGGGATTCATCGAAGATCTACCCTCCAACATATCCATGATTCGCCGCCGACTGCGGGATCCCAACCTGGTAATAGAAAAAAGTATCGTCGGAAAAAGAACCCGCACCGAATTAGCGATCCTGTATATTGAAGATATTGCTGATCCGGAGATTGTCCGCAATATCAAAGGAAAAATCGACCAAATCGATATTGATGGTATTTCTGCAGTTGGTTATATTGAACAATTTATCGAAGACAACCACCTTTCGCCTTTTCCCCAGTTCAAATCCAGTGAGCGTCCTGACAAAATAGTTATGGAACTGCTGGAAGGAAGGGTAGCCATAATGGCAGGGGGAACCCCCTGGGTATTGGTGGCTCCCACCCTGTTTGTCAGTTTCCTGCAGGCTTCTGAGGATTACTATGATCGTCCAATGGTAGCTACCATCAATCGTTGGGCACGTTATCTGGCCTTCGCTCTGGCGATATCCTTACCGGCCCTTTACGTATCTTTATTAAGTTTCCAACCGGAATTGATACCTTATGAACTATTCGTTATATTGACCCGGGCTCGCTCGGAGGTACCCTTTCCAGTATTGATTGAGGTTTTGATCCAGGAAATTATTATTCAGCTGGTAGTGGAAACGGGGCTGCGTTTGCCCACTAATATCGGGCAAACCGTAGGGGTGGTAGCTGGAATTGTGCTGGGTCAGGCTGCCATCAGTGCCAATATTGCTAGCCCGGCTATTATTATGGTGAATATCATTAGCACCATTTCTGCCTTTGCTATGCCTAACTACAGTATGGTTTTAGCCACCCGTGTGTTACGCATTTTATTCATATTGGCAACTGCGGTTTTTGGTTTATTCGGCTTCTCCCTGGGCTGGTTTATTTTAATAACTCACCTGATCAGTTTGGAAAGTGTCGGGGTTCCTTATTTTGCTCCCCTTGGCCCAGTGCGCTTTGGTGATCTGAAAGATGCCTTCTTAACAAATTTACATCGATTCAAATATCGTCCCCAGTCTATTCCTATCCTAGACCGGCAGCGCCAGGGGGATCGGAATGGATAGGACCCGATTCGAAATAACCAGCAAACAATTGATATTCATCATTGTAGGGACAATGGTAGCCACGGCTGTACTAGGTCTTCCCCGGGTAGCAGCGGCAGAAGCGCAGCAGCATGCTTGGTTGGCAGTCATCATCGGAGCAGTAGTTCCTCTGGCTTCAATTTTGTTAACGGTAGCTTTATTGGATCGGTTTCAGGATCCGGACTTTGTGAATATCAGCCGTCGTCTATTCGGAAAGATTCTGGGCACTCTGTTGATTTTGGCTTTTGTGGGCTATGTGGTCATGTTTCAGTCTGTTGTGATAAGGCTATTCTCGGAAATAACCTGCGTATTTATGCTGCCTAGGACCCCTGTTTGGGCGGTATCTCTGGCGTGTACTATTAGCGTTGTCTATGCTGTCAGCCAAGGGGGCAAAGTAGTTGGCCGGCTCAATGAATTTTTCTTCTATCTGTTACTAGTTGACTTACTAATCATTGCCATTCCCGCTTTACAAGGTACCTATTTAAACCTGCTGCCCTTGGGTGAAATTGATATCAACGGATTGATGCAGGGAAGTTTGAACACGATGTACGCTTATGGAGGAGTCGAAGTGCTGCTGATCACTTATGCTATGGTCCAGCAACGTAGCGAGATTTTGAAAGCGGCTGTAATCGGGCTAGGCCTTACGGTATTGATTTATTTAATAGTGGTGGTGGCGGGGCTGATGGTTTTTGGCAGTATCGGACTGCACTTTATCACCTGGCCATTACTAACGCTTCTTAAGATTCCTTATGCTTCGACTCTGGGCAGGTTGGAATTGGTTTTCCTATTACTCTGGGTCGGCCTGGGGGTCAGGCCTGCCATAAACCTGGGCATGTCAGCCAGTTATGCTGCGGTTCGAGCCTTTAATCTAGATTTTAATCGCTATTATATTTGGATAGTTATGGGAATAGGAGTAAGCCTATACCTTCTATCATTGCAAGCGGATAACCTGTTTCAGATCTTTACCTGGGCTGAATATCAAGGTTATATATTTGTGGCGGTTTCCCTTGGATATCCCCTGCTTTATCTTATAACGGCTGTACTGAGGAGGATGAAAGATAGATGAAGCTGAGATGGATAAAAATCGGCTTGATCCTAGCCATGGGCACCATGCTGTGCGGCTGCTGGGACACTATCGATGTGGAGGAGTTTGAGATCGCTGTGGCAGGCGGTTATGATACTCCTCGCTCGGGGGAAGAAGGAAAGGTATCTGTTAGTGCTCTACTGGCGGCGGTGGAACAGAAAAACGAAAGGCTGGGAACCTATTCTGCTTCTACCATAGGAGAGACCCGAGCCCGGCGGGCCTACAGTGAATCTCGCCATTATTCTCTGGCGCAACTGCAGGCTATATTGATCGGTCAGGATTTGGCCCAACAGGGGGTAAGAAGTGTTCTGGATACTAACTTGCGTGAACCCCGGGCTAAAATATCTATACCAGTAGCGGTGGTAAACGGGCGAACGGAAGAACTGCTAGGGTCCATGATTGAGAAGGACGGCGGTAAAGTCAGCGAAAACCTGATTAGCTTACTGCAGACCATTAAGAAACGGGCTTTTGTGCCTCAGACATCCTTGCACCGTTTTGCAGTTGGTTCCTATACGACAGGTATAGCTGCAGCAGTCCCAGTTCTAAAGACCAGTAACAATCAACTGGGGGTGGAAGTAACGGGTTGTGCATTATTTAGTCAGGAACGGATGATCGCTGAACTGGATCGGATCGAGACCAGATCATTGGTATTGTTAAGCGGAAATGCTGCTCAGGGATGGATACCGTTTTTTCTGTACAAAGATGGGGAAATGGTTGACAATGGGACAGTTTTTGCTGCCAATCAACGGAAGGTAAATGTCAGCAGAGAAGGCGACGTGATTACTTTTGACATAAAGGTTTTCTTAACAGGAAGACTGGTGGAACATGGTGTTTTTGGTCATAGCGAAAGTCTGCATGAGGAAAAGCATCTGGGGGAAATTGAGCAGGTGGTGGCTGGTGATTTGCGGCAGGAGTTATTGGATTTTGTCAGGTTTATGCAAGAAGAACTCCGGGTTGATGCCATCGATATAACTCCCTATGCTCTGGCTAGATGGCGCCAGGAGATCACTCCCCAGCTGGGAAATGGCTTTATTGAAGATGTGATAATAAATGTAGAGGTTGATGTTAGCATCAAGAATACAGGAGAAATTGGGTAAAGTACTTGGACGCCATCCCTCCTTGCTCCATCGAATCCTTTCACGCGCGCCCAGTGGTATTTGGTCTGGGTGGAGAGCGCTTCATGAAAGGTTCGATTCCGTTGTCGCCGGTCTGTAGGGGACGATGCCCACATCGTCCCGTCTTCTCGGGAATATATAAAATCATAATATGAGTAGAATTTGGCAGTAACTTAGCTGCCTGAAGCAATTTTGCGGCTATAATGGATCCTCTAAAGTTGCTCTTTTGGGTAGAGTAGCAGCAAAGTTAATATACTCCAGATAGGTAACCTTTTGCCATCATCTCCAATATTGTGTACTAAAGAAGGAAAGGAGGGTGAAAAATGTCTGCAAGAAGGGATAATCATGGAGAAGGGTTTAATGGTCTCTGTTGTACAGAAATCTGCTTTTCCCCTGCTAAGGAAGCATATATTGCAGAGTTCTACCCTGACCAAAATTTTGGCCCGGTACCGTTTTTATATGTAAGTCAGTATGACTGCCCAACCGTACCTTGTGCCTGCCCTTGTCGGGATGACTACCGCAGTCTGGTGCAGTTTGACCTGTGTAGTCTGTGCTGCAACTTTATTCCACCCAATAGTGATATTTGCTTCGCCTATTTGGTATTAAGCATTTACCGTAATGAAGTGCCCTGCGACATTGAAGTTTGTGCTCATCGAATCCTGCAGCCCTGGAGAGAATTTGGAGTAACCTGGAATGATCAGCCTTTATTCGATCCGGCGCCACTGGATTGTACTACAGTTTCTCCGGGACAGTTTGGAGAGTTATACTTTGATGTCTGTGATCTGGTTAAGGAATGGTATTCGGGCTGTGCCGCTAATAATGGTATTCTTTTAATTGGGAATGAAGAGATTAATAGTCTGGTTGGTTTTTATAGTAGTGAATATCCTGATAGTAGATTATGGCCGCGGTTGGTGGTAGGTTACCGGCAGGATTGCTGTTCCCCATTCCCACCAAGATAATTAAATTAGTAGACACCCGTGAGCATCCAAAACTCGCGGGTGTTCTTCTTTGTGCTAGCATATAAAGCTTGGTCTGATATGGGGGGGGGAGGGCGCTTTATGAAAGGTTAGATTCCGCTGTCGCTGGTCTCCACTGAGTAGTACCAGTTAGATTGATGATGTTCTGCTAGCTTGACTGCAGCCGTGCCAGATGAGAATGGCTGCTTATTCGCCATCCCTCCTTGCTCCACCGAATCCTTTCACGCGCACCCAGCGGTATTTGGTCTGGG
>CAZTZX010000058.1:0-12047 GCA_964618175.1 uncultured Syntrophomonas sp. | reverse complement strand
CAATTGTCAACTCATGATCATCAACCGGTACTTCAATCGTTCCCGCTCCAACAAGATCGATCAAATGTCCCGGCACATAACCGGTCTTCTCAATATTTGTGATTATTTCCTCGATTGCCTTTAGAGTACCATCAATTCTTCTCCGAATAAAATACACAGGAGACCACCGAGTGACGATTTTATCACCGCGCCCCGGCTGGTCATCATCTTTAATAATAAACTTGCTTTCAGAGCAGAGGCGGTGTGTCAAGGCTTTCAAATAATCTGGCGTATCATTTCTGTCTAACGGATGGTAGAAATTCTCGCGCAAATCCTCTTTGAGTTGCCTGACAATACCATAATTAATGTCTGTCATTTCCTGTAGCAAAAGAGTGTAGAGTTCTGGCTCGGTATCCGTATCACTTATTCTAATGATGTTTTCCTTTGCATCAAAATCAAACTTTGCTCTCTTCATTAGAACAGGATGACTGATAGCTTGGTTATTTAAGTCATGAATCAAGCCGTTTCCAATCATAAACTCAAGAGTTTCAGATTCACGCTCAATGTCGGTATATGCCTGGTAAAGGCGCGCAAAAAAACGACGTGTTCCATTAATAATCCGCTGTTTATCTGCCCATGCATCCCGTAAATCAATCCATTTTTCGAATGCTTGAACTCGTTTATTAGAATCTTCGAAGTGTTCAATATCCCGCAGAGTCTCTTCGTCGTCAGTTAATTCTTTATCAGGATCGACCAGGGATTTCTTCACTATCGGGGCGTTTGTGAATCTATCCCACCCTGGCTCAAGCCACTCTACGATTAAAGTTGGTGGCTCAGGGCATCGTTGAAATTCCGGTTTTCTTACTTCCAACAACACCATGTTGTCACTAGCTTCTTCTTCAACTCTATCTCGATAATATATAGTGATGTTTTCTGAATCATTTGGAATATCTTTCAGAAAGCACGTCCAATACTGTTTACTGACGTCGGTAACGACAGTATATTTGAGCGCACAAAGCTCCTTTACATATTTATATAGGGAAATGATTTTATCGGTATTACTCATTTCGAACACCTCAACTATTGGCATTTATTCTATATAAAATATTCGTATTGTTTTTGTAATCATACTCATCTGCTATGCATTGCAATATATCATTGATTGTACAATGTTTAGGTCTTCATTCAGTTTTTATTTATCTTCCATCAAATTTGGCACAAGCTCCATAATATCCTTAAAATCGACGCCAAGTGCCGAACAAACCTTTACCAGAACGTCCATACTGACATATTCATTTTTGGAAAGCTTTGAAACTGACGATGGACTGATGCCCGCAGCTGTTTGTAAATCTTTCTTTTTCATCTCGCGGTCAATCAACAATTTCCAAAGCTTTTTATAACTAACGGTCATCCTGGTCACCTCTTAATCTTATAATATTTTCCACTATAGCGTAAATTGTCCATATATACAATGATATTGCTGCATTTACGAAGGATTTTTACATTATCGACATTATTATGGTTATGTGTGTCTATTAATCTTCGTAGATATTCAAATAACTTTTACACAAAAAAATTGCAATATAGTTTACGGCGCGAATGTCGCACAAAGTATTTTCCACAAGGAATACAAGCAAGGATAAATCGTTTATAACTGCATTGATGATTTGACCCACCGGTGTTTCTACATCCGTATCAGAAAAAAACAGCATAGCCGGTAATACATACCAGACTATGCCGATATCTTTTGCGATTAAAGATCCCTAAGACGCACCCTCAAGGGGGCTAGCTTGTTATTCTAACGATTCAGATAGGTGAGGGGATTACGCAATTCACCATTATTGCGCACTTCCAGATGAACGTGGGGACCGGTAGTCCTGCCAGTCATACCCACGGTAGCAATCACTTGACCTCGAGCAACGGTAGCTCCTTGAGCTACTTTTATGGCCTGCACATGCGCATAAAGAGTTTGCTTGCCGTCGGGGTGATCAACAACAACGGTTCTTCCATAGACTGACTTATAGCCAGCGAAGGTCACCGTTCCGGCTGCACACGCCTTGATAGGATCGCCGATGTCGCCGGCAATGTCGATCCCATGATGATAGCCGGATGAACGCCATCCATATGCAGAAGTAATTGCTCCTACAACCGGCCAGTTAAAAAGCCCGCTGACCGACCATCCTCGGGAAGGCTCCTGCATAACCTGAGCCACCTGGTAAGTATCGGAAGGTATGACCAATTTATCGCTGATTTTTAGATTGACCGGATTTTTGGTGGGATTGGCAGCTTTTAGCTTTGTCAGGCTAATACTATAGCGAGCGGCAATATCCCACATGGTTTCTCCTTTACTGATCACGTGCAGGCGCTGTCCTGTTCCCGGAACCTGCAGGGTTTGACCTATACTCAGAATACTATTGCGCTTTAAGCTGTTTACTGACGCCAGGGTTTGCACATCCACATTAAAACTTCTGGATATATCCCAGAGTGTATCTCCTTTTTGAACCTGGTAGTACCTAATCTGACTGTCGACCGTTAGAGCTCTGGCTTGGCCAATGGGAATGAATTTCCCCTGATTTAACCCGGCCCAGACTGGCGCTACTAGGATGCCTGTGAAGATTATACCCATCAGCAGGGATCCTACCCATCGTTTATACACGATTTTCCACCTCGTTTCTTTCAGGCACAAAAAAATAAGGGCCTGTGCCCTTATTTTTGACCAATTTTAGGAAAGCTATACGCCCAGACTACCTAGAACCATTACCCCTACCAAACACCAGTGGCGCTGCTCTAACCAGATCCTGGTTGGATTTAGTTTTTTTCAAAGTATCTATCATGGCCTGCATAGTATCCACCGGATTGTACTCACCGAAATAGTTGCGCAAATGCCAGCTTAGTTCTAGTTCTTCTTTGTTTAACAGCAGTTCCTCTTTGCGGGTGCCGCTACGCTTCAAATCGATAGCCGGAAATATGCGCCTTTCGGCCAGCTTACGATCCAAAACCAATTCCATGTTACCGCGGCCCTTAAATTCTTCGAAAATAACTTCATCCATGCGGGAACCAGTTTCCACCAAAGCGGTAGCAATGATGGTAAGACTGCCACCCTCTTCTATGTTACGTGCCGCACCAAAAAAGCGCTTGGGCTTATCCAGGGAAGCCGGATCTATACCTCCCGATAAGGTACGTCCACTGGGAGGAACCACCAGATTATGAGCCCGAGCCAACCTGGTCACACTGTCCATCAGAATGACAACGTCCTTTTTGTGTTCCACTAAACGTTTAGCCCTTTCCAGAACCATATCCGTTACCTTAACATGATTCTCCGGCGGCTCGTCAAAGGTAGAAGCCACTACTTCCGCCTTGGTAAAACGCTGCATATCCGTTACTTCTTCCGGCCGTTCATCAACCAGCAAAATTATAACGTCTATTTCCGGATGATTAGTGGTTATACCCTGAGCAATTTTCTGTAGCAAGATGGTTTTACCAGCCTTGGGAGGGGCAACGATGAGACCACGTTGGCCTTTGCCTATGGGCGACACTAGATCAATAATGCGGGTAGATAACTCCCGGGTCTCAGTTTCCAGAGTGAGCTTTTCGGTAGGATACAGAGGAGTAAGAGCGTCAAAATGAATTCTCTTGGTAGAATCCTCCGGGGGAAACCCGTTTACGTCTTCTACTTTTAATAAGGCGAAGAAACGTTCATTATCCTTGGGTGAACGCACTTGTCCGGCTACTCGGTCTCCAGTGCGCAGTTCGAACTTGCGAATCTGAGAAGGAGAAACATAAATGTCATCCTGACTGGGTAAATAAGCAAACGGTCTTAAAAATCCGTATCCATCAGGCATGATCTCCAATACACCTTGGGCCTGAAGCAGTTCATCAGAATGAGTCAAAGCCTTGGTAATTTCAAATATCAGTTCCTTTTTACGCAGTTTAGAATAACCAATCAGATTTACGTCCCGAGCAATTTGATACAATTCCAGTATAGTCTTATTATCCAGTTCGGATATATTTACGTTCGCCAACATGGTCCTCCTTCCAGATGGGTACCTACACTTTTACAACTTTATAGTAATCATAATGGGTAAAAAAGCAGATGATGTGATGCGGAAAACATGCCACAGCCAATCCCTGGCGGTGAGTTGCCCGGTAGGATACAGTCTTGTTCATGCTTTTTCCAGGATAAGGGAATAATGATAGTGTCCCCTGAATAGACAGATTTTAGTCCCCTAAGATTTTTCCCCCTCCCTTACTCTATGAGCAGCTTCATCCGCTGATCACGAAACAGCGGTTTACGATCCAAATTGTGATTGGCTTCAATATGTCTAATCGTCCCCGAAGTACTGCGCATAACCAGTGTCTCGGTCACAGCCCGGCGCTTATTATAGCGAACACCTTTAAGCAGAAAGGAATCCGTAATGCCGGTAGCCACAAAAATAACATCATCAGAAGTGGCTAACTCATCGATGGTAAAAAGTCGATCAACTTGACTGATACCCATATCGTGACAGCGCTTTATTTCTGTCTCCTCCTCCGGGTACAGCCGGGCTTGAAAATCTCCGCCCAAGCACTTAAGAGCGGCCGCCGTGATGACACCTTCCGGGGCACCGCCAATGCCCATTAAAATATCGACCCCGGAGTTTTCGTAGGCAGCTGCTACTCCCGGTGATACATCTCCATCAGTGATCAGCTTTATGCGTGCTCCCGCCCGACGTACTTCTTCGATCAACTGCTGATGTCGAGGACGGTCTAAAATAACTACCGTAACTTCAGAGATCAGTTTATCCAAAGCCCGGGCTACTTCCCGCAGGTTTTCCCTGACAGGGGCATCCAGGTGGACTCTGCCTTTGCACTCAGGTCCCACGGCAATTTTATCCATATACATATCGGGTGCATGTAATAAGGAGCCACGTGGGGCTGCCGCTAGGACAGCAATGGCCCCGGTCAAACCTTTGGCTACAATATTGGTACCTTCCAGAGGGTCGACGGCAATATCAACTTGAGGCGGTGTACCAACACCCACCTTTTCTCCGATATAAAGCATGGGAGCTTCATCCATCTCGCCCTCGCCGATCACCACGGTTCCATCCACTGAAACCGTGTCAAACATGACTCGCATGGCTGTAACTGCTGCACCATCAGCGGCTTCTTTATCACCTTTGCCCACCCAGCAGGCTGCTGCTAATGCCGCCGCTTCGGTTACACGCGCAAACTCCAGCGCTAGTTCCCGTTCCAACTTTCTGACCTCCCCTGTAGGCATGCTAAAACGCCTTTTGCCAATCTGCCATAAACTTTTCAATCCCCGCATCAGTAAGGGGGTGCTTCACCATTTGTTTCAGGACACTATACGGAACAGTAGCTATATGTGATCCCAGGAGTGCCGCCTGCACGGCGTGCATGGGATGACGAATGCTGGCAGCAATTACCTCTGTTTGCAGCATATACTGATCAAAAATGGTAAGTATGTCGCTCAAGAGGGTCAATCCATCATTTCCGTAATCATCGACCCGACCTAAAAAAGGACTCACATAGGCCGCTCCGGCTCGAGCAGCCAACAAGGCCTGATTGGCGGAAAAAATTAGAGTGGCATTGGTAGGGATCCCTTTTTTCTTCAGGGTGCTTATCGCCTTAAGACCAGCTTCCGTAAGGGGAATTTTGATAACTACATTAGAATGGATGGTGGCCAGTTCTTCGCCTTCGCGCACCATTTGTTCATACTCCAGAGAGATAACCTCGGCACTAATGGGGCCATCTACCACCTGGCATATTTCCTGAATCACTTCCCGGTAATCCCTTTTCTCTTTCGCTACCAGAGTAGGATTAGTGGTCACTCCGGCCAGAAACCCCATTTGGTTGATCTCTTTTACTTCATCTATATTAGCAGAGTCAATAAAGATTCGCAAAGAAAAACCTCCTTTATTCCCTCTCTTTATCACTGTCAGGATAAAGTCTGTTACTTTTAGGCTTGCCCAGAACTGCCGAACACCCTAATTTTTTCGCGGATAATCTTTACAGTGGCCTGACGGGCAGGCCCCAGAATTTTGCGGGGATCGATTTCGTCGGGTTTTTCTTCAATAATACGGCGCATTTCCCCGACAAATGCTTCCCGAATATTGGTGTCAATATTAACTTTACAGATACCTAACTGAATAGCCTGTCGAACGGCATCGTCAGGTACGCCGGAAGACCCATGCAAAACCAGCGGAATTTTTACCAGGTCTTTGATTTTTTGCAGGCGGGTAAAATCGAGTTGAGGCTCACCTTGGTAACGCCCATGAGCCGTACCAATAGCTATAGCTAGGCTGTCTACCCCAGTTTGTTCCACAAAATAGCGGGCCTCTTCCGGATCGGTGAATAGGGCCTCCCGTTGATCCACATGGACATTATCCTCGGTTCCCCCTATTTTACCCAGTTCAGCTTCGACTGATACCCCGATAGGCTGGGACATGGCTAAGACTTGTCGGGTCAAAGCAATATTTTCTTCCAGGGGAAGCTTACTACCATCATACATTACCGAAGTGAACCCGCTGCGTATACAGCGCACTACCTGGGGAAAATCAGTGCCATGATCCAGGTGCAAGGCCACGGGAATAGTGGCTTGCTGCGCAGCAATGGTTACCATTTGAGTGATATACTCCAAACCCGCATAGTTGATAGCGCCCTGACTGGCCTGCATGATTACCGGTGATTTCTCCAATTCGGCGGCTTCCACTATAGCCTGAATAATCTCCATATTGTTAGCATTAAACGCCCCGACCGCATATCCTTTCTGGTCAGCTTTTAAGAGTAACTCGTGTGCTGAAACTAATGGCATGTTCTCACCTCTTCTAAAAATTACGATACTCTATCCATTACTAATTCAACTACTAAATCACGCAGGCGCAATATATCAAAAGGCTTGGTGATACACCGTAGAACACCGGCCTCTAGAGCCTTTTTGACCACGTCCATCTCACCGTAGGCCGTCATCATTACAATTTTCATGTCCGGATACAGCTGCAATATTTGTGATGAGGACTCCAGGCCATTCATGTTGGGCATTTTCATGTCCATCAAGACGATATCCGGATCGACTTCCTGCACTCGATCAATGGCTTCCAGGCCATCGGCGGCAATGTGTACATTCCAGCCTTCCTTCTTAAATAGTTCCTCCAGGAGACGCCGCACTCCTTTTTGATCATCAACAATCAAGATTGTTTTAGGCATACTATTCCCCGGCATATTATTCCTCCTAGGATCAGTTTCCCCATTATTTATTCGGTAAACAGGGAATTTTATCCTTCCTGTAGCAGGTAATAATTGGTTAAATAGTAAGGGTCATAGCGGTAAGTACCGTTAGTCCAGTAATTAATACTGCTGAAACTAGCAATGGCAAAAGCATTATCAAGATCGTTTGTCCGGTAGTAAGCCGCAAGGATTCTCTGATCCCTATTACCTGTAATACCAGCACCCATAGCATAGCTAGTCCCGCCAAAACTACTCCTAGCCAGGGGATCCCAGCCAGTGAGGAGGCAAAGTGAAGCGGAGGGCCCAGAATACCTGGAATAGAAGCGTAGCATAAGACTACCAGTATCCCTCCGGCGTTAAATTTACCATATATTAGTTCGCTGATCAAAGATAACAGTCCACTGCCTATCAGTAGCAGCAAAACTGACAGGGCAGCACCAAACAGGCTGAACATCCAGTAGGCATTCGAGGGGATCATCTCTTGCACCTGATTGCCACTATGAACAGTTAAGGCCTGTTCAAAAACTACACTCCAGAGCAATACCCCTATTAAAACTAGCAGAGCTGCCCCATACGGTTTATTATCCCCTAAGTTACGCAAAGTTGTCACCGGTTCAAAAAGCACTCCATAAATGGTTTCAGTAAATGACAAACAAACTCCTCCCCCCAGGTTACTGGTAGCGCAGTTGAAGAAATGGTTGCTGCACCTGATTCGGTAGCAATGTCAAGGCGTTCCACCCCAGGCTTTCCCAGATGTTGGTTTCATTCAACACCTCTACCGGACTATCATCAGGCAAGCTAGCTGTTTCCCGGGCTAAGGCCAGTGCATCATAGTAATTACCAATACCGTCCACCAATCCAAGCTCCACAGCCTGGCGACCGGAAATAACGCGCCCGTCTGCTACTTCAAGTAAGTCCTCCCGGGTGATCTTCCCCTGGCGACCTTGCAACACCTGCTCCAGGAATTGATCATAGGAGTCTCCTATAATGTCCTCCAATAGCTGACGCTCCTCTGCTGTCATATCCCGGGTAGCTGAACCCATATCCTTGTGTTTACCGCTCTTAATTACCTCATCTCTAATGCCCAGCTTTTCATATAATCCTTCCAGGTTGCTTAACTGCATAATGACGCCAATACTTCCGGTCAGAGTTGCCCCATTAGTCATGATGTAGTCACTGCTACAGGCGATCCAATACCCTCCCGAAGCGCAGGTATCACCCATAGAAGTGATCACCTTCTTACCTTTTTCGCGCAGACGATCCAACTCCAAAGCTATTTCCTGCGAGGCCACCGCACTTCCTCCCGGACTGTCTATACGCAAGACCACTACTTTAATATCGTCACGTTCTCCGGCCCGGCGAATGGTACTCATTAGGTCCATGGAATTGGCCGCGTAGCCCCCCATCACACCGCCACCCGTGTCCCCGCTAATGGTGCCATTTACTTCTATCACCCCTATGGAAGAACTGCCCGACAGCTTTCCGCCGCTACCGGCTTGATTGATCCCCTGCAGGGATAGAACGGTCATAATAACCAAAAAAATCACCAACAGGCCCACCACCAGTTTCTTACCCATGGTATTCCTCCTCTGCTACATAGGATACATACTGATCATTATCTACTTTACCTGCCTGCCCTTGTCGTACATAAAGTCGTAATACATTGCCCAAGGCCAGGGTTTTCCTGATGGGCACTTGCACTTCGTCACCTACCTGTACCTCCAGGTCGGCCGGAAACTCTACCAAGCACATCTGCATAAATACTTTGCCACGGATGGGATAAAAGCTGCCCTGATAAGCAACTTTTATCTGCACACGGGGATGATTAAAGAAATGGAGTACCGTTTTGGCTACGATTTTTAAGAGGTCGATAAATCCGGAGGCCTTATTGTTCACACCCAGTGCTAATCCATCACGATAGCCGACCGGAAGAACCGCAATTTGAGCTGTTTTTTTCAAGCGGTAGCTTCTCCGGTAACCCAAATAGCTACCTTTTTCCACCGTTTTCAGGGATATGATCCGACATTTGAAGCGATAAGGATCACTCAATTCCAGGCGGTGGTTAATTATGCCCACCGGGTGCTCACCGGACAGGAGGGTACCTACCCGCACCGCATTAAGCTGCATATGTGGATAGTTAAGAAGTACGGCACTATTGGCACAGTGTTTGATAGGAATTCTATATCCTCTGTCCTGAAGATAGGTGACCACTTCCATGAAACTTCTAAACTGCTTTTGGGTGTAGCGTGAGTTTCGAGCTGCTCCTTCGGCCATATGAGTATATATTCCTTCAATGTATATGTTAGAATTTCGTTTCAATACCTGGCAACACTGGACAGCTTGCTGAATATCTAGACCAAACCGCCCCAGCCCGGAGTCTATTTTCAGATGAACAGTGGCGGAACGATTAAGAGTGCGGCTAATTATGTTGATCATTTCGGCTTCCGCCAGTGAGGTTATGCTGGGAGTAATAAAGTTCTCTAGAGCCTCCTGTACTTGCTCTTCGTTCGTCAAGGGAGTTAAGAGTAGAATATTAGCCTTCAGGCCGCCTTTTCTTAAGGCCAGGGCTTCCGACAAATAGCTGACCGCAAAAAAATCCACTCCCTGCTGATAAAGAGTTCGTGCTACTTCGGAGGCTCCGTGCCCATAAGCCTGAGCCTTGATCACTGCTATCAAGCGCACCTCTTCCTTCAAGCAGGAGCGAACCTGTTCCAGGTTAGCGCGGATATCATCCACATCGATCTCTATCCATTTGTCATTCCAAGCAGTTGACATGCTATTCCCCAGATTCCTCTCTATTCCGTATCTTTAGGTAGAGAGGGAGTACATGGATCCACAGCCAATCAAAAAAGCGTGAATAAACCTGGTCATATTCTCCTATGAATTCTGTAAACTCTCCGCCAAAACCCTTCTTAAATCTGTACAAGCCATAGAGAGGATTATCTTCATCCAGATCTCCGGATACGCCCCGAAAGTCATACATAGTACATCCCTGTTGTTTGGCCCAGCGAATCATTTCCCACTGAATCAGATAGTTGGGCATTACGTTGCGGAATTCGTTGCTGGATGCTCCATACAGGTACCAGGCTTTCTCCCCTAATATCATAGCCAGGGTAGCGGCTACAGCTTGGCCTTCATATTCAGCCAGAAAAATCTGTCCATAGCCATTGAGTACCATATGATCCCAGATCCAGTCGAAATACTCGTAACCTCGAATCAAAAATTGGTCTCGCTGGGCAGTTTCCATTAGGATGTCATAAAAGATGCGCAAATCCTCTTTATTCTCGGCCTGACGAATAACCACTCCCTTGCGAGAGGCCAGCCTAATATTGTAACGCCATTTCTGGTGCATGTTTTCCAAAAGAACCGTCTCAGAAGGACTGATGTCCAGCCGAAAAACAAACCGGGGCTGAACCCCCTCAAAATCAAAACCGGTTTCATTCTTACGCAAGCCACATGCACATAAAATATCGGCAAATTTCTCTTGGCGGTGATCCACATCCGGATCCATCTTTAAGAAAATTGCGCCGTGATCGTCGGCAACCCGAGCAGCTCCCGCCAAGAGAATCTGACACAATTCCTGGCTTTCCACATCAACTACCGGCCCGCGGGGCGAGTAAAAGATACATTTTTTCAACCCGGGCAAGGGCAAAGCACGTTTTAAAATCATTAAAGATGCCCTAATCTCTCCGTCTTCTTCCAGAATAAGAGGTAGTTCCTCCCAGCCCATGCCGCGTTTGACCATTCCCCATTCCCATAACTGCAAAAAGTGACCCTGGGGGTGCGCGACCACGAAGCGATTATAGCGGTCTTTTTCATTTGTATCGATTATCCGCGTGGTAAACATAAATCTCTCCTTAGGTGGTTTTATCAGCTAGTATCGCCAATTATGCGATCATCCATGATTCTTTCGGCACAATAACGGTAAATACCTGTCCGACCGGAAATTATTATTTTGCTGTATAAATTTGGCGGGATTATTTCCCTGAGACGAAGCACCATGTTTTTTGAATATTTTTAATTTTTCGAAATTTTTCGACACGGAGGATTATGCAAATTTTGTTCGAATATTCTAATATATGAGTTTATAGCCAGCCTCAAAGCGGTTATGTTCAATCATTCTTTTACGTGGTAGGGCAAATATTTAGGGGGGGAATAATATTGAGTACTTTTATGGACGAGTACAAACGGAAATTGATTACTGCCGAACAAGCAGCCCAACTGGTGAAGTCCAATTCCATTATTGACTATGGCATGTTCGCTGCCAAACCAGTAGACTTTGACGTTGCTCTGGGCAAGCGCGCCGGAGATGGCTTGGAAAACGTGGCCATCAGGGGAACTGGATCGATTCTGCCCATTCCCGAGGTTATAAAGGGCGATCCGGAACAGAAAAGTTTTCAGTATTTTAGCTGGTATTTTACCTTACTGGACCGCAAGGCCTGTGATGTCGGCTTAGCCGCCCATAATCCTTTTAATTATCATGAAGCCACTTTATTGGCCTACAATCCCGATTTTCAACATCTATGGCCTGACGTTTGGGTGTCTCAGGCTACTTCTATGGATAATCATGGTTGTTTTAACTTCGGCCTAGGTAATTCACACAGTCGCGGACTAGCCTTGAATGCTAAAATCTCTATTGTGGAAGTTAATGAAAACATGCCTTTATGCCTGGGTGGTAATGACGAGTATGTACACATAAGCGAAATTGATTATATCGTAGAGGGTTCCAACACTCCTATTTTCGCTACACCGCCTTCACCCGCTCCATCTCCTGAAGACTGCAAAATCGCCGATTATATAATGGAAGATATTACGGACGGAGCCATGATTCAGCTGGGCATAGG
>CAZTZX010000057.1:7714-12082 GCA_964618175.1 uncultured Syntrophomonas sp. | reverse complement strand
ATCTTCCTTATGAAAATGACGAAGAGGCGAAACTCGTTTTGGACAATGGCACACCTCCGAAAATCATCGAAGACTCCCAATACTCGCTTATTCTTACTATTGGCCTTGAAGAGGATGTTACTACTCTCTCTGACTTAAGCAGCGGACCTTTTTTCATCGATCCTGACACGGTGGAGGACGAAAATGGTAATACCAATGACCTTATTATGTTATATTTACCTCCTTATTAGGGAGAAAAGGCGCATATGTTCAACAACTTCACCATCACCTTCTGGGGAGTGAGGGGGTCTCGGCCGGTGCCGGGATCCCATACAGTTGAATATGGCGGGAATACCTCCTGTGTGGAAGTCCGGATAGGATCCCGGTTGATTATCCTGGATGCTGGAACGGGCATTGTTAACCTGGGTGCCAGACTGGCTCAGGAGTCGGGCAGACTTAGCGGGGATATCCTGATAACTCATGCTCATTGGGATCATATCCAGGGCTTTCCTTTCTTTGCGCCCGCCTATAATAAGCAAAATCGCTTCCGCATCTATGGGGTGAAAGAAGGCGAACGCTCCTTTGAAAGCCTGCTGAAAAGTACCATGGCTGCGCCGCATTTCCCTATTCCACTGGAAAAGATGGGGGCAGATATCCGTTTTCAGGAACTGTCCCCAGCCCAGGGCATAGACCTGGGTGATGGGATCACTGTCCAGACAGCGGCCAATAATCATCCTGACGGGGGAATATCTTACCGCATCCAGTGTGGAGATAAGTCTTGCTGTTATATGACCGACACCGAACACGGTAGCCCGGCGGATGAGGAACTACGGGAACTATGCCGGGGCGCTGACCTGGTTATCTACGATACTCATTTTACGGATGAGGAATATGATCGTTACCGGGGCTGGGGCCACTCTACCTGGCAGGAAGGGCTCAATCTGGTTCAGGAAGCCGATGCGGGCCGCTTGCTTCTTTTCCATCATAATCCTGAGCGGAACGACCAACAAATGGCCCAGCTGGAGGAAATGCTCAGCTGTGATTACCCGCAAATAAGCGTGGCCAGGGAAGGTATGGTGATTGAGTTATGAAAGAGACCCCTTTTAGGGCAGAGGAACACCTGGAGGAATTACTCAATATTGGCATTGCCCTGTCTGCGGAAAAGGATCATACCAAGCTACTGGAACGCATCCTCACGGAAGCCCGCAAGATCACCGGCGCAGATGCCGGGACCCTCTACCTCTGTGGCGATGAGGGACTGTTATTTAAGATCATCCAGAATGATACTATGGGAGTATACCAGGGTGGGAAAGGAGAACCGGTCGATTTACCCCCGGTACCTTTAAACCCTGATAGTATTCACAATGTCTCTTCCTGGGTCGCTTTGAATAAGAAGAGTGTCAACATCCCCGATGTCTATACTGCCGAGGATTTTGATTTCTCAGGCCCCAAGAAATATGATGCTCTAACTAATTATCGCACCAAATCTATGTTGGTGGTGCCTCTGGAAAACTATGAGGGTGAAGTCATTGGCGTCTTACAGCTGATAAACGCCAAAAATGATCAGGGAGAGATCGTTCCTTTCGCCACTGAGATGGAAAAGATCATCTTCTCTCTGGCCTCACAGGCAGCAGTTTCTTTGACCAATATGCAGTATATAGAAGAGATCGATAATCTCTTACATTCCTTTGTGCAGGTGATGGCTACAGCTATTGATGCCCGCACACCCTATAATGTGAATCACACCCGCAGTATTGCCGAGTTGGCTGAAAAATTGGCCCTCTACATTGATGGTTTGGAAAGTGGGCCTCTGGCTGCCGAGAGGTTCCCGGAAAACCGGATCGTACAGTTGGTAATGGCTGCCTGGCTGCATGACATTGGCAAAGTTGCTATCCCTTTAAGTGTCATGGATAAACCCAGTCGTCTGGGCAAACGCCGCGAGATCGTGGATAAGAAACTGGAATTAGCAGCCGTTCAGCTCAAGTACGAATTGTCCCAGGCGAAAGCCGAGGCCGCTGACCCCGCGGGGGAGGCTGATTATGAGCAAAAGCTGGCCTACTTGGATCATGTTGCCGATCTTATTGCCAAAGTCGATCATCCCTCCACCTTCGTAGACAAACAACTGGCCGAAGAAATAAACAACATTGCTGGCTGGGAGTATCTACCTGGACAATATCTCCTCACCGAGGAGGAACTGAAGGACTTATGCATCCCCCGGGGAACATTAAACGATGAGGAACGCAAGATCATGGAAAACCATGTGGGTGTGGCTCAGCGAATGCTGGATAATATCCCCTTCAATAGCCGTTTGAAGGATGTGCCGACTTGGGCCTTGAGCCATCACGAATTATTGGATGGTAGCGGTTACCCCCAGGGCCTCCGAGCAGAGGACATTCCTTTGGAGGCGAGACTCCTTACTATTTTAGATGTTTATGATGCTTTGACAGCTACGGATCGGCCCTATAAGAAACCTATGCCTCCCCAGGCAGCGCTGAATATTTTGGACAAGATGGCTGAGGAAGGCAAGCTGGATCGCCTGTTATTGGATGCATTCAAGGAAAGCCGTGTGTGGGACAGTGAAGGGGGTCACGACCATTAAGGACGGGCGCAATTATCAAAAACATGTAGCCATAGCCTTATTATTTCTGATCTTCTGTTTATTGGCCTATTTGGATTCCTTGGCAACCCTGGAGAATAAGCTGGAGGATAGATTTCTGCAAAAGAGCGGCCCGGTTGATACTGACATTATTATCATAGGCATAGATGATCAGAGCCTGGAGGATTTGGGAAGGTTCCCCTGGTCCAGATACGTCCATGCCGACTTGTTTAATATTCTGGCCGCAGCACAGCCTGCTGCTATAGGTATGGATGTAATTTTTAGCGAACCTTCCCTTGATCCGGGAGAAGATTTGGCTATGGTGGAGGCCATTAGCGCAGCCGGTAATATCGTTCTGCCGGTCTACGGCAATTTCCAGGACTATGCCGATGGTCAGGGGGCTATTACTACGGAGGATCTGGTCGAGCCTTTTCCGGATTTTCCTGATCAATTTATTACCGGACATATCAACACCTTTCCTGATCCCGACGGTATTATCCGCAAAACTGCTCTTTATATTGACCATGATTGGGAGATGATACCCAGCTTTGCCTGGCGGCTCTACGAGCAGTATTGCCAGGCTAGGGGCTTAGAAAAATCCGAACTCAGCCATATTCCTCTTGACCCCATTAAGAGAATGGAAATCGCCTATACCGGAGTACCGGGCGATTATGAACAGGTCAGTTACTCGCAGGTATTAAGCGGGGAGATTCCCGCCGAGGTATTTAAGGATCGGATTGTGTTGGTGGGTATCTATACTGTAGGTATCGGTGATTATTATTTCACACCTCTGGCTGCGGAAGCCCCGATGTTTGGGGTGGAGGTGCATGCCAATATTCTCCAAAACCTGCTGCAGGGCAATTATAAAGAAAGAGTTCCTTTAGTGACAACCCTTCTTATAATGCTTCTATTGGCAATTGTGGCGGCCTTGGTCTTTACCAGACTTAGCCCGGTAAAAGGCCTGGCTGTTTGGGCGGTATTGGTGCTAGGATATCTGCTGGGTGCCCGGCAATTGTATGAAAAGGGCTATCTGCTGTATCTGCTCTACCCGCTTCTTTTTATCACCCTGGCTTACCTGGTGGCTTTGGCAGCGAACTATATCACGGAGATGTTGGAGCGCCGCCGAATCACGGGAGTTTTCAACCGCTATGTGGCTCCCCAGGTGGTAAATAAGATCCTGGAGGGAGGAGAAAGTGCTCTGCAGTTAGGGGGCACCAGACGAGAGATTACCGTGCTCTTTGTCGACATCCGGGGCTTTACACCCCTTTCCGAAGCAACCGCTCCCGAGGAAGTGGTGGAGATCCTCAATGAATATCTGACCCTGGTAGCCCAATCTATTTTCCAGTTTGGCGGCACCCTGGATAAGTTTATTGGGGATGCAGCCATGGCGATCTTTAATGCTCCCTTGGATCTGGAGGATCACTGTTTCAAAGCAGTTCAATCTGCCTGGGCTATGAAGGAGGGTGCTGTTCCGCTGCAGCAGAGGCTTTTTGAAAAATTCGGGCGTAATGTCCAATTTGGAATCGGAGTCAATACCGGCCCTGCCGTTATCGGCAATATTGGAGCCAGCTTCCGGATGGATTATACAGCCATCGGTGATACAGTCAATACCTCAGCTCGGCTGGAGAGTAATGCTCAAGCCGGACAGATCCTGATTTCCCAAGCAGTGTATGAGCAGGTGCAAGATCGAGTCGAGGTGACCAGCCTGGGAGAAATAAATGTCAAGGGCAAGACCCAGGGAATAAATGTCTACCAGGTGGACGGTATCAAAGCCTAATAGGAGTGAAAGATGC
>CAZTZX010000057.1:0-7614 GCA_964618175.1 uncultured Syntrophomonas sp. | reverse complement strand
GATGCGGCCGCCGCCCAGCACCAAATCGTTCTGGTAGAAAACCACGGATTGTCCGGGCGTGATAGCCCTTTGCGGGGCCTGGAAGCGAACTAGGACTCGATCATGAGCCTGGTTTTCGATAGTTGCCTTAGCCGGGCGGGCGGTGGAACGTATTTTGGCTTCAACAGTAAGGGCATTTTCCAATCTATCGATTCCTATCCAATTGTTAGCTGTAGAAACCAGTTCCTGATTAAATAGATGATGTTCATCATCGACTATCAGTTGATTATTGGTAACATCCATTCCCAGCACAAACGCAGGTTTACCGGCATTTATTCCCAGCCCCTTGCGCTGACCAATGGTATAAAAAGCCAAACCGCGATGACGTCCCAAGACCTCTCCTTTGAGGTTGACTATCTCTCCCGGCTGTAATGCTAATCCCTGTCCCTCCAAGAACTCCCGGTAATCACGAGCTATAAAGCATATTTCCTGGCTATCCGGTTCCTGAGCCACTGCTAATCCGTGTTGACCGGCCAGTTGCCTTACCTGGTCTTTGGTCATTTCCCCCAGAGGAAATAGGGTGTGAGCTAACTGCTCCTGGGTCAGTTGATACAAAAAGTAGCTCTGGTCTTTGCTTGGGTCAGCTCCTTTGAGCAGATGGTAACGACCACTGGGTTCGTGGTACTCAATGCGGGCATAATGACCAGTAGCCACCCGATCATAGCCCTGCTCTAAAGCGATCTGCAGCAGAGCACCAAACTTTATCCAGCGATTGCATTCTACACAGGGATTGGGAGTATGGGCCTGGGCATATGTGGAGCAAAAGTATTCGATGACATGTTCTTGGAATTCCTGGCGTAAGTCTACCACATGATGCTTGATACCCAGGCCTTCTGACGCACGAGCCGCCTTTTGAGCCACGGCCGGGTCCCAGTTGATCATGGTGAGTCCTTCCACCTGGTAGCCTTGCTCTCTCAGAAGCAGGCCCGCCATGCTGCTGTCGATTCCTCCGCTCATTAATACGGCTACTTTCATGGTGATCCTGCCTCCTATTTCCACAACCAAAATTACCTCCAATACTGTCATCCTGAGGGAGAGCAACGACCGAAGGATCTTTCTCTCAGGTACCAGTAAAGATTCTTCGCTACGCTCAGAATTTGCACGCGCTAAGCGCACCACGATGAATGAAAATACTTCCTTGGGTGTAGGGGAGGCTTTAGCAACATTATTCGCGACTAAAGAGAGCATCAGGAGTACCCGAAGGGTGCCTCCCATCGGAACGCCGTTCCGGCACAACTGATGTTCGCTGACGCTCACTACTAATGTTGCTTAAGTTTCCGCTACTGCTTAGGTGAGAAGCATTTTCAGGCAAGGCATGGGAACGGTTGGACGGTTCTTTTGCCTTGCTTTTTTATTCATTATTCTGTGACAAGTCTGCTCGGGTCGGCACGGAGACCGACCCCTACCATGCAGACCACAGGATTATATCAACCGTCTGGTTCCCTTCTTTATACCATCACCTCGGGTGGCTGGCAAGCGACTGGTATACTCTGTTAAGTTGATCTATAATTACAGCAAACCAGCGAGAGGATAAATCACCGTGAATCTATTTGACTATAATGCCTCCCTATCTAATCAGAAACACGCTCCTCTGGCCTACCGCATGCGGCCCAGAACTTTGGACGAAGTTTTCGGCCAGGGCAAAGTGGTTGGTTTGGGATCGCCTCTGCGCCTGGCTATTGAACGCGATGAACTCCATTCCTTGGTCTTATACGGTCCACCTGGAACCGGAAAAACCAGCATCGCCCAGATCATATCGGCTATGACGCATTCTAATTTTGTCCAGATGCAGGCGGTTACCGCCGGGGTGGGCGATATCCGTAAAGCTGCTGCCGAAGCTGGTGATCACCTGAAGTATTATCAACAGAGAACTGTTCTATTCGTGGATGAAATCCACCGCTTCAACAAAAGTCAGCAAGATGTTCTGCTACCGTTCGTTGAAGATGGAACCCTCATATTGGTAGGTGCAACCACCGAAAATCCCCTCTACGAGATAAATAATGCACTCCTTTCCAGAGTTAAACTATACATACTGGAAGCTTTGGAGGCTGAGGATATCAGAGCTATAGTTGAGCAAGCTGTGGCTGACCCGCAACGAGGCCTGGGACAGCTCGATATTAGCTTTTCGGCCGACTCTCTAGACCTTTTGACAGCTGCCAGCAAAGGCGATGCTCGTATGGCTCTTAATATTTTGGAGACATTAGTGAATTCGTTTCAGGAAAAGGGTGCATTGCAGGTGGATGCCGAGCTGATTAAAAGGGTGATAGGTCAGCCTATTCTCAAATATGACCGTAGCGGCAACTATCATTATGACACCATATCAGCCTTTATAAAGAGTATTCGCGGCTCTGATGCAGATGCGGCTGTCTTCTGGCTGGCTGTAATGTTGGAAGGCGGTGAAGACCCTCGTTTTATCGCCCGCCGCCTCATCATACACGCTGCTGAGGATATTGGCATGGCCGATCCCCGGGCACTGCTTATGGCCAGTGCCGCTGCTCAAGCGGTTGATTATGTGGGACTGCCGGAAGCACGCATACCTCTTACCGAAGCCACCATCTACCTGGCCACGGCTCCCAAAAGCAATTCCAGCGTTGAGGCTATCGATAAGGCCATGTCCGCGGTCAGACAGCTGAACAAGATAACCGTTCCCGCTCATCTGGCTGACAGTTCGCACTCCCAGGCCCCCGCTCTGCTGGGCAAAGGCCAGGGCTATAAATACCCCCACAGCTATGGGGGGTATGTAGGCCAAACCTATCTTCCTGCTGAAGCAGCGGGGATCAAGCTGTATCAACCCGGCGAAAATGGCTATGAACTAAAGATCCGCCAATTCCTGCAGAAGTTGCCGGTTGCCAAAGACCGTCCACCCCAGAAATAAAGTCAACCCCCCCTGGCGACATTTGGCCAGGGGGGGTCGATAAGTACGTTCATAAATAGTAATTTTTAAAGAACCTGATCAATCACTTTTTGCAGCTGGGCTTTGTTCTGAGCACCGACTACACGCTGGGCTTCATTCCCATCCTTGAAGACAACCAGGGTAGGGATACCGCGAACGCCAAACTTAGCTGCCAGTTCTTTGTTCTCATCCACATTAATTTTGCCAACCATCAATTTTCCGTCATTATCAGCAGCCAGGCTTTCCACTACCGGGCCCACCATTTTACAGGGTCCACACCAGGGTGCCCAAAAATCTACCAGTACCGGAAGTGTTGATTGCACAACTTCCTGATCAAAATTATCCTTGTTAATAGTTTTCACTTCAGCCATCAAAAAGTCCTCCTTTAATTAATCCTTGAGACTATCGAATCAAACGGCCCATCATCGCTACAATTTCCTTGAGGTCTTCTCCGTTAGAATCGTTCCGGGCAACTGACCGCAAACAATCTTGGGCATGGTTTTCGAAAACCAGTAATCCTACCTGATTGACTGCTGCCCTGATAGCCGCCACCTGGTTCAATACTTCACCGCAATCAGTTCCTTCTTCAACCATCCTCTGTACGCCTCGCACCTGACCTTCGATGCGGCGTAGCCTCATAACAATACTTTTGCGCGGATCTTCCTCACCCATCTTATATACCCCCTCTGGGTATGTTTAACTGTAGTATATAGGGAGCAGGAAATAAAGTCAACTATAATTTGCGTTTATCCATTGTATAGTATGCCCGCATGGCTGCGGATATAAAATTAGAGGTGGTCTGTACAGACCACCTCTAACACTACTTAGCTTATGCCAACAATAAATAAAAGACCGCAGCTCCCGCTCCCATAGCTAGTAGAGCCCAGATCAGTGTCCGCAGTATTTCAAATTTGACCTGCTTGAAAAGTTCTTCCAATGTTAAGCCTCCTTTTGAAAAGCCGGTATCTCATTTTAGGTTTTTTCTATTATAACACAGGAACAATAGTATGTTGATTATTTGTTCTGAGTACTATTCTTATCAGAAGTATAAACAGTGCTGGGAGGATCAGTTGGGACCACTTCTCCTAAGAGTTTAGTATCCCGCAGCTTATTGTCAACGAATTCATGGCGATATAAACTGGGCTTGATTTCCCTATCATCGGAAGCGGTTGCGGATGTAACCAAGGGAGTATAGGTATTCGATATGGCTACCTTTTTAGAATCGTCCCGGGGCTGCCCATAAATCCTGATAAGCCACAGATCGTTCTCGGGGATTTGGTTTATGAATAAGGCAACCGCGTCTTCGTAAGGATTATGCAACTGCTGGTCAACCGCCTCATAAGTCAAGCCGGCTTCAGATGCAACCATACTCAGCGTTTCTTGCCATTGGATCGCCTGGGTCAGTCCATTTTCTCCATAAGCATCAATGCTGATGGATACTGATTGTCCAGGTAGTATCACTTTTCCAGCTTCAGCCCACCCCGTAATTTGGGTAACCGGGTACTCACTACTGGCAGGGACAGCCTGCACTGAGAGGAGTTCGGTGATGGAGCTGATTTGCTGCCTGGTTATGCGGGGTGCAATGGTCGTTTCTGGCCATATCACTTTAAACTGACCGTCATTCAATAATTCGGTGGTGAATTTAACCGCCAGTTCAGCGTCAATCTGGGTGCCCTGCTGTTCAGGATAATAGAACAACTGTTCACCATGAAGTACTATCCGGGCATCTACCGCTTCTTTCTTCATGGAAAGCGTCCGGTTGTGGATGCTCTGACGCAGTTTATCATCGTCATACATCCAAACAGGAGCCACCACCTGTTTTTTCCCTCTATAGATACTGTGGCTTAACAATGACCAATCGGCCACTATTGTCTCGATTTTCTTTATTGTGGCCACACTGTCAAGTCTTATTCCTAAATCTATAAGTTTTAAGGAGTAGCTGTCCTGTCCAATTATACAGGTGAGTTCCATGGATTCAGTCACACTGTCTTCTTGTAGTTTATGTAGAGCTTCCGCACGGGTCAGGCTACCCAGATAGATCGGGCCTGCATAAAGGTTGCTCGGATAAACAGAAGCGTCCCGTCGGGCTAGTGCCAGGGACGCAACGAAAACAGTCACCACCAAACCAATCATCAACCAAGCAATTATTCGGTAGAGTCTTTTGCGGTTATTCATCATTATCAATGCCACCGGTTATTATTATTTTACTATCTGTGACAGCTCAACAAATCTATCCTGTTGCTCAACAAGATCGATCAATGCTTCGGTGATTATGGTGCCTTCAGCTATGATAATCTGTCCATCTGAACCACGTAAGTCACGAATAGCCTTCTTCCCAATCAAATATTCGCGCTGGCGTTTCTTAAAAAGTGCTGCACCATCCGGTTCACCTGCCGCGGCCGGGCTGGGGCTGCTAGCCTCAACAACATTCTCAACTGGGCTAGCCACATCTTCAGGACTAACCGACAAGTATTTAACCACAACTACATCGGCCCCGTAGGTTAACACCTGCTCAGCATCAAGTTCTTCAACTCCGGCTCCCTCGGATCGCTCAAAATAAAGACGGGTTATCGCCCCGGAATTTTCATCCAGCTCATATTCGTTGACTTTGCCGATAATATCGCCCTTATCAGTCAGTAAGCGGCTATTTTTCAACTCCACGTTGCGTTGCAGCAAGTCGTTGGCCCTGGCAGCATCAGCGATGGAGGTAATGTTACTCTGGCTTTCAGTGGTAACCGCATGGTCACCTATTCCCATGACTTTGTCAAAGGGTAAAACGCGGGCTCCTATATACCAACTCCCGTCGCTTACCAGTAAGTAGTCTACTTTACCTTCCTCCGGGTTTATTACCAGGTCTTTTACCTGTCCCACTTGACGCCCATCAATTATTGAGAAAACTGATAGCCCAACAATATCCTCTGTCCTTTTCATTTGATCCTAACCTCCATCGGCTTACGCCAGCATTTTTTCACGGACTTTTATGCGCACGAAACGCGGTACTTCAAAGATCGGAGTATCTACCATTCCCAATCGATTTAACTCGTCTGCCAACAAATTATTATACTGCCTTTGTTGATGCAATTCCATAACTACTTCAGGCTGGCCGTCGATATTCTGGATTAGATCGTCTAAAACAATCTCTGCCCTTTCATAATCTCCCATACTTTGAAGAATACCAACCAATTCCATCCCTAGCAAGTGTTTTAGTTCATTATCGTCGGTGGATCGCAGTGCTCTGGTAAAGTTGTCCACTGCTAACCCCAGTTCTCCCTGGGACTTGGCCTCAAATCCTAGTTCGATCCAATCAACCAGATCGGTACTATCAGCCGATGTCCCACCGACGGCATCATCCGCTATTATCACCGGCACGGTTTCTTCTGCCCCATCTGGATGCTTAATAACACTATCTGGCTGATGTTCATCTTTCTCTATTGGTGAAGAGTCGCGGTAATCCTCCACAACACTCACCTGCTCTTGGGCCAGACTTACTTCTTCCAGCTGAGAATCAGGTTCTGGGCTTATTATATCCGCCTCATCCGAAGCTGTGGCAGGCTCTTGGGCAAAAACAACCGCATAGGCTGCTTCGACAACATCTTGGCTTGGCAGGGTAATATTATCAGTTGGCAAGGTCTCTTCCCTATAATGATCGGCTATTACCTCTTTATCAAGCTCATCGGGTGAACTGCTGTTATCACCTTCCATTACCACGACTGGCTCCACTTCCGCGGGGATCATTTCCATGACAAGGTCGCCCCCGGGCAGGCCGGTTACTTCGTCATCAACCTGGGCTGAAAAGTCCGTTAATAGGTTCGTATCAGCAATACTATCACTATAAACCAGCTCAGTTGGTAAGTCATGGCTAGTATTCTCAGCAACTTCTATTGGCACCACGGCCACAACATCCGGTAGGCTGGAGTCGTTAGTAACTTCTACCTGAAATTGGATCTCAGGCTGCTGCGACTTGGCAGCAGGTACCATCAAAGGAAAGATGGTGGTTTCCCCACCAGCGACCGTTAAAGATGATTCACCCGCTAACTCCGGGCTAAAATTATCCCGTTGCCTGGAAAAACTAAATAGTTCCGGTTTACTGATTATCATAATCAGAATTATTAACATGACACTATACACCATTATGGTAACCCCTGTCCCCAGGTGTTGTATGCTAAAAGGAAATGCCGTGATCATCAGATAGGATAAAATCAAAACCATGATCGTGGTCATTATATCAAAGGCATCCTGGTAGAGCAGGTAGGCGATCCAGCACGCGATAGGAATAAACACCAGACTCACATAAAACAAATATTCGGTCATTGCTATCCCCTTTCCCCACATATAGCTCTAATTTTGTTAATTTCCACAATTACACCTATTTCTCCTGTCTATCTTTCGATTTATTTTTGTTGATCTTGTAACTTAATTCATATTAGGAGGTTTTTCTTCATAAGTAATTATGTACCAAACCAGTTTTATTATTGTTATTTAAGAAGGATTTCACATAATTGAAGGCGAATAAGTGTTATGGCGTGGTCAGGTATTTAAAATACCTGTGTGTAGAGCGAAAAAATTTTACTAAGGGGGAAATCTAATGCAGAATGTTTATGTAGTGGAGGCTGCACGTACACCAGTGGCTCGTGCAGGAAAACAATCCTGGTTTACCAATGTTCGTGCGGATGAATTAACCG